>CBHWEI010000018.1:0-27080 GCA_966112835.1 uncultured Acidimicrobiaceae bacterium
GCGCTTCCATGGCATGGAAGAGGTCAGGGGTTCAATTCCCCTCAGCTCCACGGACCAAGGCCCAGGTCAACAGACCTGGGCCTTTCTCGTTCTCGGTGGCCTATCGTCGGAGAGATGCAGCCGCCCGCACGCCGCACCGTCGAGGTGTTCGTCGACCCTTCGTGTCCGTTCGCCTGGATCACCGAGCAGTGGCTCACCGCAGTGGAACAGCTCGAGCTCATCGACCTGAAGGTCCGCCTGCTGAGCCTGTCCGTCGTGAACGACGGGCGCGACATCGACGACTGGTACCGCGGGTTCAACGACGCAGCCTGGGGGCCGGCCCGCGTGATGGCCGCCATCGAGTTGCAGGCCGGCAACACCGCCGCCCGCCGCTTCTACGCGGCGTACGGCCGCCACTTCCACGTCGAGCTCGACACGGCCGACGAGGCGGACCGGCTGGAAATGTCGCGAACGGCGCTGGAGCGCGCCGACCTGGCTGCGTCGTTCATCGATGCCGCCACTGACCACCAGCTGGACGAGGTGCTGCGGGCGTGGACGCGCGACGCGCTCGCGCCGGTCGGCCTGGATGTCGGCGTGCCGATCACGGTGATCGATGGCGTGGCGTCGTCGGGCCCGGTGCTCGCGCGCATCCCGCGCGGCCAGGACGCGGTCGACATGCTCGAGGCCGTGGTGCTGCTATCGCGCCAGTCGAGCTTCGTGAAGTTCGAACGACAACGGATCGGTTCCCTCGATGTCGGCTGACGCCGCAGTCAAGGGCCCGCGCCGCCTGGCGGCCTTCGAGAACCGCAACTTCCGCCGATACTTCATCGGCCAGACCGTGTCGAGCATCGGTTCGTGGTCGCAACAGCTCGCCGTCACCTGGCTGGTGCTCGAGCTCACCAACGACAGCGCCCAGTTGGGCATCGCGATGGCGCTGCAGTTCCTGCCCATGCTCGTGCTGGGTGCACCGGCCGGCGTGCTGGCCGACCGCATCGACAACCGCCGACTGCTCGTGGCCACGTCCACCGTGTCGGGCCTGCTCGCCGCGTCGTTCGGTGTGGTGGTGGCGACCGACCACGTCACCATCTGGTGGATCTACGCACTCACGCTCTCGCTGGGCCTGGTGCTCGCTGTCGAGCGGCCGGCCATGCAGGCCATCCTGTTCCAGCTTGTGCGCCCCGAACTGCGCTCAAGCGCTGTGGCCACCAACGGCACCATCAACTCGGTGTCGCGGCTCATCGGGCCGGCCATCGCCGGTGCGCTCATCGCCACGGTCGGCACCGCGGTGTGCTTCTTCGTGAACGCCGCCTCGTACCTGGTGGTCATCGCCGCGCTCGTCGGCCTGCGCGCTGCCGACCTGGTGGCACGGCCCCTGGCCGGCGCAGCGAAGGGCAAGTTGGCCGAAGGGTTCCGCTACGTGCGCAGCCATCGCGACGTCGGGCGACCCTTGCTGGTGATGGCCGTCGTCGGGACCATCGGCTTCAACTTCGGCACCACCATCCCCTCCATCGTGCGGTTCGAGTACCTGGGCGGTGCCGGTGCGGTGGGCGCGGCCATGAGCGTCAGCGCCATCGGGTCGATCATCGGCGGCGTCTACATCGCCGGCGTCACGGTGCACCCGCAGCGCACGCTGGCGGTGTCGTTGGCCGGCTTCGCCGTCACGTTCTTCGCCATCGCGGTGGCGCCGGTCTACTGGTCGTTCGTGCTCCTCAGCGTGGCGCTCGGGTTCGCCTCGGCCTCGTTCCAGTCGGTGAACAGCGTCATCCTGCAGCAGGCCACCGAGCCCGCCATGCTGGGTCGGGTGATGGCCCTGCAGCAGATGGCCTGGTTCGGCTCGACGCCCATCGGCGCGTTGCTGATGGGGTGGGTCATCGAGATCTCGTCGGCGCGCATCCCGTTCGTACTGGGCGGCCTGTCCGCGCTGGTGTGCGCGGTGGCCGTCGCCGTGGAGCATCACCCGGCCGCAGCGGTCGGCGCCGCGGCGTCAGCCGATCACTGAGCGGTCCAGCCGCCGTCGACCGGCAGCACCACACCGTTCACCAGCGCGCCCGCGTCGGACGCCAGGTAGATGACCGCACCGGCGACGTCGGCGATGCTGCCCACCCGGCCGATGGGGATGCGGTCGAGCACACCCTGCAGGTACACGGGGTCGTCGAGCCGCTCGGCGGTGCCGGGCGTGTGGATGAACGTGGGCGCGACGGCGTTGACCGTGACGCCCAGCGAGCCCCACTCGAGCGCGAGGACGCGCACGAACTGGTTCACCGCGCCTTTCGACGCGCAGTACACCGCATGGTCGCGGATGCCGACGAGCGACGCCTGCGAACTGATCGCGACGATGCGGCCCGACCCCTGGGCCAGCATCACCCGACCGGCAGCCTGCGCCGTGAAGAACAGGCCCTTCGCGTTGACGTCCATCATCTCGTCCCAGTCGGTCTCGGTGACATCGACGGCGGGGTGGTTGGCCCCCAGGCCGGCATTGGCGACCAGCACGTCGAGCCGGCCGTGCTGTTCGACCGCTTCGTCGACCGCGCGGCGGATGGAGCCGACGTCACCGACATCGAGCGCGTGCGCGGACGCCGCACCGCCCGCGGCGACCACGGCGTCGGCCACGGTGCGGGCGTCGTCGAGCGAACGGGCCGTCACGGCGACCGTGGCGCCGGCGGCTGCGAGCGCGTCGACCAGTCCGCGGCCGATGCCACGGCTCGCGCCGGTGACCAACGCGATGCGTCCCGTGAGTTGGAAGGAGGGGAGATGGTTCGGCGTGTCGATGCGGCGAACGCTAGTCACCAGATCTCGATGCGCTCGGCCCTCGGCCGCAGCACCGGCGCGTCGTCGGCCAGGCCGAACGCGTCCTGGAAGCCGTCGAGGTTCGACATGGGCCCGAGCACGCGCAGGTGCCGCGGGCTGTGCGGATCGATCTGGGCGAGCGTGCGGGCGCGCTCGACGCTGACGTTGCCGCGCCAAATGCGCGCATTGGCCAGGAAGAACCGCTGCGCCTGGGTGAGGCCGTCGATGCGCGGTGCGTCGCCGCTGCGCCGCTCGAGCGCCCGGTACGCGAGGGCGAGACCGCCGAGGTCGGCGATGTTCTCGCCCAGCGTCAGCCGGCCGTTCACGTGCACGTCGTCGATGGCCACGTAGCCGTCGAACTGGCTCACCAGCCGCGCCGTCAGTTCGTTGAAATGCGCCTCGTCGTCGTCGGTCCACCAGTCGCGGAACGCGCCCTTCTCGTCGAAGCGGCGCCCCTGGTCGTCGAACCCGTGCGAGATCTCGTGGGCGATCACCGTGCCGATGCCACCGAAGTTCAGTGCATCGTCCGCTTCGGCGTCGAACATGGGCGGCTGCAGGATGCCGGCCGGGAACACGATCTCGTTGCGAGTGGGGTGGTAGTACGCGTTCACCACGTGGGGCGGCATCTCCCACTCGGTCTGGTCGACCGGCTCGTCGAGCTTGCGGATCATGGTGGCCAACTCGAACCGTGCGGCGTTGATGCGGTTGGCCGCATACGAGTCGCGGCGCACCTGCAGGCCCGACCAGTCGCGCCACCTGTCGGGGTAGCCGATCTTGACGCGGATGGCCTGCAGCTTCGTCAGCCCCTGGGCTCGGGTCGCCTCGCTCATCCACGGCCGGGTCTCGAGCGAGCGGCGCATCTCGTCGACGATGGCTGCGACCATCTCGAGTGCTCGCTCCTTCGCCGCCGGTGAGAAGGTCGCCTCGACGAACCGCTGCGACAGCGCCTCGCCCATGTCGGCCGTGAGCGCGTCGAGGACCCGCTTGGACCGCTCGTGCTGCGACTGCTGGCCGTTGATGCGGCGCCCGTAGAACTGGAACTCCTCCAGCTCGAACGCCTCCGGTAGCGCTGACGCGACGGCGTGCACGGTGTGGAAGCGGAGGTAGGCGCGCAGCGCTGCCGGCTCGGACCCCACGATGACCGCGTGCAGGTCGGCGAAGTACTCCGGGTGCTGCACGTTCACCGTGGCCACCCCGCCCGCGCCGACGGCCTGCAGGTAGCCGGGGAGGTCGAGTGCGGGCGCCAGATCGGCCAGTTCGGCCACGGTGTGGCGGTTCAGGATGCGGCCCGGGTCGCGACGTTCCTCGGCGCGCAGTTGCCGCGCCGCGAGCGCCGTCTCGAGCTGCAGCACCGCCGTGGCGTCGGCGGCAGCGGTCGGAGCGTCGGCTCCCAGGTTGCGCAACTGCGCGGCGATGTGGTCGACGTAGGCGGCACGCAAGGCCACCGCGGCGTCGCTGGTGTCGTCGTAGGCATCGCGGTCGGGCAGACCGAGGCCCGTCTCGGCGAGCCACAGCAGGTGCCGCGTCGAGTCGTCGTGGTCGACCGTGACCGCCCACCCGAAGAACGCGTCGATGCCCCAGCCGTGCAGCGTCGGCAGGAAGGTCAGCACGGCCTGATGGTCGTGCAGTCGGTCGATCGCGTCGAGCAGGGGAGCGACGGCCGTGACGCCGGCAGCCTGGATGGCATCGACGTCCATGCCCGCGGCGAAGTGATCGCCGAGCATGCGGTCCAGGTCGGTGACGGGGTTCGTCGCGGCCGCGTTGAGCAGGTCGCGGATGACGGCGTCGTTGCCGAAGGAGAGCTCCTCGAACGAGCCCCACGAGCCGTAACCAGCCGGGATGGGGTTGGTGTCGAGCCAACCGCCGTTGGCGTACCGGTAGAAGTCGACGCCCGGATGGATCGAGTCGTCGCGGTCTGCAGCGTGCAGGCTCAAAGGGTGGCTCCTCAGGTGAACACTTCCCGGCGAACCTACCCGGCGGACGATGCTTGTGGTCGCAACCCTCAGCTCACGACGATGACCAGCAGCACCTGTTCGGTGTCGTGGCTCTCCAGGTCGAAGCTGCCCGCCTGGTCGGCGACGAACTGGATCTTGCCGGTGGCGCCCTTGGCGGCCGCGACCTCGACGTCGTAGCCGTGCAGGTGGTACTCCTGGTCGGCGTTCGGGTCGGTGACCTCGACGGTCACGTCGGTGCCCTTGGGGACGCTGACCACGCGGGTGCCTCCGCTGGTGGTGAAGTCGTCGGTGCCGACCGTGACGGTGATGGTGGTCTTGCCGTCGGCCACGTCGGCCGGCGTCGCCGCTGCGTTGGTGACGGTCGGCGCCTCTTCCTCGCCCGCGGTGGTCTCTGCGCCGCCCGCGACCGTGGTGGGGGTGGTGTCGGCCGAGCCCTTCGAATCGGAACCGCAGGCGGCGAGGCCCAGCGAGGCGACGACGAGGCTGGCGGCGAGGCCGCGACGAATGGAGGAGTGGCGCATGTGAACGTTCCTTGTGCTTCGGGTGACCGACGTCCGGAGCGTCGGGTGTTCACAGGTGGTCGCTCGACACGGCCGGGAAGTTCCCGCCGCAACGAGCTTTCTTTCGGCCGGCCGGTCGCCGCGGACCCGGTCGCCCGTCAGCCGCGCAGTCGGCGGGCGACGTGGCGGTCGAAGTCGTACACGTTCTGCTCGTAGGTGCTGAACGGGCCACGTTCGAACTGCGGCCCGTCGGCCGCACGGCGAATGCTCTCGACCACCGGCTGGTCCTCGGCGTTCACCCTGGTGAGCAGGTCCAGCAGCGACGCCACGTACCGATCGGGGTCGTCCTGCGCGGCCAGCACATCGGGGGCGACGGACACGTCCCAGCGGATGCGCACCCGACCTGTGCCGACCGGGCTGATCTGCAGGTACCACAGCGAATCGGGCTGCACCTGCATGACGTGGGTGGGGAACACCGCGGCCAGCACCACCGCCCGGCGCCAATCGCCCTGCAGCGCCTGGTTGTCGGGATGCGCCATCTCGTCGCGATCGAGCGCCACATGATGCGCCCACGCATCGGTGCCCGGGTACATCGTCGTGTTGGTGGGGCTGTCGCTGGTGGCGCCGAACGTGGCCCGGTGCACCTTGAACACGTGGTACGTGTCCATGAAGTTCTCGACGAGGAGCTTCCAGTTCGTCGACCACACGTCGACCTGCTGATGCACCGGCACGTAGTCGGCCAGGTGGAACCGCTCGAGCACGTCGCCGAGCCCCTGCAGCCGGGGCGCGAGCGGCTCGGCGTGGGCCGAAGCGTTCACATAGACGAAGCCCTGCCAGACCTCCAGCGCCAGCGCACCCAACCGGTGCTGCGTGGGGTCGAACGCGACGTCGTCGCGCTGCATGTACGGCGCGCCCACCAGTTGGCCGTCGAGCCGGTACACCCAGGCGTGGTACGGGCAGGTGAGCCGCGCCTCGTTGCCGCAGCCGGCCACCAGTTGAGCACCACGGTGGATGCACACGTTGTCGAACGCGCGCAGCACGCCGTCGTCGCCGCGCGCCACCAGCACCGAGCGTGTGCCCACGGAGCCGTCGTCGTGCAGGAGAGGCAACTCGTCCACCAGATGGTCGCCGTTGCGAGGTAGATCGGCCGTGCGGCCCACGCAGTGCCATGCGGGTGCCAGCACGGTGCGCAGTTCTTCGCGCAGCACGTCGTCCGAGCGGTACGCCTCCAGCGGCAGCATGCGCGCGTCGGCGAATGATCCGTCGGCGACTCGGGCGCACTCGGCCCGCAGGCGGTCAGACAGGCTCATCGAGCAGGGCTCCCTCTCGCCACGGCAGCGTCGAGTGTTCGACACGGAGCCGACCGTCGGGCGTGCGTCGTGCCACGGAGAACTCGCAGTCCAGATCAGCGGCCCGCAGGGGCTGGCCCGGCTGTACGGTGGTGACACGGTCGCGCACGAGGACCGCAATGGGCCCGGCCGTGAACCACTCCCGGCCGCCACCCAGGTGAGCATGCGACAGGTGCTCGCGCGAGCCGGGCACCAGATGCCACTCCTCCACATACGCGCCACTGGGCGCCCGCTCGATCATGGTGGTGCCGTCGGCGCTCACCTCCAGCAGCCCGGGCTCCGGGAACGTGCACTCGGGCTGGAAGTTCACACCGTGACCGTAGGTGAACCACTGCGCGGTGCAGCGCCCGTTGCCGGCGTCGTCGACACCGACGTCGGTGACGCCGGTGAACCCGGTGCTGGCGTTCGCCGAGGCCAGCGCGGCGAGTTGGTCGGGGGAGCAGTGCTCGACGTGGTCGACGCGATCGACCGGGGGCCGGCCCGCGGCGATGCGGACGTCGACCATGCGCTCGGGTGTCTGCAACCACATGACCATGTCGGTGTCGTTCACGGTGCCGTCGGCGAAGCGGATCCACGCCCGCTGCCAGCACCCGAGCAGCCACGGCGGCACGGTGGCGACGAACCGCGAAGTCGTGCCGTCGGGCTCGTCGGCCGGCGTCGTGGTGGCGGGCGTCATCGGGGCAGGAGCGACGCCGCCGGCAGGTCGAACCAGCGAAGGTGCTCGAACTCGGCCGAGAGCGCACCTTCGGCCGGCTCGGCGCACGACTCGGCCGACGCAGCAGCGAACCGCTCGCGGGCCTCGTGCAGGTAGTCGACCAACGCCGACTCTGGCGCACGGTCATGGCCCATCGGTGGCACGATCAGGTCGCCCGTGGCGGGGTCGTAGCCGACGTTGGCGAGGCGCAACGGCGGCTCGACGGGGCCCAGATGGTGACGCCACAGCCCCGACGCCGGCTCGAAGCGGTACTCGGGCAGCAGCTTCCAGCCGTGCTCGGCCACCAGGTCGACCGCGGCCACCAGGTACTGGAACACCGCTTCGGAGATGAAGTAGTTGAAGCTCACCCGGGTCCAGCCGGGCTTGATGCCCTCGCAGCCCTGGGTGATCTCGTGCTCGAACTCGTGCGAACGGTCGAGGTCGATGCCCAGGAGGCGGTGACCGTACGGCCCGGCGCACGAGCAACCGCCGCGGCTCTGGATGCCGAACAGGTCGCTGAGCAGGGCGACGACGAAGTTGTGGTGCAGGTAGCGGCCGCCGGGGCGGCGTACCACGAACGAGACGATGGACAGGCGCTCGGCGTGGGGGTTGCCCAGCACCTGAAGCGCCGGGTTGGCGGACCAGTTCTGCACCGCCCGCTGCCAATAGGCGGCCTCGCGCTCGCGGATGGTGTCGACACCGACGGCCGACTTCAACTGGAACACCATGCCGGCGCGGATGGACTCGATGATCGCCGGGGTGCCGCCCTCTTCGCGGTGGACCGGATCGTCGAGGTAGCGATGCTCGCTGGGGTTCACGTAGGCCACGGTGCCGCCGCCCACCACGTCGGGCACGCGGTTGCACAGCAGCGAACGGTGCACGGCCAGCACGCCGGGCGTGCCCGGGCCGCCGACGAACTTGTGCGGGCTGAGGAACACGGCGTCCTTGTGGGCGAACGGGTGCTCGCTGCACGTCGGGTACATCTCGATGTCGACGTACGGGCCGGCCGCGGCGAAGTCCCAGAACGACAACGCCCCGTGCCGGTGCAGCAGATCGGCGATGGCGCAGGTGTTCGACACGATGCCGGTGACGTTCGACGCGGCCGAGAACGAGCCGATCTTCAACGGACGATCGGCGTGCTCGACCAGCGCCCGCTCGAGCTCCGCCAGGTCGATGTGGCCGTCGGCGTCCTCTGGGATGGTGACCACGTCGGCGATGGACTCGCGCCAGGGCAGTTCGTTGGAGTGGTGCTCGAACGGGCCGACGAACACCACGGGCCGCTCTGCCGTCGGGATGTGCTGGGACAAGTGGTAGCGGTCGTCGAGGTCGGCGGGGATGCGCAGGTTCATGACGCCGATGAGCTTGTCGATGGCCCCGGTGGCACCCGACCCGCAGAAGATGATGCAGGTGTCGTCGTCGCCTCCGACAGCGTCGTGCACGATGCGCCGGGCGTCCTCGCGCAGACGAGTGGTCTGCAGGCCGGTGCCCGACGACTCGGTGTGCGTGTTCGCGTAGCGGGGCAGCACCTCGTCGCGGATGAAGTCCTCGATGAACGTCAGCGCGCGCCCCGACGCGGTGTAGTCGGCGTAGGTGATGCGACGCGGCCCGTAGGGCCCCTCCATCACCTGGTCGTCGCCGATGACCGACTCGCGGATGCGGCGCAGCAGGGGAGTGTCGACCGCGTCCGTCACGTCTCGAACGCTACCCGCGGCGCTGCCGTCGGACGGGGTGCCGAGGCGCGTGGACGGCTTCGAGCCCCTTGATCTTCTGTACCCGATTCCACCGGAGATGTGAGCAGACACTCCGGAACGGCAGTCGATTCGCACCAGTCAGGTGTGGTGAATGTCTGGTGCATCTGCATCAAGTCGACGTCGGACGACTCCGAAGAGTGTCGAATCGGCGCAGGTCAACGCCCTTGAGTGACGTTTTTCTCAAGTTTGATGAATCAAGGTCCGATCAAGAGCACCGGACGTTGTCTCAAGGGAGGCACGTCGAGATCTGAGCATCTGAAGGGAACACAATGACTCGCAAGCGCAAGGTCGGAGCCGTCAGCATCGTCATGCTGATGCTCACGGGCGGCGGCATCGCCGCGGCACTGTGGTCCGCGAACGGCAGTGGCTCCGGTCAGGCGAAGGCCCTGACCGCACAGTCACTGACGGTCACGGCCGCAACCGGTGCAGCAGACCTCTACCCCGGTTTCACCGGCGGTGACGTCTTCTTCACCATCACCAACCCCAACCCCTACCCCGTGACGTTCACGTCGATGACGCCGGGCACGATCACGTCGAGCAACTCCGCAAGTTGCCCGGTGTCGAACGTGTCGGTGCTGGCCGCCAGCGGCCTGAGCCTGACCGTCGGCGCGAACGCGACGTCGGCGACGCAGTCGATCGCCAACGTGGTCTCGATGGTCGCCGGTGCACCGGACGGCTGCCAGGGCGTCACGTTCACCATTGCCATGACCCTCTCGGGTAGCCAGGCCTGATCCACTCATGCGCATGAAGGCGGTGGTCGTCGCGTTGTTGGCGACCACCGCCTTTGTCGCGTCTCCGGTGAACCCGGCCGCGGCCGCGTACACGGCTGCTGCGTCGGGCTCGTCGCAGGCGATCTCCCAATCGGTGTCGCCCGTGGCGGCACCGGTGGCCGTGGCCGTCGGGCAGGAGGTCACGGTCACGTGGACCGCCGGCACCCTGTCGAGCGGCACACCCGTGACGGGTTATGTCGTTCGTCGCTACAACTCCTCCAACGTCCTCCAGACCATCACGAGCGCGTGTCTCACCGTCACCTCACCGAGTTGCGTCGAGCACAACGTGCCCACGGGTACCTGGAAGTACACCGTGCAGGCCCAGATGGGCAGCTGGACCGGACCGGAGAGCAATTTCTCGGCGGCCATCACCGTGGTGGTCGCCACGTTCACCCTGAGCTCGACGGCGCCCATCACGGCGCTGCCGGCCGTGGTGAACGGCACCATCGCCAACTACACGCTCGGCGCGACGCTGAGCTACCGGCTGGACTCGCCGTCGGGCACCACGCTGACCGGCACGCCGACCACCGTCACCAACGCCACCTCACAGGCGGTGAGCGTCACCCTGCCGGCCGGCACGACCGACGCCCCGCACAGCATCTTCGTGGTCGACACGTCGGGCAAGGCGGCCAGCGCGGCCGTGAACATCGTCATGCCGCCCGTGCTGCAGACCATCCAGATGCGCGACGTGAACTCGAACGGCAAGATCGATCGAGTGGTCGTCACGTTCGACGACACCCTCGCGCCCTACACAGCGGGCATCGCCCCTTGGACGCTCGCCAACGTTCCGTCCGGTGGCTCGCTGTCGGCCGTGTCGGTCAGCGGGAACGTCGCCACCCTCACCATCGCCGAAGGTGCGGGCGCGGCGAACACCGCGGTCGGCACCTTCACCGTCGCGCTCGCCGCCAACGCCAGTGGCATCCGCGACGTGAACGACCACCCGTCGTCCTTCGCTGCCACGGCACCCACCGACGGCGCGCCGCCCGTGGTGCAGGCATTGACCGCCCTGGACACCAACTCGAACGGCAAGCTCGACCGCGTCACCATGACGTTCAGCGAAGCCCTCGCCACGTACTCGGCGGGCAACACGCCCTGGACGCTCACGAACGTGCCCAGCGCCGGCACGCTCGCCTCGGTGGCCGTCACCACGCCCACCGTCACGCTGACCATCACCGAGGGCGCGGGCGCCATCGACACGTCGACGGGCACGTTCAACATCGCGCTCGCGGCCAGCGCCACCGGCATCCGCGACGCAGCGGGCAACCAGTCGACGTTCAGCACCGCGCCCGCCGACGGCATGAAGCCGCTGCGGCAGAGTCAGCAGATGTTCGACGACAACGGCGACGGCAAGATCGATCGCCTGCTGGTGGCGTTCAGCGAGAACCTCGCACCGTTCACGGCATCGCCGACGGTCTTCGGCCTCTCTGCGGCACCGTCCGGCGCTTCCGTGAACACCGTCACGGTCTCGGGCACCCAGGCAACCATCGCACTCAACCAGGGCGCCGGGGCGGCGAACACCGCAGTGGGCACGTTCACCGTCGCCCTGACGGCCGATCCGGCCGGCATCCGCGACGCCGCGGGCAACCAGGCCAGCTACACCGCCGTCGCACCGACGGACCGGGCGGCGCCCGCACTGGTGGCGCTGAGCCTGTTGGACAACAACGGCAACGGCAAGGTGGACCGTGTGACCGCGCAGTTCAGCGAGACGATGTCGACCTACACGGCCGGCACCACGCCGTGGACGCTGACGAACGTGCCATCGGGCGGCACGCTGTCGAGCGTCGCGCTGTCGACCAACACGCTCACCCTCACGCTCACCGAGGGCGCGGGCGCAGCCGACACCACGGTCGGCACCATGACCGTGGCGATGGCGTCGAACGTCGCCGGCGCCCGCGACGCGGCCGCCAACCTGGCGTCGTTCGCCTCGACCACACCGCTCGACCGGGCCAAGCCGGCCGCGGTCACCATCACCGACACGAACGGCGCGACCGACGGACGCGTGGAGATCGGCGACACCCTGGTGATCACGTACAGCGAGCCCCTCGCACCCGCCTCCGTTCCATCGTCGGCCTCGGTGACCATGACCGACCCGGTGGGCACGGGCAACGACACGCTCACCATCACGGGCATCACGAACGGCGCCCGCACCACGGGCGGCGCCAACTACGTGACCCTGGACGGTGGCGTGGCCACGTGGGGCAGCTCGACGGTGGCGTTGAGCAACGCGAACAAGACGATCACCGTCACCGTCGGCGGGACGTGCTCGGGCACCGGCTGCGCAGCGCTGGGCCAGCAGACCACCGCAGCGACGTTCTCGTACATCGCCGCCACCACGCTGACCGACGTCGCCGGCAACACGGCCGCCACGGCGACGAAGACGCAGTCGATGCGGATGTTCTGAACCAGGCCGTCCGCCACCGCCCGTCGTCCACCGTCGAAGGCGGTCCATCCCCAGGAAAGTCACAGGTAGTCGGCACTGACGATCCACAGGGCGACGGGTGCATGATCGACCCATGGACACCGTCGCACTGCTCCGCCGGCCACGGACCCCCGACCGCCGCCGGCGTGCACTGGAGGACGCCGGGTGGCGCACCTGGCTGACCTACCGCGAGAACCACCGGCGCGACGACGCCGGCCGCATGGTCGCGGTGGACGAGCGCTGGGTGGCCGAGATGGAGCACGTCGACGGTGCGACCGTCACCGTCGAGGCGTCGTCGCCCGCCGCGGCGTGGCTGGCCGCGTGGGAGCGCGCTCGCTAGTCGCCGGAGCCGGCGGGCATGCCCTCGCCGGCCTTCATCGCCCGCAGGGCGCCATCGATGGCCTGACGCACCACCGACTCGACGTGGTCGACGTCGAGACCGAGCGCCTCGCCGATGTGCACCGACCAGATCTCGCCGCGGATGTTGTTCTCGAAGTCGAGCTGGGCACGTAGGTCCGACCGGGCCGCCTGGCGATTCTGACTGATCATCACGAAGGTGGCCAGGAAGATGGCCTCGAGCGACACGATCATCGTCAGCAGTCCGAAGGGGAACGAGTCGAACTCCCAGCCGAGGCCGGCGAGCCCCACGTTGAGCGCGATCCACACGCCGAACCAGGCGATGTGGATGTACACGAACTTCATCGACCCCGCGAACTGGGTGACCGCGTCGGCGGTGCTGTTCTCGACCCGTCGGATGAGGCTGAAGAGGTTGCGCGACGACTCGGTGGTGAAGTGGGCCGGGTTCCAGAGCTGGCCGTCCTCCAGCCCGTCGGCTCGATCGATCACCCGGCATGCTGCGCAGGCGAGTGGGTGCTCCTGTTCGCTGTTGCTCATGGCCGGACGATAGCGGTGCGGCCCGAGCCGTATTCCGGTACGACTGTTCCGTCGTGGAGGAACTGCTGCGGTACCATTCGGCAGCCGGGGCACCCGAGAGAGAGCACGTATGGACATCACCGACTTCGCCATGGACTTCTTCAGCCTGAAGGGCAAGAACGCCATCGTCACCGGCGGCAACACGGGCCTCGGCCAGGCGTTCTCGCTGGCGTTGGCGAAGGGCGGGGCCAACGTGTTCGTCCCGAGCATCATGGACGACGACGGCACCACCGGCCCGCTCATCGAGGCCGAGGGAGTGCGCTACGAGTACATGAAGGCCGACATCACCGCCGACGGTGAGCCGCAGCACGTCATCGACGAGTGTGTCCGGCGCCTCGGCTCCATCGACATCCTGGTGAACAGCGCCGGCATCTGCCCGCTGGGTGAGGTGCTCGAGTTCGGCCGCGACAAGTGGGATCCCACCGTGGCGGTGAACCTGACCGCCGCGTTCGAGATGAGTTACGAGGCGGCCAAGCACTTCATCCCGCAGCGCAGCGGCAAGATCATCAACATCTGTTCGATGTTCTCGTTCCTCGGCGGGCGCTACTCGTCCGCGTACGCGGCCACGAAGCACGGCATCGCCGGCTTCACGAAGGCCTACGCCGACGAGCTGGCGATGTACGGCGTGCAGGTCAACGGCCTGGCGCCGGGCTACTTCGCCACGGCCATCACCTCCAACACCCGCAGCAACCCCGACTCGAACCGGCGTGTGCTCGAGCACATCCCGGCCGACCGCTGGGGCGACCCCGCCGATCTGATGGGCACCGTGGTGTTCCTGGCCAGCCGCGCCAGCGACTACGTGAACGGCCACATCCTGGCCGTCGACGGCGGGTACCTCGTCCGCTGACGAGGGCGACACCCATGGCTGGTCCCTACCTGGTCGGCGTCGACTGCGGCACGCAGAGCGCGAAGGTGGTCGTCTACGGCGCCGACGGCAACGCGGTCGCCCGCGGGCAGCAGATGTTGCGGCCGATGCACCGTCCCCAGCACGGTGTGGCCGTTCACCCCGACGACGACCTGTGGGATTCCATCTGCGCCGCCAGCCGGCGGGCACTCGAGCGGTTCGACGGTGACCCGGCAGACATCGTCGGCGTGGGCATCTGCCCCATCCGCTGCTGCAAGGCGTTCCTGAAGGCCGACGGCTCGCTGGTGGAGCCGGTGATGAGCTGGATGGACGATCGCGCCTACCAGCCCTACCTGCCCGACGACCCCGAGCTCGTGTACGCCACCACCACCTCGGGCTACATCGCCCATCGCTTCACCGGAGCATTCAAGGACACGGCGGCGAACAACATCCTCCTGCAGTGGCCCATCGACACCGACACCTGGCAGTGGAGCGACGACCCGGCGCTGTACGCCGAGCTCGGCGTCACCCGCGACATGTTGTTCGAGTTGCAGATGCCGGGCGACGTCATCGGGCCGCTCACCGCCGAAGCCGCGGCAGCCACCGGACTGCCCGCCGGGATCCCGGTGGTGGCGACGGCCAACGACAAGGCCGTCGAGATGCTCGGCGCCGGCACGCTGGGTGAGACGACGGCACTGGTGTCGCTGGGCACCTACATCGCCGCCATGGTGCACGGCCACGAGAACCACCACGCGCCCACCAGCTTCTGGACGAACTTCGCGTGCGTGCCCCACCGCTACCTGTACGAGAGCAACGGCGTGCGGCGTGGCATGTGGACGCTCACCTGGTTCCTGGACCTGTTGGGCGACGAGGTGGCCGAGAAGGCCGTGTCGATCGGCCTCAGCCGCGAGCAGTACCTGGAGCAAGAGGCGGCTCAGGTGCCCGCCGGCAGCGACGGACTGATGACCGTGCTCGACTGGCTGGCCACCACCGACAAGCCGTTCCGCAAGGGCATGATGCTGGGCTTCGATGCCCGCCACACGCGAGGCCACGTGTACCGCAGCATCCTCGAGGCCATCGCACTGACGATGAAGTTCCACGTGGATGCGATGTCCGTCGAGCTCGGTGTGACGCTCACCGAGCTGGTGGTGTCGGGCGGCGGATCGAACAGCGCGCTCTTCATGCAGATCTTCGCCGACGTGTTCGGCATCCCCGCGACGCGCTCCGTCGACGCCGGTGGCGCGGCGCTGGGCGCGGCAATGTGTGCGGCCGCGGCCACCGGAGTGCACACCGACATCGAGAGCGCGGCGTTCCGCATGAGCGCGCCCCGCGAGGTGTTCGAGCCCGATGCAGGCCGGCACGCGGTGTACGGGCGCATGGCCGAGACCGTGTACCACGACATCCGCAACCACACCGACGCGCTGTTCGAGCGCGCCTACCCGATCTTCCACTGACCGCACCCGAAGGAACCAGCAATGACCCTCACCGCCGATGCCATCGTCCAGCAGCTCACCGGCCTGCTCAGCGCCGACCAGGTGGTGACCGACGCCCAGCAACTGAAGCAGTCGAGCGTCGACAACTTCCGCAAGCTGCAGAACATCTTCGACGTGCACACCATGACCATGCCGGCGGCCATCGTGATGGTGCGCAGCACCGACGAAGTGGCCAGGGTGCTCGAGTTCGCCGATGCGAACGGCGTGAACGTGGTGGCCCGTACGGGCGGCACGGCCACCGAGGGCGGCCTGGAGAGCGGTGCGGAGAACTCGATCATCGTCGACGGCTCGGGGCTGGACCAGATCGTGTCGATCGACGCGTACAACATGCAGGCCACGGTGCAGTGCGGTGTGCCGCTGCAACGCCTGGAGGACGAGGTGCGCAAGGTTGGTCTCACCACCGGTCACTCGCCGCAGTCGAAGCCCATCGCCAGCATGGGCGGGCTGGTCGCGACCCGCAGCATCGGCCAGTTCTCCACGCTCTACGGCGGCATCGAGGACATGGTGGTCGGGTGCGAGGTGGTGTTCCCCGGCGGTGTCGTGTCGCGCATCAAGAACGTGCCGCGCCGTGCCGCGGGCCCCGACATCCGCCACATCGTCATCGGCAACGAGGGCGCGCTCTGCTATATCACCGAGGTGACGGTGAAGCTGTTCCCGTACCTGCCCGAGAACCACATTTTCATGGGCTGGACGCTGAAGGACATGAAGACCGGCTTCGAGGCGTTGCGCGAGGTGATGGTGGCCGGCTACCGGCCGTCGGTGGCCCGCCTGTACGACTTCGAGGACGGCCAGCTGCACTTCTCGCACTTCGCTGCACCCGACGACTGCATCCTGCTGTTCATGGCCGAGGGCAACGCCGGCATCACCCGCGCCACGGCCGACGGCATCCACGAACTGGTCGCCAAGTACCCGGGGCTCACCCCGGTGGACCCGGCGCACATCGAGGAGTGGTTCAACGACCTGGTGTGGGGCCCCGACAAGGTGACCCGCGAGGACGAGCGCATCCGCACCACGCGCAACGTGAACCGCACCACCGAGATCTCCGCCGACTGGAGCTCGATCAACTCCATCTACGAGGCAGTCATCCCGCGCATCCGTGCCGAGATCAACGGGATCACGCTGCTGGGCGGTCACTCGTCGCACAGCTACATCAACGGCACGAACATGTACTTCAACTACTTCTACGACCTCATCGACTGTGAGCCGGAGGAGGAGAACGACAAGTACTACCTGCCGATCATCACGATCATCTGCGAGGAGACGTTGCGGTTCGGTGGCTCGATCGTCCACCACCACGGCATCGGCAAGGCCCGCGCTCCGTGGGTGCGCGACGAGTACGGCTCGTCGTTCTTCATGCTCGAGACGTTGAAGCAGGCGTTCGACCCGAACGGCATCATGAACATCGGGACGATCATCCCGAAGGGCTCTGCCTGATCTCAGGTGCCGCGTGACGCACGCCGGCGGCGAACCACCGGAGCGACGCACACACCCACCAGCGCCAGGACGCCCAGCAGCGTGATGGCCGCGCCCGACTTCAGGCCGGGCGGGGTGAACGACAGCGACACCTCGTTCGTGCCGGCCTGCACCGGGATGCCCAGGACCACGCCGTCGGTGCGAACGACCGGTACCTCGCGCCCGTTCACGGTGGCGGTCCAGCCATCGAGCCACAGGCTGGACACCACCAGCAGCGCCGGCCGGTCGGCCGTGACGACGAACGAGCCGTGGCCGTGGCGGTCCATGGAGCCGGACTCGACCGTGCCGGCCGTGCCCGGGGTGTTGCGGCCCGCGGCGACCTGCTGCGCCGCTGTGTCGTCGGACTCGACGTAGGCGGTGTCGGGGAAGTCGGCGTCGGGGTCCGACAGGCGGGCGTCGATGCCGTCGAACGTGTCGAGCGCCACCGAGCCGACCACGTAGGCCTCGGGCAGGCGCGGCTGGTACGACCACACCGCCATGCGGTCCTCCGTCCGCTGGTCGGTGACCGTCCAGTCCGGGTTTCCGGTGGGCGCACCCGCGGGCAACGTGAGCGTGGTGATGCGCAGCACGTCGGCACGCCAGCCGGGTGACCACAGCCGGTCGTCGATGACGCCACCGAAGTAGGTCGCGCCGGTCACGGCCACGAAGTTCTGCTGCAGCAATGGGTCGTACCCGTCGATGCGATTCGTGTCGCGGACGGTGGCGGTGCCCCGATCGGTGGAGTATCGCGACACCCACCGGTCGATGCCGCCTGCCGCGTCGTACGGCTGCCAGGTGGCGGTGGAGGGATCGAAGAACGCCTCGGCCTCGGCGGGGGAGAGCGAATCGTGGTGCCACGGCGACGCGAGCGTGAACAGCAGCGCCGGTACCGCGCAGGCGAGCAGGATCAGGCCGGTGGCCGCCCGCGGGCGAGCATCGGCGAGGTACGTGGCGGCGAGCAGCGCAGCGATGGCGAGCACCGGCAGCCCGAGGGCCACGACGAGGTCGGCGCCGCTGACGAGCGAGTCGCCGAACGCGACGATGACCGGTGCGATGACGACCAGCGTGCCGCCACCGATGAGCACGGTGCGCCGCCACCGACGCGGCGCGGCCAGCAGGATGCCCGTGCCGGCAGCGGCCAGGCCGCACACGGCGAGGTTGGCGAGGATGAGGTAGCGGGGCCAGATGCGGAAGCGGTCGGCCAACGGCACGACGTCGTACACGATGCCCGCGAACCAGGTGTGGTCGCCGAGGGCCAGGCCGATGGACACCACCGCGAGCACCAGGAGCGACAGGACCTTGCGATCCCGGAACCTGGAGGCGATGGCGACGATGGCGAGCAGCACGGTGGCCATGCCGACGAAGTTGCCGACCTCGTGGTACGAGTACGTGCCGCGGTAGAACGCGGACATGCCGGACAGGCCCTGGCCGCCGCCCTCGATGTGCGGGAACGCGGCGGTGAACAGGTCGGCCAGGCGCGCCGAGTCGCGCAGCGTGATGGCTTTCGTCAGCGATGGCCGCTCGCTGGTGCGGCTGAAGAGCAGCTGGGGCAGCAGTTGCACGGCGGCGATGGCGAGGCCGATGGCGGTGGCGCCGGCGTAGCGCATCCACGGCGCGAGCCCGGCGCCGCGGTGCCCGAGCTCGATCACCATGACCACACCGGTTGCCACCAGCGCGGCCCACAGCATCTGCGGGTGGCCGGCGAACGCGATGAAGACGAGCGGCACGACGTACCCGATCCACCGTCGCGGCGCACCCGACTTCATCAACCCGTCGAGGCCGAGGAACAGCCATGGCAGCCACGCGGTGGCGATGGTGAAGTTCACGTGCACCAGGTGCAGGATGATCTGGCCGTTCAACCCGTAGGTGATCGCGGCGACCGCGGCGCCCGGGTACGAGCCCCATCGCCGCCATGCCCACAGGAACGCGCCCGATGCGGCGATCCACAGGTGGGCCATGGTCCACCAGCGGAACGCGGTGACCTCGTCGAGCACGCCGAAGAGGAAGTTCGGTGGGTAGTAGATGGCGCCCTGGCCCATGCCGGCGATGTTGTGCCCGGCGAAGTTCCAGCCGGCCCAGTACGGCGACTCGCCGTCGAGGATGGAGTGGAACACCCACGAGAAGATCGGCAGGTGCAACACGTAGTTGTCGCCCTGGATGGCGGTCTCGCGGCCGAGCATGAGGCCGATGAAGGGCAGCGACACGGTGGCCATCGACGCGGCCCACCAGCGGGCCAGGCGCGAGCGAGGCGGCGCCGACGCGAGGTGAGGTTCGTCGGCGTCCATCCGGCGCACAGCGTCGTCGGCCGGGTTGCCCGGGTCAAGCATCCTCGACCACCTCGGTCGGGGTGTTCGGTTCGCCCGGTTCGTCCGGCTCACCGGCCGAGCGTCGTCGTCGGCGCACCGCGGGCACCACGCCGATGCTCATCAGCGTGAGCGCCGCCGCACCGCTGACTGCCGCTCCGCTCACCAGGCCGGGTGGCGTGAACTCGAGCCGGACGTCGTTCGTGCCGGCGTGCACGGGCACCGCGAGCACCAGGCCGTTCGCTCGAGCGATGGGCACCGATCGACCGTCGACGGTGGCGGTCCAGCCGTCGAGCCAACCGGTGGACACCACCAGGACGGCGTCGCGGTCGGCCTGCACCGTGAAGTGGCCGCTGCCGTCGGCCGACATGCTGCCGTCAGCGCTGCCCGCCACACCAGGGGTTGCGCGTGTGCGGAGCGCCGGCAGCCCAGCGGCGTCGTCCTCGATCATGACCGTGGTGGTGAGGTCGCCCCGGTCGGACTGCAGCGCGGCGACCCCCTCGTCGAACGGCAACACCCGGACCGCGCCCAGCACTGCCACCTCCGGCAGCCGGGGTGTGGTGCTCCAGCGTTCCAGGGAGGTGTCGCCCAGGCTGCCGTCGCGCGTCCAGCGCTGGCCGGGGTCGATGTCCTCCGGGTGCAGGACCACCGTGGTGATGCGCAGCACGTCGGGCATCCATCCGGTGAACATCGGCTGGTCGGGGAGGACGCCACCGATGTACACGGCACCCGTGATGGCGGCGAAGTCGGCCTGCAGCAGCGGTTCGTAGCCGTCGACCCTGGCCGTCTGCTGCACTCGCTCGATCGCTCGGAGGTCGCCGTGGCGGCTCATCCATCGGTCGACGCCACCGGGGGCATCGAAGGGCGCCGACGTGCGGGCGCCCTCGTCGAAGAAGGCGTCGGCCGCAGCGGGGGAGATGGCGTCGTGCCGCCAGGGAGCCGAGAGTGTGAAGAGCGCCGCCGGGATGGCGCACGAGGCCACGATGATCGCTACGGCAGCCGTGGGACGGTTGCCCGCCACGCCTGCGGCCGCCCACAGGGCCAGCAGGGCGAGCGCTGCGATGGCCACCGGGACGACCACGTCACCCACCGACAGGCGGAACGGAGCGTCGCGCGTGGCCGCGACCACGGCCCACGGGCCGAGCAACGCCACCGCCCCGGTGGCGACGAGTAGCGCCCGTCGCCACCGCTGCGGTGCGCCGAGGACGACGGTGACGCCGAGCGCGGCCAGGCACGCCACGGCCAGGTTCGACAGGATGAGGTAGCGCGGCCAGATGCGGAACCGATCGGCGAGCGGGATGATGCGATAGGCGATCGGCCCCAAAGGGGTGCCGTCGCCGAGCGCGACGACGAAACCGAACAGGCTCAACAACCCCAGGCCGACGACTCGACGATCGCGCCACCGGGCGGCGACGGCGATGACCGCGAGGGCGATGGCGACCGCGCCGAGGTGGTTCGACGTCTCGTGCCCCAGTTCGCTGCCGAACCAGTGGCCGCTGGTCCCCGGTATCCCGCTGCGCCCCAGGTGCGGCACGAGGGCGGTGAGCAGGTCGCCCAGATCAGCATTCTCCTGGAACGAGTTCGACGCGCTCAGGCTGGACCGCACGCTGGTGCGGCTGAACAGCAGTTGGGGGAGGAGTTGAACCGCCGACAGCGCCAGGCCCAGCGCGGTGGCGCCGGCGAGGTGCAGCCACGGCCGCACGCCCACGCCACGCCGCGCCAGCGACGCGACGCCGATGAACGTGATGGCGATGAGCGCGGCGAGCAACACCTGCGGGTGGCCGGCGAAGCCGATGAGTGCGAGCACGAGCGAGTACGCGACCCAGCTGCGCGCGTCGCGTCGTTCCAGCAGACGGTCGAGCGTGAGGCACAGCCACGGCAGCCACGCCGAGACGATGGTGAAGTTGGCGTGGATGAGGTGCAGGACCAACGCGCCGTTCAGGCCGTAGACGACCGCGGCGACGGCGGCGGCGGGTGCCGAAGCCCACCGGCGCCACGCCCACACGAATGCGCCGGACGTCGCCAGCCACAGGTGGAACATGGTCCACCAGCGGTACGCGGTGACCACGTCGAGCAGGCCGAACACGGCGTTGGGTGGATACCAGATGGCGCCCTGGCCGATGCCGGGCACGTTCTGCCCGCCGAACGCCCACGGCGCCCAGAACGGGGCATGCCCGTCGCCGACGGTTCGCCACACCCACCGGAAGAGCGGCAGGTGGTAGTCCCGCAGATCGCTGGAGATGCCGGTCTCGGCGCCGGTCATGAGCCCGATGAACGGCAACGACACCACCACCATCGCCGTCGCCCACCAACGGGTGACCCTTGAGCGCGGGCCGGTGTCCATGTGGGCGACAGCGTCGCCGTTGTGACGGAGCAGGTCAAGGACCCTCGCCGCGCGGCCGCGTACACTCGACACATGGCCGCCGAACCCGCGACGACGGACTCGTGGCCCACGCGAGAGCTCATCCTGTTGGAGGCCTCGCGGCTGTTCGCCGCGCGGGGCTATCGGGGCACGTCCACGCACGACATCGCCGCCGCCGTCGGCATCCGCCAGCCGTCGCTGTACAAGCACTTCTCGTCGAAGCAGGCGATCGCCGAGGAGCTGCTGCGCCGTGACCTGACCGCCGGCATCGAGGCGCTGGAGCGGCTGGGGAGCGACCACGGTGGTCCCGCCGTGGCGCTGTACCGCTACCTGCTGTGGGAGGTGCGGTACGTGCGGAGCACGCCGTTCGACCTGCGTGCGCTGTACCTGGGCGAGATCCTGGAGCTGCCCGAGTTCGTGGAGGGCCGGGCGTTGAACGACCGCTACTGGTCACTGCTCCACGGGATCATCGAGCGCGGCGTCGCCGAGGACGAGTTCATCGACATCGACGTCGGCTTCGCCCGCCAGGTGATCGATGCGATCGTGCTCGAGACCATCCGTGGCGCGGGCGACCGCGACGTGGCACGCGCCGTCGACGAGCCCGACCTTGCCGCCGGGTTCGTGCTGCGCGGTCTGCTGCGCCGCCCGTCGCGGTTGGCGAGCATCCGCGCCGCGGCGCAGCGCGCGGACGGGTGAGGCCTCCGTCCGGGGTCAGCCGAGGGCGTCGTCGGCGAGGATGCGCGACCGCGTCGGGTCGTAGAGCGGGCCGAGCTGCACTGTGGCCGGCAGGCGGCGCGCAGGGGTGTGCACCTCGAACCGGTTCGCCGCCAGCCATGCCGCGGTGACGCCGTCGTCGCAGTGCACCTGGGCGAGTGCCACCGGTCCGCCGAGCGTGTGACCGAACGCTGCGGCGCGGATGTAGCCGTTCCACTGGCCGTCGAGCAGCAGCGGCTCACCACCGAACAGTTCGGCGTCGGGATCGTCGACGAACAGGCTGACCACGCGGTCGCGCGGTGCGCCGAGCGACCGTGCGGCGACCATGGCGTCGCGTCCGATGAAGCCGCCCGGCTTGTCCCACGCCACGGCGAACCCCAGCCCGGCCTCGAGCACCGTGTCGGTGTTGTCGATGTCGATGCCCATGTCGCGGTAGCCCTTCTCGAGGCGCAGGCTGGCCATGGCACCCAGGCCGACCGGTCGCAGCCCCAGGTCCGCGCCGGTGGCGAACAGCAGGTCGTACAGCCCGGCCGCATGTTCGGTGGGCACGTGCAGCTCGTAGCCCAGCTCGCCCACGTACGTCACCCGGCCGACCAGTACGGGCGCGTAGCCGACGTGGATCTGCTGTGCGGTGAGGTACGGGAACGCCTGGTTCGACAGGTCGGCGTCGGTGAGGCGGCCGAGCAGTGTGCGCGAGGCCGGGCCCTGCAACGACAGCAGGGTGGTGGCCGACGTGACGTCGGTGCACACGACCACTTCGCCCGGGCGGCACTCGCGGCGCACCCAGGCGTCGATCTGGCGGTGGGTGATGTCGCTGGTGACCACCAGGAAGCGCTCGTCGCCGAGGCGCGACACGGTGACGTCGGCGATGATGCGGCCACGTGTGTCGAGCCACTGCGTGTAGACCAGCCGGCCGACCTCGCGGTCGATGTCGTTGGCCGACAGCCGGTTCAGCACGGCGGCCGCGTGCGGGCCCTGCACCATCCACTTCGCCATCAGGCTCATGTCCAGCACGCCCACCGCCTCACGCACGGCGTGGTGCTCGCGGGCCACGAGCGGATGCGACTCCTGGCGCACGAAGTCGAGCACGGTGCGCGGGTGCTCGCCCGGCTCGGCGAACCACTCTGGGTACTCCCAGCCGAACGAGGTACCGAAGTGCGCGCCGGCGGCCACATGGCGGTCGTGCAGCACCGAGCGACGCACGTCGCGCGCCGTCGACGGCTTCCACTGCGGCCACACCGCGTCGCCGAACAGCACGCCGAGCTGCTCGGGCGTGCGGTCGGCCCGGAAGCGGCGGCTGGTCTCGTGGGTGGCCACACGGCCCACTGCGTAGCGGGTGACGTCGAGCGGGGCCACGCCGTCGACGATCCACTGCGCCATCAGGTTGCCCACGCCGCCGCCCAGCAGGATGCCCAGCGAGTTCATGCCGGCCGCCACCCAGTAGCCGTCGAGCTCGGGCGCCGGGCCGAGCAACGGGCGCACGTCGGACGTGAACGACTCGGGCCCGCAGAAGAACAGGCGGACGCCGCAGTCCGCGAGCGAGGGGATGCGGTCCATCGCGGGGGCGAGGAACTCGGCCATGCGATCCCAGTCGGGGTCGATGGTGCCGAACGCGAAGTCGTGGGGCACGCCGTCGAGGTGCCATGGCTTGCCGACGGGCTCGAACAGGCCGACCAGCATGCCGTCGCCCTCGGGGCGGTAGTAGCCGTAGCGGTCGGGGTCCTCCACCACCGGCAGGTCGGGGTCCATGTCCGGCACCGGTCCGGTGATGAGGTAGTAGTGCTCGGCGGCCTGCAGCGGCACGTGCACGCCCGCATCGCGGCCGAACTTCCCGGCCCACATGCCGGCGGCGTTGACGACGATCTCGGTCTCGATGCGTCCGGCGTCGGTGAGCACCGCTGTCACCCGGCCGTTGCGCTGTTCGACGCCGGTGACCGACACACCCTCGACCACCTTCGCGCCCAGCATGCGGGCGCCCTTGGCCATGGAGACCGCGCAGCCGACCGGGTCGGCGCGGCCCTCGTCGGGCACGTAGAAGCCGGCGAGCACGTCGTCGGTGCGCAACAGCGGCCACATGTCGGCCACCTCGCGGGGCGAGATCTCGGACTCGGGAACGCCGAACCCGTGCTGCCAGGCGCCGGCCCGACGGAGCACTTCGACCCGTTCGGGCGTGCTGGCGATGAGGATGTGGCCGACGTCGCGGAAGCCGGTCGAGTGGCCGGTCTCGGCCTCGAGCCGCGAGTACAGGTCACGCGAGTAGCGGGTCATGAACAGCGACGTCTCGTCGGCCATGCCCGCCGACGTGATGAGGCCCGCCGCGTGCCACGTGGTGCCCGCGGTGAGGGAGTGCCGTTCGAGCAGCACGATGTCGGTCCACCCGAGGTGGGCCAGGTGGTAGGCGATGCTGCAGCCGATGACGCCGCCGCCGACGATGACGACGCGAGCACGATCCGGCACGGTAGGAGACCCCATGGCTATCAGATGATAGCCGACGCCGCGACTGCTCCTGTGCCGGGGCCCGGAGTCCCTCCGGAGGGAGACGCACGAGCCCGGAGTGCCTCCGGAGGGTCAGGCGTGGACGCTGGCGAAGAAGTTGCGGAGGGCGTTGCCCATGCGCTCGCGGTACTCCTTGCCGGTGAGCACGACGTCGACCATGGTGATGGACGTGTGCATGTGGCCGCGGGCCTGCACGTGCTCGACGGGAACGCCGGCCGCGGCCAGGGCGGCGGCGTAGTCGTTGCCCTCGTCGCGCAGCGGGTCGAACTCGGCGGTGATGATCATGGCCGGCGGCAGGCCCGACAGGTCGCCCAGGAGCGGCGAGGCCTTCGGATCGGCACGCTGCTCCTTCGTGGCGTAGTGGTCCCAGAACCAGTGCATGAGATCCCTGGTGAGCAGGAACCCGTCGGCGTTGTCGGTGTAGGACTGGCGGTCGACCGTGCCGTCGGTGACGGGCGTGAGCAACAGCTGCCCGACGAGCGCGGGGCCGCCCGCGTCGCGGGCCGTCTGGCACGTGACCGCGGCGACGTTCGCACCGGCGCTCCAACCCGCCACGGCGAGCTGGCCGGGAATGCCGCCCAGTTCGGTGATGTGCTCGGCCACCCACTGCACGGCGGCGAGGCCGTCGTCGGCGGCCGCAGGGAAGCGAGCCTCGGGCCCGTGCCGGTAGTTGACCGACACGATGATGGCGTCGCTGCGGTCGCACAGGTCGCGGCACAACGGATCGTCGGACGTGTGGCTGCCGATCACCCAGCCGCCGCCGTGGAAGTAGACGACCACCGGGTGCGGGCCAGTGCTCTTCGGGCGGTACAGGCGGTACTCGATGGGGCTGCCGTCGGCGGCGGGCATGGTGCCGTCGACGATCTCGCCCACGTCCGGCCCGGGCGGGCGCATGGCGCCGCTGGCCTCGGAGAACATGCGTGCGTCGGCCGGCGACATGCTGTCCATGGTGGGCAGCTGCATCTCGGCCATCATGTCGAGGATCATCTTCACGTCGGGCTGCACGCGGCGGACGATGCCGTCGTTCAACTGCTGGCCGCCGGGGCCCTGCAGGCGGAAGCCCAGGTACTGGTTGGCGACGACGTCCTCGCAGGCGAGGCGGTAGCTGTCGACACCGCCGATGTAGGGCAGGAACACGCGCGGCTTGCCGGGCACGTTGGCGCCGATGTACCAGCTGTTCGCCATGGGGTGCAGGGTGAGCGACGCGCAGTCGTTGGCGTGCTGCACCCAGCCGTCCTCGGCGGTCTGCGAGGGCTCGATGGTGTCGAAGCCGTTCTCGCGTAGGTGGACCAGGGTGTCGCGCACCCAGTCGACGTGCTGCTCGATGGACACCATCATGTTCGACAGCACCGACGGGCTGCCGGGACCCGTGATGGTGAAGAAGTTCGGGAAGCCAGTGGTCATGAGGCCGAGGTAGTTGACCGGTCCGCCCGCCCACTTGTCCTTCAGGGTGATGCCGTCGCGGCCCTCGATGTCGACCGACACGATGGCGCCGGTCATCGCGTCGAAGCCGGTGGCGTAGACGATGGCGTCGAACTCGACCGACTCGTCGCCGAACTCGATGCCGGTCTCGGTGACCGTGGTGATGGGCGTCTTGCGCAGGTCGACCAGCCGCACGTGGGGCAGGTTGTAGGTGGCGTAGTAGTTGGTGTCGAGGCAGGGCCGCTTGGTGCCGAAGGGGTGGTCCTTCGGGCACAGGGTCTCGGCCGTCTCGGGGTCGGCGACGATGCCGCGGATCTTCTCGCGGATCATCTCGGCCACCACCTCGTTGGCCTCCAGGCTGACGCCCTGGTCGGCGAACACGCCGAGGATCTCGAACAGCTCGCCGGCCTCCCAGGCCTTCTCGAACCGCTCGCGGCGGACCTCGGGCGTGGACGTGAGCGCCATGATCTCGTTCGGCTCGGCGGGGATGCCACCGCGCGAGTACCTCGCCGCATGGCGGTACCCCGCGCGGTCGGCCTCGAGCGGGGCCCTCTTCTCGGGGCGCACGGCACCGTTGTGGGCGGGCACCGAGAAGTTCGGCGTGCGCTGGAACACCGTGAGCTGCGACGCCTGAGCGGCGATGAGCGGGATGGACTGGATGCCGGAGGAACCGGTGCCGATGACAGCCACGCGCTTGCCGGTGAAGTCGACGCCCTCGTGCGGCCAGCGGCCCGTGACGTAGACGTCGCGGGTGTAGCGGTCGGCGCCGGGCACGTCGGGCGTCTTCGGCAGCGACAGGCAACCGGTGGCCATGACGTAGTGGCGGCAGGTGATGGTCTCGTCGCTGCCGCCGGGGC
>CBHWEI010000019.1:0-26521 GCA_966112835.1 uncultured Acidimicrobiaceae bacterium
GTCGTTTCACCCCCTCGTGCAGTGCCTATGCGATCGAGGCCCTCGAGGTGCACGGCTCCGCCCGCGGCCTGTGGCTGGCGGTGCGTCGACTGCTGCGCTGCCGTCCGTTCGGCCCGTCCGGCTGGGATCCCGTTCCCGAGCCGACGTCCGATCGCTCACGTGATCGCTCCTTGTCCCGCGCCGACGCGCACATCTCCCCGAAGGGGTCCCTCGCATGATTGCTGGAGTCTTCGAGTACCCGGCCGCACTGCTGGCCTGGTTCTACAGCCTGACCGAGAACTACATCGTGGCCATCTCGCTCATCGCCCTCGTGGTGATGCTGCTGACGGCCCCCCTGGTGCTGAAGAGCACCAAGGGCATGCTCGAGATGCAAAAACTGCAGCCCGAGATGAAGCGGCTGCAGAACCAGTACCGCGGCGACCGCCAGAAGCTCAACGAAGAGATGATGAAGCTCTACCAGGAGCACAAGGTCAACCCGTTGGCGTCGTGCTTCCCGCTGCTGCTGCAGATGCCGGTGTTCATCGTCATGTTCCGCGTGCTGCACGGCCTCACCACCACGGTCACCTGCACTGCGGCCAACTCGGCCGATGTGCTGCTCAAGTACCCGGGCTCGTGCACGCCGGCGAACCTGGGCAAGGCCATCTTCACCCCGCAGTACGTGAGCACCTCGAGCAAGCTGTACCAGTCGTTGGTCGGCCAGAACGAGATGCTGGCCTGGGGCCTCGACCTGTCGAAGCGCCCCTTCGCCGTCATGCGTGACTCGTTCACCGAGGGCCTGGTCTACGTCGGCCTGGTCCTGCTGCTCGGCATCCTCTACTTCGTCCAGCAGCGCATGGTCGCCTCCCGTGCGGCGGTCTCCCCCACCGTGTCGCCCACCCAGCAGAAGCTCATGCAGTACCTGCCCGTGGTGTTCGCGGTGTTCATGGGCTTCTACCTCACGGGTCTGGTCATCTACTACTTCGCCCAGGCCGTGTTCCGCATCGGTCTGAACTGGTACATCACGCACCGCTTCTACAAGGGTGACGAATCACTCGGCCGCCAGGCACAGAAGGCCAGCGAGAAGGCTCGCGAGCTGCACAAGGAGTCCGGCGGTGGCGGTGGCGGCCTGTTCGGCCAGGCCAAGAAGGAGGCGATCGCGGCCAAGGAGGCCAAGGTCGCCAAGTCGGCCACCACGAGCAAGCGCGTGACGCCGCCGAAGAACAAGCCCACCCCCTCGTCCAACGGCAGCACCAGCCGCCCGCCGTCCACCGGCAAGGCCGCTCGCCCGGACACCAAGAAGAAGTGACAGGTCAACAGCAATGGAGTTTGTAGAGACCACGGGCAAGACCGTGGAAGAAGCGAAGGAAAAGGCCCTCGACCAGCTGGGTGTCCACATGGAGGACGCCGAGTTCGAGGTGCTGGAAGAGCCCAAGGCCGGTCTGTTCGGTCGGGTCCGTGGCGAGGCCCGGGTTCGTGCCCGCGTTCGCCCGGCGCAGGTGCGCCAGAAGGTCGATCGTCGCGACCGCAAGCGCAGCGACAAGGGCGACAAGGCCGACAAGGCCGACAAGGGCACCGAGAAGTCGGGCGACAAGAGCGCTGCCCGTGGCGAGAAGTCCGACCGTGCACCTCGCGGTGGCAACGGCGCCGCCAAGCAGGGCGCCAAGTCCGGCCCCAAGTCGGACGCCGGCCAGCGGGCACCGCGTGCCGCCAAGCCGAAGGCCGAACGGCCGTCGACCACCGACGGTGCGCCGTCGACGGACAAGAACCAGCAGAGTGAGGAGCAGATCGTGGATGCACGTCAGGTGGGTGAAGAGGCCAGCCGGTTCATGACCGGCCTCATTCAGGCGTTCGGTGCCGAGGGCACCGTCGAGCTGGTGGAGGACGGCGACGATCTGGAAGTGCGCGTGCACGGCAAGGAGCTCGGCCTGCTGGTCGGTCCCCGTGGCACCACGCTCCAGGCCGTGCAGGACCTGGCCCGTGTCGCATCGCAGCGTCGCCTCGGCGACCACGACACCCGCCTGCGGGTCGACGTCGGTGGCTACCGCGAGCGCCGTCGTGAGGCCCTCGGCAAGTTCGCCGTGCAGATGGCCGACGAGGTGAAGGCCTCGGGTGTGGCCCGCGTGCTCGAGCCGATGTCGTCGGCCGACCGAAAGATCATCCACGACACGCTGTCCGAGATCGAGGGCATCGCCACCCGGTCCGAGGGCGACGACCCGTACCGCCGGGTGGTCATCTCCCCGGCGAATGACTGACGACACTCCCCTGCTGACGGCACTCGGCGCCATTCAGGCCCGAGGCGCCATCGGCGAAGCGTCGTTGCAGCGTGCCATCGAGCACGCCGAACAGTATGTCCACACGGTCCCGGCCACGGCCGGGACCTTGTGCGATCTGGGCTCGGGTGGGGGATTGCCCGGCCTCGTCATCGCCGTGCGCTGCCCGGCGTTGCGGCTCACGTTGGTCGAGCG
This sequence comes from uncultured Acidimicrobiaceae bacterium, assembly GCA_966112835.1. GTDB lineage: Bacteria > Actinomycetota > Acidimicrobiia > Acidimicrobiales > Ilumatobacteraceae > UBA668. The sequence continues at coordinate 2,445 of CBHWEI010000019.1, forward strand.
GCGGGCCACCCGGGCCGATCTGCTGCGCCGGGCGGTGGGATCGCTCGACCTGGGGGACCGTGTGTCGGTGGTCGCCGACGACGTGCGGGTGGTGGCCGAGGCCACACCCGGCACCTTCGACGTGGTCACGGCGCGCAGCTTCGCGGCCCCGCCGATCACCACCCGGTGGGCGTCGGCTCTGCTCCGCACCGGCGGTCTGCTGATCGTCAGCGAGCCGCCGGAAGACGACCCGACACGCTGGCCGGCGGAGCTGCTCGAGCGCCTGGACCTGGTGGATCAGGGCAAGGACCAGGGCGTTCGCACGTTCCGACGTCGCTGACGTTCCACGTGGAACATCGGTGGGGGGTCCGCCTCGCGACCCGGCAACCCGGCCGTTGCAGTGCAGGGACACGGCCGGTGGATGTTTCACGTGGAACATCGAGGACGTTCTGACCCGCCGAGACCGGGCCCCGCAGACCCGGGATGTTTCACGTGGAACACAGGGGAGTGGCGCGCAACGTGGTTGCCATCCGCACCTGACGGCGTGAGGGACGCTATCCTGCGGGATGTTCGCCCGGATGTTCCCTCGGGCCTAGAGCGAGCAGGAGTTGTTCCTCGATGACCTCACCCGACGAGGGGAAGCGGCCGCTCCCCCGTGTCATTGCCGTCGCCAACCAGAAGGGCGGCGTGGGCAAGACCACCACGACCATCAACCTCGGCGCCTGCCTTGCAGAGCTGGGCTACCGCACGCTCATCGTCGACCTCGACCCGCAGGGCAACGCCTCGACGGGCCTGGGCATCGACAACCGTGGCCTCGAGACCTCGATGTACCACGTCATCATGCACGAGGTGCCGCTCGAGAACTGCATCGAGCCGTCCTCGGTGAAGAACCTGTTCGTCGCGCCGGCGAGCCTCGACCTGGCCGGTGCCGAGATCGAACTGGTCCCGGCGTTCAGCCGTGAGAACCGCTTGCGCCGTGCCATCGAGGCCGTCCTCGACGACTACGACTACGTGCTCATCGACTGCCCCCCGTCGCTGGGCCTGCTCACGGTGAACGGCCTGAACGCCGCCTCGGAGGTGCTCGTGCCCATCCAGTGCGAGTACTACGCACTCGAGGGTCTGGGCCAACTGCTGCGCAACGTCGACCTGGTGAAGCGCAACCTGAACCCCCGCCTGGAAGTGAGCACCATCGTCTGCGTCATGTACGACGCACGCACGAAGTTGGCCGACCAGGTGGTGAAGGAAGTGCGCGAGCACTTCGGTGACAAGGTCTGCCGCTCGGTGGTGCCGCGTACGGTCCGTCTGTCCGAGGCGCCCTCGTACGGGCAGCCGATCATCACCTTCGATCCTGGTTCTCGAGGTGCGACCGCCTATCGCGGCGTCGCCAAGGAGGTGAGCGGTGGCCCGGCAGAGCGGACTCGGTAAAGGCCTGGGGGCACTCATCCCCGCCGATGTGACGGCGGTGGTGTCGGGCGACCAGCCACGCCTGGAGGACCTCCCGGTCGGGAACATCGTTCCCAACCCCAACCAGCCACGCGTGCACTTCGACGAGGAGTCGTTGTCGGACCTGGCGGCGTCCATCCGTGAGATCGGTGTGCTGCAGCCGGTGCTCGTGCGCGCCACCGGGGGAGGGCAGTACGAGCTCATCGCCGGCGAGCGTCGATGGCGTGCGGCTCGGCGTGCCGGCCTGGCGGTCATCCCCGCGGTCGTGCGCACTGCCGACAACGTCGGCTCGGTCGAGCAGGCACTGGTCGAGAACCTGCACCGCCAGGACCTCACTCCGTTGGAGGAGGCCGCGGCCTACCAACAGCTCATCGAGGACTTCTCACTCACCCACGAGCAGGTCGCCCAACGCGTGGGCAAGAGCCGGTCGGCGGTCACCAACACCCTGCGGCTCATGTCGTTGCCGGCCGCCATCCAGGCACTGCTGGCCGATGGTCGCCTGTCGGCCGGTCACGCCAAGGCGTTGCTGGGCACACCCGACCGGGCGTTCCAGGAACAACTCGCCCGCCGGGCTGCGTCCGAGGGGTGGTCGGTACGCATGCTCGAGGAGGCCGTGCGCGACCGCGGCGGTGCCGAGCCGGCGGCCGCCGACGAGGCCGGTGAGTCGGCCCCGACGCGCCGCACCGCCGATGGCGCCGGCGTGGTGGAGGGGACGAAGCTGCGTCCGCCGGGTCTGCTCGAGTTGGAGCACCTGTTGGCCGAGCACTTGTCCACACGCGTCAGCGTCACCATGGGCGCGAGCCGGGGCAAGGTCGTCATCGATTTTGCCGATCTGGAGGATCTGGAGCGCATCTACCACCAGATGACCACGGGAAGCGAAACTCTCTGAGGTCTTCGACCACGCTCCGTGGTCGACCTTGACAACCCTCGCCTTGAGGGTTACACACACGTGGGGGACAACCCTGTGGACAAACTCTCAGCTCGCGCGAGAGATCCACAGTTCCAGGGCGTGCAGCACCCCGGTGGCGATGGCCGGGGTGGCGTCGACCACGGTACGCACCGGTCCCATGGTGAGCAGCACGGCCGGCATGCGCGTCTCGCGCAGCACCGGCAACCGCATCCCGCCCGCGTGGAACTGCAGGCCGGCGACGCCGTCGAGCTGCTCGACGATGCCTTCGGCCAGGGCTCGGCCGCCCACCGACTCGAACGTGGGCACCCGGTAGAAGGTGGCCACGGCGTCGGGTTCGGCACTGGCCTCGAAACCCACGTAGGCGTGGGCGTTGAAGTGGTTCGCCGCCAAGGCCTGGGCCACCGGATCCGGCTCGTCGAGGGGCATCACGGTGGCGCCGCGCTGGCGCAGCTCGCGGGCCAGCGTGCGGGCCAGGCCGCTGAGTGCGCCGAACTGGCCGATCACCACGCGGGTGTCGGCCAGCGAGCCCAACCCCTGACGAAGGCGTTCCTTCTCGCGAACTGCCTGCACACCGGGGCCGTCGCCGGTCTGGCTGCTGACGATGGCGATGGCCCGCACCGTGTCGGGGCCGCACACCGCGTCGTCGGGCAACCCGCAGTTGCGCTGGAAGTCCTGCAGGGCGCGTGCCGTGCGCGGCCCCAGGATGCCGTCGACGCGACCACAGTCGAATCCCAGCCGGCTCAGCCCGTGCTGCAGTTCACCCACGTCGTCGCCGCGCAGGTTCGGCGAGGTGAGGAACAGCAGCCGGTCACCGAGGGTCCAGTTGGCCTCGACGAGCGCGGTCCACGTGGTCTCGTCGCAGATGCCGTCGGCGCGCAGGCCCCGCGCCTCCTGGAAGGCGCGGACGGCCGCTTCGGTGCGCGCGCAGAACTCACCCACCTCGGCGCCCGGGGCGGGTGCGAACCCGGCACTACCGAGGCGGCGCTGCAGGTCGCGGATGGCTTCGCCGCGCTGCCCGGGGGTCAGCGGGAAGTAGGCAGAAATTCGTTGAGCTCCTGCAGCAACTGGCCCTTGCCCTTGGCGCCGACGAGCTTCTTGGCCAGCTCACCCTTGTTGAACACCAGGAGGGTGGGGATGCTCATGACGTTGAAGCGCATGGCGATCTCGGGGTTCTCGTCCACGTTCAGCTTGGCGATGGTGATGCCCGGCTGCTCGGTGGCGATCTCGCCCAGGATGGGGGCGATGAGCTTGCAGGGGCCGCACCATTCGGCCCAGAAATCGACCACGATGGGCTGATCGCTGGCGGCGACCGTCTCGTCGAAGGTGGACGTGGTGAGGGTGACGATGCCATCGGCCATGGCGCGGGTCCTTTCGCTGGGGATGGTGATGTTACCGCCCACCAACCGGCGGGACGGGACGGGCATTCCGCCGGACGCCCGATGGCCCGCGGCAACGGGGCCTCCGAGCGTCAGTGCAGCGTCAGTGGACGCCGGCGGCCTCGAGCCACCGCTCGCAGTCGATGGCCGCCATGCAGCCCGAGCCGGCAGCGGTGATGGCCTGGCGGTAGGTGTGGTCCTGCACGTCGCCGCAGGCGAACACGCCCTCGATGTTGGTGTACGACGAGCCGGGCCGGGTGACCAGGTAGCCGTTGTCCTCCATGTCGAGCACGCCCTTGAACAGGTCGGTGTTGGGCCGGTGGCCGATGGCCACGAACAGACCGGTGACCGGCAGGGTGGAGGTGGCGCCCGTGACGGTGTCGCGGATGACCGCGCCCTCCAGCTTCTGGTCGCCCACCAGGTCGTCGACCACGGTGTTCCACATGATCTCGATCTTCTCGTTGGCGTGCGCCCGTTCCTGCATGATCTTCGAGGCGCGGAGCTCGCCGCGACGCACCAGCAGGTGCACCTTCGAAGCGAACTTGGTGAGGAACGACGCCTCTTCGATGGCCGAGTCGCCACCGCCCACCACGGCGATCTCCTGACCGCGGAAGAAGAAGCCGTCGCACGTGGCGCAGGTGGACAGTCCGTGCCCGAGCAGGCGCGATTCGGCCTCGAGGCCCAGCATCAGGCTCTGTGCGCCGGTGGAGACGATCACCGCGTCGGCCGTGTACAGCTGGTCGCGCACCCACACCTTGAACGGGCGCTCGCTGAAGTCGACCGCTGTGGCCTTGGCCGTGAGGAACTCGGCGCCGAAGCGGGCGGCCTGCTCGCGGCAGCGCATCATCAGCTCGGGGCCCATGATGCCCTCGGGGAAGCCGGGGAAGTTCTCGACCTCGGTGGTGAGCATCAGCTGGCCACCGGGCTGGTCGCTGGTGCTGCTGGGCTCGCCCTCGATGACCAGCGGGGTGAGGTTGGCGCGAGCGGTGTAGATGGCGGCGGTGAGGCCCGCCGGGCCGGATCCGACGATGACGACGGGATGGTGGCTCACGCAGCAGGCTCCTTGTGGCGCAGGTGGAGGGCGAAGAAGCCGCCGATCATGAGGACGGCTCCGAGGATGAAGTACGACAGGTAGACCGCGGTGTCGTGGTCGACGAAGAAGCCGAGCAACTCGCGCAGTACACCGAGCGACAGGATGACCAGCAGCGGCACGGCCACCATGACGGCCATGACGATGAGGACCCCGAACACCACGGCGCGCGACGCCTTGACGGCGTTGTCGGTGGCGGTGAGGCGCACCTTGCCGACGTACTTGTCGATGAGATCGACGACGTCGGGGGCCCAGTTCGGATCGGAGAGCGGATTACCCGGCATGCCGGCGAGCCTATCCGCCCCGCTCACCACAGGCTGAGGGCGAGCGCGGCGATGGCCCCGTGGTACGTGATCATCACCGCCGGCGACATCCACTTCTTCTGACCGACGAACTGGTTCCAGCCCAGGATGGTGTCGGAGACCACGAACAGCGTGGTGCCGGCGATGACCCAGGGCATGGCGGTCGACCAGCCGAGCACGGCCGTGGCCATGATGACCAGCAGGTAGGCCAGGACCGGCTTCTGCAGTGTGCGGTCGGCGAAGGCGGCACCCTGGACGATGACCCGCCCGACGGACGCAGCGAGCAGTGCTGCGGCGATGACGGCGACCCCGGCCAGGGCCCTGCTCTCCAGCCCGTACTTCACGAACAGCACGATGAACACCAGGTGCCCGAGCAGGAACGAGGCCAGTCCGAGCACGAACTTGTCGACCACCGACATGAGGAAGATGTCGCCGAGCAGGCACAGCGTGAGCGCGATGACGGCGACGGTCACCTGGTCGCCGGGTGCCCCGCTGACCAGGGCGATGCCGATGACCAGCAGCGTGGTGAGCGGCTTCGACCAGGTCTCGACGGACGAGTTGCCGGAGAGGCGCGACCACCAGTTGGTGACCGCGGCGAGCGCGGTGGCGATGAGAAGTGCGATGTGCACCGGTGGTGGACCTCGAGGTCAGTTGTCGACGGAGACCAGGGTGTTGCACTGGGCGTCGAGCACGGCGATTTCGCCGGTGACCGTATCGCGCACGACCACTGCGGGCGTGCCCTTCCACGTGATCTCGAGGAGGATCTCGTGGTCGGTGTCGAGCGAGCACTGAAGTACGAAGCTGGGTGACACCCTCGACGTGGGCTCGGGCAGCGCCTTCAGCGACTGCGTGTCGGAGTACGCCGGGACGGCCGATCCGCCACCGTTGATGGAGTCGATGGTGCCGGGGCTGCCGGCCGTGGTGTCGGACCCGTTGACCACCGGTGCCTGGCCGCCCGTGGGGTCGGTGGCGTTCGAGGCGATGCCCACCTTCGACGAATCGGTGCCCGTGAGGGTGTTCGCGTCGCCGGCGGACATCTCGGTACCGGCCGACGACGAGTCCTGGCTGCTGCCGCCGGTGCTGAGGTTGCTGACCGCCACGCCGACGAGGCCGATGAGGGCGACCGCGGCGGCGACGCCCAACCCACGGCTCCAGCGACGCTGGCGGTGCAGGGGCACCACGTTGGGCGGCGGTGCCGGCGGGGCGGCCGCACCGGTGGCGGCGAGTGCCGCGACCTGGGGTGGTGTGGCGGCTGGTGCGGCGGCGAGGGCATCGAACTCGGCCAACGCTGCGGCGAACGCGGCGGTGCGGATGCCGTCGTCGACGGGCGGAACGGCGGCGAGTGCGGCCCGTTGGGCACGGAACTCGGCGACCACGGCCATGAGCTCGGGGGATGCTTCCACCTGCGCCCGCTCGGGGGCGCTCGCCAGACCATCGACGTAGGCACTTGCCAGTTCGTGGTCGGGGGAGAGGGGCTGGTCGCTCATGGTGCCTCGGTTGGACGTCGCGGGGCGGGCTCGTGGTTCCCATGTCGTGCGAGTGCGGCTGCGAGCATGCCACGACCTCGGGCGATGCGGCTCTTCACGGTGCCGATGGGCACGTCGAGCGTCTCGGCGATCTCCTGGTAGTCCAGGTCGGCCACGTCGCGGAGCACCACGGGGATGCGGAAGTCCTCGGGCACCTCCAACAGGGCTGCCTCGAGCGCCTCGCGGTCGCCGATCAGCTCGAACGGGCGGGCCGAACCGGGGTCGACGGGCTCGAGGTCGGCTCGCTCGTCGTCGTGCACCACCGACAGCGGACGCCGGCGCCGGCGCCGCAGCTCGTCGAGGCTGGCGTTGGTGGCGATGCGGTACACCCACGTGCTGAACGCGGCGCGGCCGTCGAAGCGGTGCAGGCCGCGCACCATGGCGATGAGGGCCTCCTGCGAGGCGTCGGCCGCGTCGCTCTCGTTGCCGGTGATGCGCCGGCACACCGCGTGGATACGGTCGTAGTGGGTGCGGATCAGCTGGTCGAGCGCGTCACGGTCGCCGGCCTGCGCCGCCGCCACGAGCGCTCGATCGTCGAGGGGTGGTTGCACGGCTCACCCGAACGTCAGCTCGCGGATGCTGCCGCGGAAGGGGTTCTTGGTGCAGTCGTTGTTGGTGCCCAACTCGACGAACGACACCAGCACGTACCGCGCCGGCTGGGCGATGGACACGCTGAGGGTGGTGGTCTCGGTGCCGTTCGCGGACTTCACGGGCGAGCCCCACGAGTCGAAGTTGGAGGGCACGGCGCCATCGGTGGCCGTGTACACACGCAGCTGGAACGGCGCACTGCCCAGGTCGATGGTGAACGTGCCGGTGCGGTCGGCACCGAGGTCGGCGATCAGGCCCACGCCGCGCTTGCCGCCCAGGTAGCGGTCGCCGTAGCAGACGGTGGACCATGCGGTGGCGGGGTTGCCGTCGATGGCCAGGCCCACCTGTGCCTCGTTCTCGGTGCCGTCGTCGCCCTCGGGGTCGAAGCTGCGCACCGACAGGATGCTGCCGCCGGTGATCGGAGCCGCGGTGGACGGTTCGGTGCCGGGCTGCCCGCCTGCCGCGGTGGTGCCGACGTCGCCCGACGGCGACCCCCCGTCGGTGCCCATGGTGACCCACAGGACGAGACCGACGACGAACGCCATGGCCAGCAGGACGCCGATGAGCACCATCGACGGCCCGGTGCGTTGCTCGTACTTGCGGTTGGGTTGCTGACGCGGACGCACCGGTGACGGCGGCGTGCGGTCAGCGCGCGTGGGCGATCCCGCCGGGCGGCCACCCTTCACCGCGGGCTGTGAGCCGGTGGTGCCGGTGCGCTGCGGCGGAGGCATGCGCGGCGAGCCGGTGGGCGTGGGCCCCGACGGCACCGTGGGGGTGTTCCCCGTGACTCGCGGCGTCGGCGCCGGCTGCACCGGGATGTCCATGCTGTGGTCGGTGTCGTTCCGCGGCTGCGCGGCGATGCGCTGCAGTTCGGCGCGCACCTCGGCGCCGGTGGCATAGCGCTCGTCGGGCTTGCGCGCGAGCAGGCGGTGGATCAGCGGCGCCAGGCCGTAGGGCAGCGTGGGACGCAGCCGGGTGAGGTCGGTGGCCTCGCGGTTCAACCGCGCCAGCGCGGTGTCGGCGTCGGTCTCGCCCAGGAACGGCACGCGGCCGGCCAGGCACTCGTACAGCACCAGGCCCAGCGAGTACAGGTCGGCGCGTCCGTCGAGCTTGCGGCCGCGCACCTGCTCGGGCGACAGGTACTTGGCGGTGCCCATCATGACGTTGGGGCTGGTGAGGTCGTCGTCGGCGGTGCCGGCCAGGCCCTTGGCGATGCCGAAGTCGGTGAGCAGCACGCGGCCGTCGGGCGTGATGAGGATGTTGCCCGGCTTCACGTCGCGGTGCACCAGGTTGGCGTGGTGCGCACAGTCGAGCGCCGACGCCACGCACGCGCCGATGTGCATCGTGAGGTCGGGGCTGAGCCGCTTCTGTTCGTCGAGCAGTTGGCGCAGGCTCTTGCCGTTCACCAGCTGCATGACCACCGCCTGGCGGCGCTCGCCGCCGATGGTCTCCTCGATGGCGTCGTACACGGCGACGATGTTCGGGTGGCTCAGCTGGGCCACCGCGATGGCTTCACGACGGAAGCGCTCGGCCACCACCGGGTCGGCGGCGAGGTTCGGCTTGAGCAGCTTCACCGCCACCTGCCGCGTCAACGACAGGTCGGTGCCGAGCCACACCTCGGCCATGCCTCCTTGCGCGAGTCGACGCTCCAGCCGGTAGCGCTGGGCGAGGATGGCAGGGGGCAACGGCGCTGGGCTCGTGCCAGGGATGGTGGCAGACATGTCCGCACGTGGACACTAGTGGGGGGAGCCCGTGGATTCCGGGCAATGAATCAGGATCTTGTGATCAGGCCGGCGTGTTGAACGCGACGCCGATGGTGCCGCGACCGGCGTGCGTGCCCACCACGGGACCGATGTCGCCGACGATGATGTCGCCGGTGTAGTGCGGGCGCAGCATGTCGACGAACGTGTCGACGTCGCTGCAGTCGGCCTGCAGCACCATCAGCGTCTCGATGGGGCCGGCCTCGATCACCTTGTCGACCACGTGCTGCATGGCCTTGCTGCGCGTGCGCTGCTTGCCACCCTGCTCGACCTTGCCGTCGACCACCTCGATGATGGGCTTGATGGCCAGCGCCGATGCGAGCAACGCCTTCGCGCCACCGATGCGGCCGCCCTTCTTCAGGTTGTCGAGCGTGTCGAGCGCGCCCCACACCTTGGTGCGGCCGGCCAACGACACGGCCAGGTCGACCACGTCGGCGTGCGAGGCACCCGTTGCAGCCAGGCGGGCGGCGCGGGTGACGACCAAGCCCTGACCCATGGTGACCTGCTGGCTGTCGACGACGGTGACCGAAATGGTGTCGGCGACGGCGCGGGCGGCCAGCTCGGCCGACTGCATGGTGGCCGACAGGGCGGCACTGAGGTTGATGGCCACGATGCTCGTGGCGCCGTCGGCGGCCAACTTGCGGTAGGCGGCCTCGAACTGGCCGGGTGCCGGCGCGGCGGTCTCGGGCAGGTTCGGCGACGCCGCGCACTTGGCCCAGAACTCGGCCGGGGTGAGGTCGAGCCGATCGACGTACTCGTGGCCGTCGATGCGGATGGTGAGGGGGACGATCTCGATGCCGAGCTCATCGGCGAGGCTCTGGGGGAGGTCGCAGGCGGAGTCGGTGACGATGCGGACGCGTTCAGTGCTCACGAGGGTGGCAGGGTACTCGTTGCAGCGTCGGGCGACAGTTCGTCGCTCTCGCGCGTGGCCGGATGACGGTTCGCCGCCTCGGCCGCCCGACGGCCTCGGCGCGCCCGGCGGACGTGCCGCACCCACCACGTGACCAGCACCAACAGGGCCGCGCCGGTGAGCAGGTTGCCCACGCCGGTGAGCGCGTTGATGTTCGCCGACAGCGGCACCGGTGGGGCCAGCTGCACGTCGCCCAACGGGGTGAACACCTGCAGCGTGACACCGACGTTGCCGTTGCTGAGGGCGACGTACTCGACCCGTACCTCGTGGAACGATTCGGCCGGCAGTTCGACCGTCTGGTCGCCCTCAGGGAACTGCAGCTTCGACGACGTCATCCGCACGCGCACGGTGATGGGGTGGTCGGCGGTGTTCTGCAGCGTCACGGGCACGCTGCCCGTGCGGCCGGTGAGGTTGAACGAGAACCCGGTGGGCACCACCACCGAGGTGCGGATGCTGTCGAATTCGCCACGCAGGCTGTCGGCGATGCCGTTCGCCTGCGGGTCGGTGAGGGCGCTGGTGGGCAGCACGTCGATCAGGCGCGTCCACTCGGCGATGCGTGGGTCGCCGCTGGGGAGCATGCTGGCGGTGCTGGCCGCTTCCAGCCCGAGCGCAGTGGCCAGGTTCAGGCGTGCGGTGATGTCGCCCTGCACGTCGGTGGGCAGGTTCACCACCACCGGGCCTTCGCTGCCGAGCAACTGGTCGGTGCGCACGCTCAACTCGTCGAGCGTCGTCGGCCGCAGCCCGGGCGTGGCGGCGAGCAGGGTGCTGAACGCACCGAAGCCGGTGCTCGACGGCAGGCCCATGTCGGGTGTGCCGAGCAGCATCCCGTGGCGGCGCGGGTCGCCGCCCTGGTCCTCCACCTGCTGGCGGGCGGCCAACAGGTCGCTCACCTGTTGGATGGCCGTGAGCACGGGCGTCGACGTCTCGCGACCGATGGCCGCGGCCGCGGTGCGGTCCACCACGGCGGCGTCGACCGTGATCCCGTCGGCCACCTGGATCTGCACCAGCTGCGTGGTGTCGGTGAACCCGCCCAGGCTGTTGGGCAGGTCGTCGTACAGCGAGGTCGGCATGGCGAACAGGCGGGCACCGAGGTTGCGCAGCAGTGCACCGCCGCCCTCGCTGAGCGGTTCGTCCACCAGCACCGTGGTGCGCTGCGCCGGAGCGTCGACCACCGAGGCCAACGCGTCCTCGCCGTCGCGCAGCCATTGCGTGTACAGAGCGCTGCGCTCGGCCGCCGCGGCGGCCGACACGTCGAGCGGCAGGATGGGTGCCGACACCAGGTCGTCGTCGGCCATGGCATCGCTCAGCCGCTGGGCGAGGGCTGCGTCGTCGGTGCCGCCGTTCGCCAGCGCGGTGAGCACGCTGGGCGGCACGCGGACCGCAAGCGGGATGGCGCTGGCCTCGAGCACCCCGGCCAGCGCGGTGAGCTCGTCGCGGGTGGCGTCGTCGATGACCACCTGCGCGTCGTCGTCGAGTGTGACGGGCTGCTGGGTGGCAACCGCCATGGCGACGGGCATGGCGGCTTCCTGACCTTCGTCCTCGGTCGGGACGCGGTGGACGAACGTGATCAGCTCGGCGACCACTGCGTCGGCGACGATGACCTCCACGTGCACGGGGTAGAGGCCGGGGGTGGACATCCGCAGTGCGGCGCTGGTCCTCGTGGTCACCTCGGTGGGCACCAACAGGCGCAGCTGCTCGGCTGCCGGCCGGGGGACGGCCAACGGCAGCAGTTCCACCGAGTCGACCGCGTCGGGAAGTTCGCCGTCGATGGTGTTCGCCACCGCTTCGCGGGTCTCGACCGTGCGCAGCGCGGCGACGGACACCGAGAAGTCGTTGGCGGGAACGGTGACGCCGGCGGGCAGCGCCACGGTCATGTCCAGGATGCCTTCGGCCTGCACGTTGAAGGTCTGCTCGACCAGGCCGAGCGTGGGTGCGGCGGCATGGGCCACCCCGAGCTGTGTGGGCACGCCCACCACCAGACCGGACAGTGCCAGCGTGCCGGCCAACGCTCCGAGCACGTGCGCGACGGAGCCCGAGCGGTGACGCAGGCGGCTCACTGCAGCACCCGCTCGTAGACCCGCAGGCCGTCGGGCAGGCGGTGGAAGCCGACCCGTTCGTACAGCGCGAGGGCGGCATCGTTCGTGGTGGGCGTGTTCACCAGGGCGCGCTGCACGCGCCACCTGGCCAGCCACCGCAGCGAGTCGTGCACCAACGCCAGGCCCAGGCCCTCACGATGGCGGTCGGGCTGCACCGCCAGCCGCTGCAGGAAACCCAGGCGGCTGTCGCGACCGGTGATGGCGTAGGCGACCACCGACTCGACGTCGGCCCCGGCCGGACCGCCCGTGTCGATGACGGCGCGTGCTCGATGGCGCGGCGTCGCGGTGCGTACGTCGTGCACCGCTGCGGCGTCGAGCGACCACCGCGGCCCGAACGCGGCGCGGTCCACGGCGGCAGCCGCAGGGTCGCTGCCCACGAGCAGGCGGCTGGTGCGCCGCGACGGTGCGGGCACGTCGCCGACGTCATCGTGCTGCAGGAGCACCAACTGCTGGATGACCGAGAAGCCGTGGCTCTCCACGCGGGCGCTGGCCGCGGCGGCGAGCGCGCTGGTGCGCACCGCGGTGAAGCCGCGCCGGCCCAGTTCGTCGCACCAGCGGGTGAGGTCGTCGTGCGAGGGCGGACGGTTCTGCTGGTACATCACCAGCTGCGCCACGTGTGGCTCGCCGGGCCAGCAACGGGCCCGGCCGTTCACCTGGGCGCCGCGCAGCACCAGGCCGTCGGGAGGAAGCACGACGGGCGCGGGGGTGTCGCCCTCCGGGCGCCGGTCGGCCTCGTGCATCATCTCTGCGAACGGTAGCGGGCGCCGCGCTCGTGCAACAGGCGCGTTGCGGCGGGCCCGCCGACCCAGGAGGGAGCAGCCGAAGCGAAGCGGAGGCCAGTCCCGACCATTCGGCGCGGCCAGTCCCGACCATGGAGGTGGGCGGGCAAGCGGGTGTGCTGCGGCCATGGGGGCGCGTTAGCGTCGTCGGCGTGACCGTGCTGTTCGCCACCCATGCCGCGTACCTGGACCATCTGGCCGGGCCACGTCACCCCGAGCGTCCCGAGCGGCTCAGCGCGGTGCTGAACGGTGCCACGAAGGCCGGCCTGGCCGACGCGCTCATCGCGGTCGACCCGGTGGCGGCCACGCGTGAGGATCTCGAGCGGGTGCATCCGGCCCGCTACCTCGACCGCATCGAGGGCATCAGCCTGCTCGGTGGCGGCCGTCTGGACCCCGACACGTACGCCAGCGCGGGATCGTGGAACGCGGCGGTGCTGGCGGCCGGCGCGGGGCTCACCGCGGTGCGGGCCCTGCAGGAGGGGCGTGGCGAGTCGGCGTTCTGCGCCGTGCGCCCGCCCGGGCACCACGCCACCATGACCGAGTCGATGGGCTTCTGCTTCGTCAACAACGTCGCGGTGGTCGCCGCATCGTTGGCGGCGCAGGGCGAGCGCGTGCTGGTGTTCGACTACGACGCGCACCATGGCAACGGCACCAACGACATCTTCTACGCCGACCCGCGGGTGCTGTTCGTGAGCATCCACCAGTGGCCGCTGTACCCGGGCACTGGCCGGCACGACGAGGTGGGCGAGGACGAGGGCCGTGGGTTCACCATGAACATCCCCGTCCCCGCCGGCGCGACCGGCGACGTCTACCTGCACGCCTTCGACCACTTGGTGGCGCCGCGGGTCGATGCGTTCGCACCCACGTGGGTCATCGTCTCGGCGGGCTTCGACGCGCACCGCGCCGACCCCATCACCGAACTGGGCCTGGCCGCCGGCGACTACGGCCCGCTCACCCGCCGCGTGCTGTCGCTGGTTCCGGCAGGGCGCCGCCTGGTGATGCTGGAGGGCGGCTACGACCTCGACGCGCTGGCCAACAGCGCGGCCACGGTGCTGCGCGAGATGGCCGACGTGCAGGGCGACCCCATCGAGCCCACCACGTCGGGCGGCCCGGGCATGGTGGCCGTCGACCACATGCGCGAGTTCTGGGAACGCGAAGGGCTGCTGTGATCCCTCCCCGGTTCCAGCCGGTGCTCGACGAACTCGCCCCGCTCACCGACCGCTTCCGCGCCGCCGGCCATCGGCTGTACCTGGTGGGCGGGAGCGTTCGCGACCTGTTGGCCGGCGCCGACACGGCCACCATCGACTACGACTTCACCACCGACGCCCGCCCCGATGCCATCAAGAAGGCGTTGAAGGGCTGGGCCGACGCGGTGTGGACCCAGGGCGAACGGTTCGGCACCATCGGCGCCAAGCGCGACGAGCGCACCTACGAGATCACCACCCACCGCGCCGAGGCGTACCACGAGGATTCGCGCAAGCCCGACGTGGAGTTCAGTGACCGCGTGGAGGCCGACCTGTCGCGCCGCGACTTCACCATCAACGCGATGGCGCTGGAGTTGACGGCCGACACGCCCACGCTGGTCGACCCCTACGACGGCGCTGCCGACCTGATGACGCGCACGCTGCGCACGCCGCTGGCACCCGAGGTGAGCTTCAGCGACGACCCGTTGCGCATGCTGCGCGCGGCGCGGTTCGTCGCCCGGTTCAACGCCACGCCGGCACCCGAACTGGTCGACGCGGTGCGTGAAATGCACGGGCGGCTGTCCATCGTGTCGGCCGAGCGCATCCGCGACGAGCTCGACAAGCTCATCACCCTGCCCAGCCCCACCGCCGGCCTGTGGTTCGCCATCGACACCGGCCTGGCCGACGAGTTCCTGCCCGAGCTGCCGGCCATGCGGCTGGAGCAGGACCCCATCCACCAGCACAAGGACGTGTTGACGCACACCCTCGCGGTCGTCGAGAACGTGCGCCCGCCCGAGGAGCAGCCCGAGGGCCGTCCGCCCTTCGACTTCCGCCGGGTGCGCCTGGCCGCGTTGTTCCACGACGTCGGCAAGCCGCGCACGCGCGGCTACCAGAAGGGCAAGGGCGTCACCTTCCACCACCACGACGCGGTGGGCGCGCGCATGACCCGCAAGCGGCTCGAGGCGCTGCGCTACAGCAACGACGACATCGAGGCCATCGTCGAGCTTGTGGCGCTGCACCTGCGCTTCCACACCTACTCCATGGGCTGGACCGATTCGGCGGTGCGTCGCTACGTGCGCGACGCCGGGCCGTTGCTGCACGAGCTGAACGTGCTCACCCGCTGCGACTGCACCACGCGCAACGAGCGCAAGGCGTTGCAGTTGTCGCGCCGCATGGACGACCTGGAGGTGCGCATCGGCGAGTTGGCGGCCAAGGAGGAGCTGGCCGCCATCCGCCCCGAACTGGACGGCACGCAGGTGATGACGCTGCTGGATCTGCCGCCCGGCCCGGCGGTGGGCAAGGCCCTGGCCTTCCTGCTCGAGGTCCGCCTGGACGAGGGGCTGCTGGGCGACGAGGAAATTCAACGCCGTCTGAAGATTTGGTGGCGGAACGAGCACGCTCCGTAGTAAACTCGGCGCGATCAGCGGGAATGACCACAAGATCGTGCGCGGGCGGATCGGGCGGTGGCTCATGGGCGGAGGCGAACGCCGAACACAGCGGAGCACGTGGGTCCGCTCTGTCGCGCTCGCTCGCCGGTTTGCCGGCATCAACGCCGCGATCGTCGCGTTCATGCTGGTCGTGGCGTTCACCACGCAACTCGAGGGCGGCGACGACTGGGAGCGCTGGACCCACCTGGTGCTGCTCGCGCTGGCGCTGTTCGGCACCTACGTCATGTGGCGGTGGAGCCGCCAGGAGACCGGTTACTGGACTCCCCTGATCGTCGCCTTCGGCGGCCTGTCCGTGGCCCAGCTGCTGCTCGGCCTGGGTGTGGGCACCGGGGCCCACGTCAGCGCGGTCACGCTGTCGGACCTGTGGATCGCGGTGTGGGGCGTCGGCCTGGCCGTGTTCCTGGCTCGGCGCCTGCTGCAGACCGACCGGATGAACGCTCTGGTGCACCTGCTCGACGCAGCGGTCATCACCCTGGCCCTCACCCTCGTGTTGTGGGAGCAGGTCATCGCGCCCCGACTGGTCGACACGTCGTCGCTCTCGATCGCCCATCAGGTGGTGATCGTCGTGGTGCCGGCCGTCGACCTGTTCGTCACGTCGATCATCCTCCTGCACCTGCTGGTGGACCGGTCGCCCGCCCGTGTCGGCTGGTTCCTGGCCAGCGTGTGCTTCGTCGTCGGTGACGTGGCCCAGAGCGCGGCGGCCGGTTCCGACTCGTCGCGGTGGCTGGCGGTGTCGGCTCCCATGTGGATCCTGGGCCTGAGCGGCGTGGTCGTCTCGGCCGGCCTGCCCGCCGGAGCCCGGCTGGCGTCGCGCCGGCCCAGCATCTCGCGGCTCATCATCGTCAACGCGTTCGTGGTGCTCGCGCTGTGGACGGCCACCTGGCACTACATCCTGCACAGCCGGCCGGCGACGGTCACCTCGGTGGTCATCGGTCTGGTGGCGGGTGTGGTGTGGGGCGCCGAGCACATCGCCACGTTCCGCCAGTCGGCGCAGTGGGCCGACCAGCTCAGCGAGAACATCGTCCAGCTCGAGTCGGCGCACGAAGAGTTGCGCGCCCTGCTCGACGACCTGCCCGAGGCCGTGGTGGTGCTGAACAGCAAGGGCCGGGTGCGCGAGGCGAACGCGCACGCGCTGGCCCTCACCGAGCGCACCCGCGAGCAGTTGCTGGGCAGCACCTTCGCCAGCCTGTTCCGCGAGTCCGAGCGGGCGCAGATGATCGAGCTGTGGCGTCGCCTGCGGTCGGGTGGCTCGTTGTCGCCGCCCACCTTCACCCTCGACCGCGCCGACGGCAGCGAGGTGCTGCTCGAGGCCGACGCCAATGTGCCGGTGCTCGACCCGGACCGCGTGGTGGTGGCGTTGCGCAACGTCACCGAACGCGTCGCCGAGGCACGCCGCCTGGAGAGGGCCCGCGAGCGTTTCCGGCTGGCGTTCCACAACGCACCCACGGGCATGGCCCTCATCGCCGTCGCCGACGGCACGCTCATCGACGTCAACGACTCGTTGGTCGAGATGCTCGGCCGCACCCGCTACGAGCTGGTCGGCAGTCACATCGACGACATCACGCACCCGCTGGAACGCGACCGCAGCGCGCAACTGCTGGAGGAAGCGGTGCTGCAGCGCACCGAGGGCTACCGCACCGAGCAGCGGTTCCTGCGCGGCGACGGCGCCACGGTGTGGGCGCGTACCTGGGTGTCGGTCATGGCCGACGAGGGCGACTCGCTGGCCATCGCCCACATCGAGGACGTCACCGAGCAGCGCCAGACGGCCGAGCAGATGGAATGGGCCGCCACGCACGACGGCCTCACCGGCCTGCCCAACCGGTTCCGCTTCCTCGAACGCCTCGGCCTGTACATCGACAAGGCGGCGCCGGGCTCCATCGCCGTGCTGTTCATCGACCTCGACAACTTCAAGGTCATCAACGACAGCCTCGGCCACGACGCCGGCGACCAACTGCTGCGCGCCATGAGCGACCGGTTGCGCACCGTCGTGCGCGACCGCGACCTGCTCGGCCGGTTCGGCGGCGACGAGTTCATCGTCATGCTGCGCGACATCAGCGGTAATTACGACCCGTTCGACGTGGCCGAGCGCCTGCGCGCCGAGATCGCCAAGCCGGTGCTGGTCGACGGCGCCGAACTGTTCGTCACCGCGAGCATCGGCATCACCATCTCCGACCGCGAGGGCATCACCACCAGCGAGATGTTGCGCGACGCCGATGCGGCCATGTACCGCGCCAAGGCCCGCGGCCGCGACTGCGTGGAGGTGTTCTCGCCCGGCAGCCACGACGCCACCGTGCTCACCCTGCGCACCACGAACGAGCTGCGCCGTGGCCTGGAGCGCGGCGAGATCGTGCCCTACTACCAACCCATCGTGCAGCTCGACAACGGCCACCTGGTGGGGTTCGAGGTGCTGGCCCGTTGGCGCCACCCGGACCGTGGCCTGCTTGGCCCCGACCAGTTCCTGCCCATGGCGGAGGAGACCGGCCTGATCGGCGACGTCGGCTTCGCCGTGCTGCGCTCGTCGCTCGCCCAGCTGGGCCGGTGGCGCAACAGCACGCAGCGGTTCAGCGACCTGTCGTTGAACGTGAACCTCAGCGTGCGCCAGTTGGCCGGCCTGAACCTGGTCGACATGGTCAGCGAGGCGTTGGCCGAGGCCGGCGTGTCGGCCGGTGCGCTGTGGTTGGAGCTCACCGAGACGGCGCTGATGAGCGACGTGAAGCAGGCCACGATCACCCTCCGCGAGTTGCGCAGCCTGGGCCTGCACCTGTCGGTCGACGACTTCGGCACCGGCTACTCGTCGCTCACCTACCTGAAGCGGTTCCCGGTCGAGAGCATCAAGATCGACCGGTCGTTCGTGAACGGCCTGTGCATCAACGACGAGGACTCCACCATCGTCGAGGCGGTCGTGAACCTGGGCCACTCACTGGGGCTCTCGGTGGTGGCCGAGGGTGTGGAGACGCCGTTGCAGTTGGCTCGCTTGCGTGAGATCCGCTGCGACCACGGCCAGGGCTACCTGTTCGGCCGACCGCGACCCGCCGAGCTCATCGAGAGCGAGTACGCGCTCAGCTGACGCCGTGGGCGTCGGGGCGTCAGACGCCCTGTTTGCGGGCCCGCACCACCAGCACCGACGGGGTGATGGGGTCGCGGCTGCGCCGGTCGTTCAGCTCGAACATCATGTCGATGCGGAAGTTGCTGCGGTCGAACGCCAGGTACATCTCGCTGAACGTGCGGCTGTTCGCGCCGTACACGTACTGCAGGCTGTGATCGAGGGCGAACATGGCCGCCACCGGGTGGGGCATGGCCACGATGAACGGCGTGCCCGGCTTCAGCACGCGGTGTACCTGGCGCAGCAGGCGGGGCAGGTCGTCGACGCCGGCGAGCGAGTGCGAGGCGACCACCAGGTCGACCGATCCGCTGGTGGCGAAGCCCAGGTCGGCCAGGTCGCCCTGATGGCACTCGACGCGCACTTCGTGCCGCTCGGCGGTGGCGCGGAGCGCGGTGATGGCCTGCGGGTCGGGGTCGAGCGCGATGGCCTTGGCGCCCTGCTGGGCCATGAGGATGGCGTTCGGGCTGGGCGCGATGCCCAGTTCGATGACGCGCTTGCCGGCCAGGTCGCCACACAGGCGCAGCTCCGACTCGTCGGAGACGTTCGCGCCGTACCAGATGCTCATGCCCACCAGTGTGGCCCGCGGATCACCCTGCCCGGTGGATCACGTTCCGGCAGTGCGGGGTAGCGTGTGGTGCCATGACGTTCGGCGTCGGAGCACTGCGTGGGCATGGAGCCGTGGTCGATCATCGACTGTCGCGCCGCCATCTCATCAACGAGTTCCGCCGGGGTCGCCTCCGCCAGGATCAGGTGTGCGACGCGCACCCCGAGCTCATCCGCGCGGCACGCAACGTCGGCTCGGCGGCCACCATCGCCTGCCCCATCTGCGAGCTGCCCGAACTGAAGCTGGTCACCTATGTGTTCGGTCCGCGGCTGCCCTCGCACGGGCGCTGCGTGTCCACCGCCAAGGAGCTCGCCCAGCTGAACGCCCGCCCCGACGAGCTCACCGCGTACGTGGTCGAGGCGTGCGTGTCGTGCCGTTGGCACCACCTGCTGCGCGTGCTGCCGGTGGGCTCGAGCCGCCGGGTGCGCAAGTCGTCATGAGCGCCTCTGTCGACATCGACGACGCCGCCGACACCGGCGAGGTCACCCCGCACCACCTGTTCGTCTACGGCACGCTGCGCCCGGGCGAGGTCCGTTGGCGTCACCTCGAACCGTTCGTGGTGGGCGACGGCATCGACACGACCGTCGCGGGCGACGTGTACGACACCGGGCTCGAGTACCCGGCCGCCATGTTCGGTGGCGAGCGCCGCATCATCGGCCGCGTCTACGAGCTCACCCGTCTGGACGACGCCTTGGCCCACCTCGACGAGGTGGAGGGCGCGGTACGCGGCCTGTACCACCGCGTGGTGGTGCACACCGAGAGCGGGCACGACGCCTGGGCCTACCAGTGCGGCGACGACGGCCTGCTGGTGCGGCACCTCAGCCACGGCGACTGGGCGCGGCGCGCCACGCCGTGAGCACGCCGCCCGGAACCTTCGCCGAGCACCGGCTCGACGTCGGCGACGGCCACACCCTGTTCGTGCAGGAGGTCGGCAACCCCGACGGCGCGCCGGTGGTGTGGGTGCACGGTGGGCCCGGTACCGGGTGCGGCGCGGGTGCCAAGCGTCTGTTCGATGCGCAACTGCACCGCGCCGTGCTGGTCGACCAGCGGGCCGCGGGTCGCAGCACCCCCCACGCGGCGGACGACGACGTGCACTGGGCCAGCATCGACATGGACCACCACGTGGCCGACCTCGAGGCCGTGCGCTCGGCGCTGGGCATCGACCGCTGGATCGTCGCCGGCGGCTCGTGGGGCTCGGTGTTGGGCGCCACGTACGCACAGCGCCACGCCGACCGGGTGGTGGCCGTGGTGCTCGGGCCGGTCAGCACGGGCTCGCGCGCCGAGATCGACCACCTCACCGAGCTGGGCCACACGTACGCGCCTGGGCCGTGGGCAGAGTTCCACCACTTCGCCGCAGCCCACCGGCCGGGTGTCCGCCTGGTGCAGGCGTACCGCGACCTGGTGATGGACTCCGACCCTGCCGTGCACAAGCCGGCGGCCCACGCGTGGTGCCGGTGGGAGGACGCGCACGTGAACGTCGACGACGAGCCGGTGGTCGACGGGTTCGCCTGGGAGCGCTACCGCGACCCGCGCTTCCGCCTGGCCTTCGCCCGCCAGGTGACGCACTGCTGGGCCGCCGATTCGTGGCTCGCGCCCGACGAACTGGTGCGTGGCGCCGCGGCGATGGCTGGCGTGCCCTGCTGGTTGGTCCACGGGGCACGCGACCAGAGTGGCCCGCTGGACGGGCCCCGTCGCCTGGCCGCGGCCTGGCCCGGCTGCGAGCTGGTGGTGGTCGACGACGGCCACGGTGGCGACGAGATGACCGCCGTGTTCCAACGACTGCTGACGACCCTGGCGTAGGGGCGGTGGGTCAGAAGGGGCTCAGACCCATCCGGTTGCGGACGCTGATGCCTTCGCCGACGTGGGCGTTGCCGTGGCCCAGGACGGGCCACTGGAGGAACCACCACAGCGGTTTGTCGCGCCACATGTTGTAGAGCCAGGGGAACTCGGCCTCGTCCAGCCCACCGTGGCGGGTGAGGCGGTCGCTGCTGTCGGGCACGTGGTCGAGCACCATCGTGCCCAGCGGCTCGAGCCACTCCTGGGTGGCGTCGAACACGGCTTCCACGTAGGCGAGCAGCGAGTCTGGCGCCACGAAGGCGCTCACCACGCGGTCCTCCTTCTCGGCCAGGCCGGCGCCGAGGGGCTCGGTGACCAGGCCCAGCGACTCGCGGAACCCCAGGTAGAGGGCGTCGTGGTTGCGGATGACCGTGTTCACGGCCAGGTCCTGGTGGCGGGCGATGTGCAGGAGCAGGTGGGTGATGCTGCTGCCCCCGCCGTCGACGGTCTCGTGCCACCGGTCGTTGGGCACCAGGCCCACGACCGAGTCGAACAGCTTGGTGCGCACGCCGGCCAGGTCCGTGAGCATCCACTGGTGCAGATCCATGGGCCGACGGTAGTCCGGGCGCGTGGGCACCCCGGAACCCCGTCACACCCCTTTGCCACAGTGCCCGACGTGGACCTCAGGGATCGCCGCTACACTTGCCGGGTCATATTGGCCCTGCCCCATTCCGGGGCCCCTGGAAGCCCCAGGGTCCGAAGGGAGGAATCACACGCATGCAGCGTGCTTACGAACTCATGGTCATCCTCGATGGTGATCTCGACGAGCCGGTGGCTCAGGGCTGGGTGAAGACCATCACTGATGGCATCACCAAGGCCGGTGGAGCCATCCACGGCAAGCCCGACTGGTGGGGGAAGCGTCAGTACGCGTACCCCATCAACAAGAAGGAGTACGGCTACTACGTCGTCCTGAACCTCGTGGCCCCGGGCGGTGCGCTCGACGAGCTCGAGCGTTCCTTCCGTATCGCTGACGATGTCGTCCGCCACAAGTTGCTGCGTCTCCCCGACGCCGAGGCAGCTCGCCGCGGCATCACGGTCGCAGCCTGACCTTCCGGCGTCACCGCCAACTTCCGTAGAAGGAGAGCCATCATGGCCGACAGCACCGTCACCGTCGTTGGGAACCTCACCCGCGATCCCGAACTCCGCTTCACCACCGGTGGACGCGGCCAGGCCAGTTTCGGCCTCGCCGTCAGCCGCCGTTACCAGGTGAACAACGAGTGGCAGGAACAGACCTCGTTCTTCAACGTGGTCGCCTGGGGCACGTTGGGCGAGAACGCAGCAGCGTCGCTCAACAAGGGCACGCGCATCATCGTCACCGGTCGACTCGAGCAGCGCTCGTACGAGACCAAGGAAGGCGAGAAGCGTTCAGTCGTCGAGATCATCGCCGACGAGATCGGCCCCTCGCTCCGCTGGGCACGCGCCGAAGTCGAGCGCATCGCCCGTGACGGCGGCAGCGGTGGTGGTGGCGGCGGTTTCCAGGGTGGTGGCAGCGGCAGCAGCGGCTCCAACCGTGCACCGGACCCGGTGTACGGCGACGAAGAACCCTTCTGACCCCACAGTTCGAGATTTCGAGAAAGATCCACAATGAGCAGCAAGAAGAGCACCAAGACGCGTTCGCCGAAAGATGCGAACCCGAAGAAGATCAAGAAGAAGACCAGCATCCTCGTCAGCGACAAGGTCGAGTACATCGACTACAAGGATGTGAACCTCCTCACCCGTTTCGTGAGCGACCGGTCCAAGATCCGCAACCGTCGGGTCACCGGCAACAGCGTCCAGCAGCAGCGCGAGATCGCCAACGCGATCAAGAACTCGCGTGAGATGGCGCTCATGCCGTACACCAAGCGCGTTGCCCAGACCCGCACGGGTCGTGGCGGCCGCGACGGTGGCGAGCGTGGCGAGCGCGGTCCCCGCGCCGACCGCGACCAGGTCCAGCAGAGCCAGGTCGAAGGCACCGAGATCGAGGACACCGAGATCGAGGACGCCGTCGAGACCACCGAGACCGAGGAGGGCTGATCCACATGAAGGTCATCCTCCGCTCCGATCTCAAGGGCCTCGGCAAGCGCGGCGACATCGTCGAAGTGTCCGACGGTCACGCCCGCAACTTCCTCCTGCCCAAGGGCCACGCCATCCCGGCCAGCGATGGCGCCGTCAGCCAGGCCACGGCCATGCGCCGTGCCCGCGACCTGCGCGATGCGCAGGACCGCGAGAGCGCCCAGGCCGTCGCGTCGAAGCTCGTCGCCACCACCATCACCATCAAGGTGAAGGCCGGTGCCGAGGGTCGTCTGTTCGGTTCGGTGACGGCGTCCGATGTCGCCGCCGCCATCAAGGACCAGGCGAACATCGAGCTCGACCGTCGCAAGCTGAACGTCGAGCACATCAAGGCCACCGGTACCCACCAGGTGACGGCCAAGTTGCACCACGACGTGGAGTTCCCGATCACCCTCGAGGTCGTCGGCAAGTAGAGCCTTCGGTCGAGCCTCAGGCTCACCCACAGGGTTGTCCACAGCCCCGGCGTACCTGCGTGTCGCAGGTGCCCGGGGCTGTGACGTCCCCACGTTGACAAAGTTGTCCACAGGACCATCCCCAGGAAAACAGGCCTAGCGATCCACAGGCCCCGCACGGCAAGGTGAGTGCACCATGTCCGACTTCCGCAGAGACAACGGCAACGGGCGCGATCAGAATCGCGACCGGAACCAGCCCCGCCGCATCGAGGCCCGGGTGCCTCCCCACAACCTGAACGCCGAGGAGAGCCTGCTCGGCGCGCTGCTGCTGTCGCGCGACGTCGTGGGCCAGGTGGCCGAGCTGGGGATGCAGGTCGAGCACTTCTACAAGCCCGCGCACCAGCACATCTACGCGGCCATCCGCGGCCTGATGGCCAACGGCCACGCGGTCGACATCGTCACCGTCTCCGACGAGCTGCGCCGCAACGGCCTGCTCGAGGACATCGGTGGCGCGCAGGCGCTGAACGAGCTGCAGAACGCGACGCCGGCCATCAGCAACGCGCACCGCTACGCGAAGATCGTCCAGGACACCGCGGTGCTGCGCAAGCTCATCAGCGTCGCCGGCGAGATCACCGAGATCGCCTACATGGAGCCCGACGACGTCACCAAGGCGCTCGACGAGGCCGAGACCAAGGTGTTCGA
>CBHWEI010000020.1:0-26411 GCA_966112835.1 uncultured Acidimicrobiaceae bacterium
GACGACGCCCGAAGGCATCAATACGTCGGGGAAGACAGAACGAACACTAGTTCGACCGATGCCCAATGTCAACACCACGCCGACATTTCTTCGCGCAGCCCACGACTATCGTCTCGACGCATGGACGAGGTGCTCGATCCGCCCATGGAACGGGCACTGTCGCTGGCTTGGGAGGCGTACTGCGCCGGCTCGGCACGGTGCGCTTCCTGGCCGACGACGGCCTGTGGCACGGGCTGCACCGGCTCACCGAACTGAACGAGCAGATCGAACGCACGCATCCCGCGTGGGACGGCCCGGGCCAGGGTGCCGCGGCCATGTTCGCCGGCGTGTTGCCGATGGCGGTGCAGATGCTCTTCAGCCGCAACCAGGACACCATCGCCCGGTGCGAGCTGGCCATGCCCGAGCGCGTCGCAGCGGCCCGGCGCCTCATCGAGCAGGACCGCTGGCCGTCACGCGACCTGGACCTGTACGCGGCGATCGAGTTCGTCCGCCCCGTCTTCGACGCCTGAACCGGCGGCCCAGCGGCCCGACGAAACCGGCGGCCCGGCGGCCCGATGAAGCCGACGGCCCGAGGAACCGGCGACCCGCCCGACCCGTCAGCCGTCGTGGCCGAACATGGTGAGCCACTGCTCCTTCGACCGCGGCCGGAACACGTAGTTCTGCTCGCGGATCGCGTCGATGGTGGCGCTGGACGGCAGCGAATACCGGTGGCCCGGATACACGACCGTGCCGTCGGGCATGCCGGCCAACGTCTGCAGGCTGTCGTACATGGCCGCGGGATCGCTGCCCGGGAAGTCGGTGCGGCCGCACCCGTCGAGGAACAGCGTGTCGCCGCTGACCAACCGGCCGTCGACATGGAAGCACTGGCTGCCTGGCGTGTGCCCCGGTGTGTGCACGAGTGTGATCTCCAGGTCGCCCACCTTCACCACGTCGCCGCCGTCGTGCTGCACCAACTGATCGACCGTCAGCCCGCTGGTGCGGGTGACCCATGGCGTCTCGTCCCGCTGCACGTGCACCGGGCAGCTGCACCGCTCGAGCAACGTGGCGACACCCTCCACCTGGTGGCCCATCATGTTGCCGCCGATGTGGTCGGCGTGGAAGTGGGTGGCGAGCACGCCGGTGACGCGCATGCCGTCGGCCTCGACCGCGTCGACGAGCTCGTTCACCGCATAGGCGGGGTCGATGAGCACGCACTCGCCCTTGGCGCGGTCGCCCACCGCGTAGACGAAGTTGACCATCTGCTGGGCGATGGGATCGTCGATCGCGAAGTCGCGACCAGAGAGCAACTGGCGGAAGTAGAAGCGGTCGTCGGCCATGTGCTGCAGGCTAGGCGGGCGACAGCAGTGGCATCACGAGCGAGGCGAACCGCCGGCACTCGTCGAGGTGCGGATAGCCCGACAGGATGAACGAGTCGATGCCCAGCGAGCGGTAGCCGCGGATGGTGTCGGCCACCTGCTGCGGGTCGCCGACGATGGCCGCACCGCAGCCGCTGCGGGCGCGGCCGATGCCCGTCCACAGGTGGGGCTCGACGTAGCCGTCGGCGTCGGCCCGATCGCGCAGCGACGCCTGCGCGGCCACACCAACCGACCCACTGTCGAGCGCGCGGGCGCGGATGGCCGCACCCACCTCCGGCTCCAGCGCCGCCACCAGGTGCTCGGCCGCGGCGCGGGCCTCGCGCTCGGTCTCGCGCACCACCACGTGCACCCGGTACCCGAAGCGCAGCGTTCGACCGCGTGTCGCAGCGCGCTCGCTCAGGTCGCGGACGGTGTCGCGCACGCCGTCCATGGTGTCGGGCCACATGAGGTACACATCGGCCGCCTCGGCGGCCACCTCGCGGGCCTCGTGGGACAACCCACCGAAGTACAGCGGCGGGC
This sequence comes from uncultured Acidimicrobiaceae bacterium, assembly GCA_966112835.1. Taxonomy (GTDB): domain Bacteria; phylum Actinomycetota; class Acidimicrobiia; order Acidimicrobiales; family Ilumatobacteraceae; genus UBA668. The sequence continues at coordinate 1,875 of CBHWEI010000020.1, forward strand.
ACACGCCACGCATGGTGCGCACCCGAGGCGGGTCGAGGTGCAGTTGCACCCATTCACCGTCCATGTCCAGCCGCTGCCCGTTCAGCAAGGTGCGCAGGCCCTTCATGTGCTCGAGCGTCCGCTGGTAGCGGGGACCCGCAGCGAGGGTCTCGCCCGGCAGCTCGCTGCTGATGACGTTGACGATGAGTCGCCCGCCCAACAGGTGGTCGAGCGTGGCCAGCTGGCGAGCCAGTTGCGGCAACCACAGCTCGCCCATGCGCACGGCGACGATGGGCATGATGTGGCGCGTGGTGCGGGCGACGGCGGCGGTGAATGCGACCGTGTCGATGCCCATCGCGTAGCCCGACGGCATGAGGATGCTGTCGAACCCTGCGCGATCGGCCTCGTGGACGATGGCCGAGCAGTGCTCGGGGCTGCTCAGCAGCTCGGGGTCGACCACGCCCAACTGCTCGTGGTCGTCGTCGCACAGCGCGGCGAACCACGCCAACTCCAACGGGGCGTCGCTCACGGCAGCCGCTGCCCTTCCGAGGCCTGGACGATGGCGTACAGGTCGGTACGGCTGAGCGGGACGTCGACCGCCGCCACGGCTGCCTCGATGCGCTCCACCCGCTGCGTACCGATGATGGCGATGGGGGCACTCGGATGGGCGAGCACGAACGCGAGCGCAACGGCGGCCCGGTCCACGCCGTGGGTCTCGGCGAGCGTGTCGAGCGTGGCCGCGAGCTCGGGTGAGATGCCCTCGCCGGAGGGGATGCGCCCGCGGGCCAGCGGGCTCCACGCCATCATCGCCGCGCCCAGCTGCATCGCCTGGTCCATGGTGCCGTCGCGCAGCGGCGCCAGGTGTGCCGCGGAGAACTCGTTCTGCACCGACACCAGTGGCACGGGGAGGTGCGCCTGCAAGGCGGCGACCTGTGCGGCGGTGTGGTTGGAGACGCCGAAGTGCGTGACCAGCCCGCGTTCGTGCAAGCCCATCAACGCCGACGCGAGGGCCGCGGGGTGGGTGTACATGTCGGGCCGGTGGATCTGGAAGATGTCGATGCGGTCGGTGCGCAGCCGCCGCAACGACGCCTCGCACGCCGACGTGATGGCCGACGGGCTGCTGTCGTACGGCACGCCGGGCACGATGCCGCCCTTCGTGGCCAGCACCATCCGGTCGCGCAACGTCGGGTTCTGCTGCAGCACCTGGCCCAGGCGTTCCTCACAGGCTCCGAACCCGTTGCCGCCCCAGTCCAAGCCGTACACGTCGGCCGTGTCGACGAGCGTGCAGCCCAGGTCGATGGCCGCGGTCACCAGCCGCTCGGCGTCGGTGGTGGACGGGGTGGTGAGCCGCCAGCATCCGAAGGCGACGGGGCCGACCGTGAAGTCGCCCACGCGGCGTGGAGCGCGTGACGTCGGGTTGGCCGGGCCGGAGGTCATCCGCCGTACGATAATCACCCGTGACCAGCCCCCTCCGCTATGGCGTCATCGGTACCGGGATGATGGGCGTCGAGCACATCACCAACCTGCTGCACCTCGACGGTGCCGTGGTCACGGCCATCAGCGACCCGCACGCCGAGAGTCGCGACTGGGCGCAGCTCGCGGTCGGCCTGGACGCGCCGCTGGCGCGCTTCGAGTCGCACCGGGAGCTGCTCGACTCCGGGCTGTGCGACGCGGTGGTCATCGCCTCGCCGAACCACACGCACCACGACGTGCTGCTCGACGTGCTCGCCACACCGCACCACGTCCTGGTGGAGAAGCCGCTCTGCACCACGGTGGCGGCGTGCCGCGAGGTCATCGACGCCGAGGCGGCGAACCGTGAACGCTGGCCCGACCGCGTGGTGTGGATGGGCCTGGAGTACCGGTTCATGCCACCCACCACCGCGGTCCTGCGCGAAGTGCGCGACGGGTCGGTGGGCGCGGTACGCATGGTGGCCATCCGCGAGCACCGGTTCCCGTTCCTGCAGAAGGTGGGCAACTGGAACCGCTTCACCCGCAACACGGGTGGCACGCTGGTCGAGAAGTGCTGCCACTTCTTCGACCTGATGAACCAGGTCACGCTGGCACCGCCCGTGCGGGTGATGGCCAGCGGGGCGCAGGACGTGAACCACCTGGACGAGCGCTACGACGGCGAGACGCCCGACATCCTGGACAACGCGTTCGTCATCGTGGACTACGCCGACGGCAGCCGCGGGATGCTGGACCTGTGCATGTTCGCGGAGGGCAGCCGCAACGAGCAGGAGATCTCGGTGGTCGGCGACCGCGGCAAGGTGGAGGCACTGGTCACCGAGGGCCTCGTCCGCGTCGGGGCAAGGGACTCGGGCGCCCGCGGCGTGGTCGAGCGGCCCGTCGACGATCCCGGCATCCGCCACCGCGGCATGCACCACGGCGCCTCGTACCTCGAGCACGTCGCGTTCCGCGACGCCATCGTCGGCCGTCTGCCGGCAGCGGTGACGCTGCACGACGGGCTCATGTCGGTCGCCATCGGCGAGGCCGCGCACCGTTCCATCGAACTCGGTCGCCCCGTGGCGATGCAGGAGGTGCTCAATCAGTGAGCGAGCCCATCACGTCCCTGGTCGCCGGCGAACGGATCCTGGTCGGCGGCGACCGCTTCGTCACGGTCGACGACCAACTGGCCGCCGCGTTCGGCGCGGGTGACCGCCTGGTGGTGGTGCACGACACCGGCGACCTGCTGCACGTGCCGCAGGCCGAGCACCGCATCGTCGACCGTGCCGTTGCCGCGGCCACCGACGCTTTCGAGGCGATGGCCGACGTCGACGACGACCGCATCACGACGTTCTTCGACGCGTTCGCCGCACGCCTCGCCGACGACGACGCCTTCGCACCCATCGCGCAGGCCAACCTGGCCGACGTCCAGTCGGCACAGCAGCGCGGTCGCCACACCGGCCGGCTGGTGCTCTCGGCCGCGATGCGTGCCGACATGGTGGCCGGGTTGCGCACGTGGCGCGACATCCCCACCCGACGACGCCAGCTGGTGGGGGAGGTGCGCCACGACGGCTGGACCGTCGAGCAGTGGCGCGACCCGCTGGGTGTGGTCGGCTTCGTGTTCGAAGGCCGGCCGAACGTGTTCGCCGACGCCACCGGCGTGCTGCGCACGGGCAACACCGTGGTGTTCCGCATCGGCAGCGACGCCCTCGGCACGGCCAAGGCCATCATGGCCGCCGCGGTCGCTCCGGCGCTCGAGACGGCGGGCCTCCCGGCAGGCGCGGTGCAGCTGGTCGACAGCGCGGCGCACGCCGCCGGATGGGCGCTCTTCGCCGACACCCGCCTGTCGTTGGCCGTGGCTCGCGGCTCGGGCACGGCGGTGGCGCAGCTGGGCGCGGTCGCCCGCCAGCACGGGGTGCCGGTCAGCCTGCACGGCACCGGCGGCGCGTGGTTGGTCGCAGCCGAGGCGGCCGACACCGCACAGTTCGCGGCGGCAGTGCGTCACTCGTTGGACCGCAAGGTGTGCAACACGCTGAACGTGTGCTGCATCGTGCGCAGCCGGGCCGACGACCTGTTGCCCGAGTTCCGCCGCGCCGCGCACGCCGCGGCCGAGCCCCGCGGTGTCGAGCCCATCATCCACGAACTGCAGCCCGATGACCCGCTGCTCGCCCAGGAGTGGGAGTGGGACTCGGTGCCCGAGGTGGCAGTGATGGTGGTCGACGACGTGGCCCACGCAGTGCAGCAGTGCAACGCGTTCAGCCCGCACTTCGTCGCGTCGCTGCTCAGCGCCGACGCGGCCGAGCACGACGCGTTCTACCGTGCGGTCGATGCGCCGTTCGTGGGCAACGGCTTCACCCGCTGGGTCGACGGTCAGTTCGCGCTGTCACAGCCCGAGCTCGGCCTGTCGAACTGGCAGGCCGGCCGGTTGTTCGGTCGCGGTGGTGTGCTGTCGGGCGACTCGGTGTACACCGTCCGCCTGCGAGCCAGGGTCGACGACCCGGACCTGCACCGCTGATCCGCTACTTCCACCAACCGGTCACGTCGATGACCACATGGGTGGCCGCGGTGGACCGGATGCACAGGGTGCCGCTGGTGGACAGCTGCACCTGCAGCCCGTTGGCCACCGTGTGACCCTTGCTGAAGTTCACCGACTGGATGGGCGGCTGCGTGCCGCAGTCCCACAGGGTGACCGACCCGCCGGCAGACGGGGCGACGATGGTGACGTTCGCCGAGATGACCGATGCGCCGATGGGGATGTTGCGATCGCCGGCCAACTGCAGGGTCTTCGTGGTGCCCGCAGGCAGCTGCACGCCACCGAGGCCGAAGTTCATGAGCGGGCGGTACTTGTCGCGGGTGTCGATCACGCGAGTGGGCGTGGTGGGCACCATGGCATGCGGGTTCGACGAGGTGAAGAAGCCCATCACGTCGACCTTCATGTGCAGCGCCCGCGGCGTGTACACGCACAGGTCGCCGCCGGACGACAGCGAGACGATGGCGAAGTTCTGCTTCGTCACACCCGTCGACGGGTTCAGGTTCGACACGTTCGGCCGGGTGACGCCGCACGGGTAGGCGGTGATGAACGCGCCGCCCGGGTCGGGCGAGATACCGGTGATGGTCAGGGCCACGGCCGGTGTTCCACCGGGCACGCCCACGCCGGCGGCGGGGACGTTCACGCGGATCGTCTGGCCGGCCGTCATCCGACCGGTGCTGTTCAACGCCCTGGTCGTGTCGATCAGCGGTGTCGAGTCCATGCCCTCGTAGCGCAGGGTGGCGCCGGGCCGGAAGTAGCCGCTCACGTCGATGATCAGGTCGACCGTCTGCGGTGAGTACACGCACAGCTGGCCCTTCGCATCGAGCGGGAAGAGGCCGGCGTTCGGCGTGGTCTCACCGGGGTAGTAGTTCAGGGTCGACGCGTTCGGTCGCGTCGCCGTGCAGTTGTAGACGGTCAGGTAGCCGCCGGCGGGGGCGTTGACCACCGTGAAGTTCGCGCTCAGCGCGGTCGCGTCCAGAGGGATTCCTGCCGAACCGGCGACCTTCAACAGCTTCGGCACGTTGGCCAGCAGCTTGGTGATGCGGAACTTGCTGCGGCTGTCGGCCAGACGGAAGGGGGTGATGGCCGTGTAGGCGGTGGCCGTGGCGAGCGGGCTGACCTCGGGGAGCGGCATGATGCCGGTGGCGGCGGCCGAGTCGACCGTGAACGACCACTGCACCGTGCGGACGTCGGTGACGATGCGCACCGTGTACGTGCCGTTCACCAGCGGGTCGCGAGGCAGCACCGTGACGGCGTTGTCGCCGCCGAGGATGGCCTGGGCGGTGGGGTCGGTGGTGTTGCCGCGGTGCAGGTTGCACGTCTGCAACGGACCCGACGGCCCGGTGATGGTCGCGCTCGTCACCTTCGTGAACTTCTCGGGCATCATCGCCAGCACGGGCAGGCCGGCCGCGCCCGTCCAACCGCAGAGCTTCACCGGGTTCGGTGTCTCGGCGATGAACTTGTTCAGGCTGGTGGTGGTGCCGTTGCCGGGGAACAGGATCGGCGACGCCGGACGGGTGACGCCACCGGCCAGGCCGGCGATGACGTTCAGTGTGGCACCCGAGTGCCACGTGGGTGTGGTCGACAGGTCGCACTTGCCGAAGCCGACGGTGCGCAGGTTGTAGCGCAGGATGCCGATCGCGTGGAACGGACCGGTCATCCAGAGGTCGATGTGGTTGCGGGCGGTGGCGCCGTAGCCGGAGCTGACGGCCACGTTGCCCTGGTTGCCGGCGGTGTCGCCGCTGGCGGTGTACCCCTTCAGGCCCGGCGTCTCGTCGTGGGAGATGCCGTTGTAGAGCATGTAGCACGAGTGGTTGTACGCACCGGGCGACAGCGTCTTGTCCTCGGTGACGGCGCCCAGGCCGGCCATGGCGCGGTAGTAGTTCACGACCGTCAGCCAGTTCGCGTCGGGCATGACGTACGGCGGCGTGGGCGGTGCGGCGGCTTCTACGACGACCGGCAGCGAGGCGACAGCGAGGCACGCCATCACGATCGCTGCGAGTGCATTCCGTAGCCTGGTCATCTCCGCGCTTCCCGGATCGGGGGTCCCTTTCCTCCGCTCCGAGAACATCATCGGCGCTCGCCCAGCACCGCTGAAGCGGTCGGTGACGACTTTGAGAAACCCTTGACGTGAGCGCCACGCGATCTCGCGATCCAGTGGTTATTCGCGCGAACCCGCGGGTTCGCGCCCAGGTCAGGCCTGTCTGGCGGGGTGGCGGTTCAGTGGCCGGTGAGGCGGCTGATGACCGCGCTGCGCACCTTGGCCGGGGTGCCCTTGCGGTCCTCGTGGCGGTCGGCACCCACGGGCAGGCGCACCATGGCGTTGATGCCCAGCCAGCGCAACGGCTCGGGCTCCCACGCCCGCGAGCGATGGTTCACCCACGGCAGCGCGGTGAGCTCGGACGGCTGGTCGGTGATCAGGTCGGCCAGCGTGCGGCCGGACAGGTTGGTGGTGCCGACGCCATCGCCGACGTACGCCCCCGCCGACGCCATGCCCGTGCCGGGGTCGAACGACGCGTTGCACCACCAGTCGCGTGCCGCGGCGACCGCGCCACCCCAACGGTGGGTGACGGCGGCGTCGCCGAGCATGGGGAACAGTTCGCGCAACGTCTCGTGCAGCAGATGGTGCACTTCGTCGTGACGGTCGTACTGCGGGCCCATGCGGCTGCCGAAGTGGTACGGCGCGCCGCGGCCACCGAAGGCCAGGCGGCCGTCGGCGGTGCGCTGGCCGTAGATGATCATGTGTCGGCCGTCGTTGAAGGTCGCCCGGTCGGCCAGGCCGGCCTGCGCCCAGAACTCGTCGCTCAACGGCTCGGTGGCGATCATGAGCGAATAGATGGGCACCAGGTCGCGACGGTGCCCGGGCAGCGAGCCGGTGAACGCCTCGGTGGCGCGCACCACCACGTCGGCGCGCACCGTGCCGACCGCGGTGCGGACCGCGTGCGGCTGGATGTCGAGCGCGGGCGTGTGCTCGTAGATGGTGGCTCCGCGCTGCTCGACGATGCGGCCGAGCGCGCGAGCCAGCCGTGCCGGGTGGATGGCCGCGCAGTGCGGGGTGAACGTGCCGCCCACCACTCGCGACGCGCCGCACCGGGCGCGTACCTCGTCGCCGTCGAGCATGCGGTAGTCGTCGTCGGTGAAGCCGTAGCCGTGCAGGTGCTCGACGTGCTCGCGGGCGCGCTGCAGCTGCATCTGGCTGCGTGCCAGTGACAGGTAGCCACCCTGCTGGAAGTGGCAGTCGATGCCCTCGGCCGCGACCACTCGGCCCACCTCGGTGACGGCGTCGTGCATGGCGCGCTGCAGGCGCACCGCAGCGTCGCGCGACGACACCGCGGCGATGCTGTCGAGACCCATGGGCAGCAGCGCGCTGCACCAGCCGCCGTTGCGGCCGCTCGCACCGAAGCCGACGACGTTGGCCTCGAGGAGCACGACGCGCAGTGACGGGTCGCGCTCGAGCAGGTAGTAGGCGGTCCACAGGCCGGTGTAGCCGGCGCCGACGACGGCCACGTCGGCGTCGATGTCACCCTCGGCGGCGGGTCGGCCGGGCCCCCACTCGTCGGCCGACATGGTGGCGTGCCAGAGGGAGAGGTCCGACAGTTCGTGCATCGCGCCAGACTAGGCCCCGTGAGCACGCCCCCGCCCGGCTGGTACGCCGACCCCGTCCAGCCCACGTTGCAGCGCTACTGGGACGGAATGCGGTGGACCGATCACCTCGCCGAGCCGATGCCCATGCCGGTGGTCGTGCCGCCTCCACCGTTCCCGACCCTGCCGTTCCGGGTCGCGTTGGGCGCCATCGCCTCACTCGCGCTGCCGTTGGTGGCCAGCCGTTGGCTGCTGCGCCCGTTCGCCGACCACGACTGGCCCATCGTGGTGTACATCGCGCTCGCTGGCGTCCTGGCCTATGGCCCGCCGGTGGCGTACTGGCTGTGGGCCAGTCGGCGGTGGGGCAGTGGCCGCGCCGCCGCTGACGTGGGCCTGTCCATGCGCAAGGCCGACCTCGGCTGGGGGCCGCTCACGTGGCTCGCCTGTCTGGCGGCACAGACGATCGTCGCACTGGTCATCCTGGCGTTGCACGTGCCGTTCCAGAGCAACACCGAGTCCATCCGGGCGTTGCGCGACGACCGCGGCTTCGTCATCGCCATGCTCGTGCTGTCGGTGCTGGTGGCCCCGCTCATCGAGGAGATCGTGTTCCGCGGGCTGGTGCTGCGCGGTCTGCTGTCGCGCTGGCCGGTGGCCGCCGCGGTGGGCGTGCAGGGTGCCCTCTTCGGCCTGGCGCACTTCGCTCCCGAGCGAGGCATGCGCAACATCGGCCTGCTCATCGTGCTGGGCACTGTGGGTGTGGTGCTGGGTGTGTCGGCCTACCTGTCGCGTCGCATCGCACCGACCATCATCGCCCACGCCATCATCAACGGCGTCGCCATGGCAGTGGTGCTGTCGGGCTGGTCACCGACGACGAACGATGCCGCCGTTGTCGATCAGGCGCACGTCGTCGAACCACACCGCGGTCACCAGGTGGGTGCGCTCGTCGGCCACCTCGACGGCCTGCAGCGTGTCGGGGTGCACCAGCTCGAGATGTTCGAAGCGCGCTGACGGTTCGGCGTCGACCGCGGCCCTGCCTGCGGCCACCAGTGCGTCTCGACTGCGCTCGCCCGCGGCGAACGCGTCGCGCACCGCGTCGAGCGATCGCGGCACGCACACCGCAGCCGTGCGCTGCGCCGGCGTGAGGCGTCGGTTGCGGCTGCTCATGGCCACGCCGTCGGCCTCGCGCACGGTGGGCAGGCCGACGATGGTGATGCCCAAGTCCAGGTCGGTCACCATCCGGCGGATGATGGTGAGCTGCTGGAAGTCCTTCTCGCCGAACACCGCGACGTGCGGCCGGGCGGCGTTGAACAGCTTGGTGACGACGGTGGTGACTCCACGGAAATGCCCCGGCCGCTGGGCGCCCTCCAGCACATCGGCCAACGGGCCCGGCTCGACGTGGGTCTGGAAGCCCTCCGGGTACATCGTCGCCGCCGTGGGTGCGTACACCGCGTCGACACCGTGCGCGTCGCACTGGGCGAGGTCGTCGTCGATGGGTCGCGGGTAGCCGGCGAAGTCGTCCGGACGGTTGAACTGCAACGGGTTGACGAAGATGGACACGATCACGACGTCGGCGTGCCGCCGCGCCTCGTCGACCAACGCGAGGTGCCCGTCGTGCAACGCACCCATGGTGGGCACGAGGGCCACTCGACGGCCGCGCACGCGGTGCTCGTCACTCCACGCCGACAGGGCGGCCGGCTCGGTGAACACCGTCAGTGGAAGCTGTGCTGGTCGTCGGGCCACGAGCCGTCGCGCACCTCGCTGATGAACGCCTCGGTGGCCCGGATGGCCCCGTTGCGCAGATCGGCGTAGTGCTTGGTGAACTTCAGCGGCATGTCGCTGAGGCCGAGCACGTCGTGCAGCACCAGCACCTGACCGTCGCAGTCGGGGCCGGCCCCCATGCCGATGGTTGGGATCGACAGCGTCTGGGTGATCTCCTGCCCCAGGTAGCGGGGCACACCCGCGACCACCACCGCGACAATCCCCCGACGACTGCCGAACACGCTCCCATCCAGCAGCCGCTCGCGGCCGCCGGCGTCGAACCCGCTCTTCTTGCCCTGCACCTTGTGACCGCCCATGCGGTGGTAGCTCTGCGGCGTGAGGCCGATGTGACCGACCACCGGGATGTCGACGCGGGTGATGGTCTGGATGGTCTCGGCCATGACGACGCCGCCCTCCAGCTTCACGCACTCGGCGCCTTCCTTCATGAGACGGATGGAGCTCTCGACCGCCTGCTGCGGGCTCACCTGGTAGCTGCCGAACGGCAGGTCGCCGACGATGAGCGCCTTCGGGTGGGCACGCGACACCAGGCGCACGTGGTACGCCATCTCGTCGAGCTCGACGGGAATGGTGTTGGCCTCGCCCTGCACCACCATGCCCACGCTGTCGCCGACCAGGATCATGTCGATGCCGGCCAGGTCGACCAGGTGGGCGAACGTGGCGTCGTACGCGGTGATCATGGTGATGCGCTCTTCGAGCGCCTTCATCCGAGCAAGGTCGGGGACGGTGACCTTCTGGCGATCCACGAAGTGGACGCTAGCCACTCCGGCGTGCCGATGGGAAGGCAGTCGGGCACAGGTCCCGGTAGGCGGGGTCGGCGCCCGTGGCCGCGGCCAGCACGATCGCGTCGGTGCATGCGGCGGCGAAGCACCGCGCACCCGCCTCGAGCACCGCGTTCAGCCAGGTCACACGAGCGCGGCGGGCCGGCGCGTCGGGGTGGTCGACGCGCAGTTCGAACGACCCGAGGTCGTCGCGTCCGGTGGCCACCCCGAACACGGTGTCGCCGTCGAGCAACGAGTGCACCGGCCGCACGGCCCGGGCCAGGCCGTCGTGCGCCACCGCGGCGAACTTGCCGCACTCGGCCTTGGTGAGCGCGGCCGTGGTGGCCACCACGCCGATGGTGGTGTTCAACGGGGGAGTGGCGGCGTCGAGGTGCGCCGTCAACCGGGCCCGGTCGGCGGCGGAGGGCCGACGCAGGCGGGTGGACCCCTGCTCCCACGGCAACCCGGTGTCGGGGTCGATGACCGAACCGGCGGCGTTGACGACGGCGAGCGCGGCCACCACCACGCCGTTGGGCAGGGTGACGCCGGCCGTGCCGACGCCGCCCTGCAGGCCGCGGGCACGCGCGCCGGTGCCCGCACCGACGGCGCCCATCGCCACGTCGCCGCCGCGGGCGGCCCGGGCGGCACGGCGGCCGAAGTCGTGGTCGGGTCGGTTGGCGAACGATCCGCCGCGGCCCAGGTCGAAGATGACGGCGGCCGGCACCAGCGGCACCACGTCGAGGTCGCCGGGGCCCACGCGGAAGCCCACGCCGCGTTGCTCGAGGTGCTCCATCACACCGCCGGCGGCGGCCAAGCCGAAGGCGCTGCCACCCGTGAAGCACAGGGCGTGCGCGGTGTCGATGGTGGCCGACGGGTGCAGCAGGTCGGTCTCGCGCGTGCCCGGCCCGCCGCCACGCACGTCGACGCCGGCGACGGTGCCCGGTGGCAGCAGGACGACGGTGGTACCGGTGCGCCAGCGGCGGCCGACGCGCTGCGCGTGGCCGACCTTCACGCCGGGGACGTCGGTGAGGTGCCCGCCGGGGCTCATGGCCGGCTCGAGGTCACGCAGTGGCGTTCGCGGTGGCGGCCAACGAACCGACGTCGCCGCCCTGGTCGCTGCCGCCGCCGATGGTGCGCCACACGCCCAGGCCGACGATGTACAGCGGGCAGGCGATGAGCAGGTAGTCGCCGATCTGCGAGTGCTCGGGCAGGTCGTACGTCATGGCGATGACGGTGGCCAGCCACAGGACGGTGACCGTGACCGTGATGGGACGGAACCGCTTCACCTGCATGGGGTGCACGAACTTCCAGTTGGTGAGCTGCGTGAGCGACAGCAGCACGCACACCACGCCCACCACCCACGGCCCGGCCCGCAGCAGGTACAGGGTGGGCACGATCATGTTCCACTCGCAGGGGAACCCGTTGAAGAAGTGGTCGTCGGTCATCTGGTCGGTGCGCGACATCCACAGCGCCGACATGAACAGCACGAACGCACCGATGACCAGCGACCAGCCCTCGGGCAGCATGCCGAACTGGTGGAGGAACACGACGGGGATGACGATGCAGGTGACGAAGTCGACGATGAGATCGAGCGTGTAGCCGTCGATGCGGGGAACGTTCTCCTTCACGCACCAGTGGCGGGCGACCGGGCCGTCGATGCCGTCGAGCACCATGGCGACCGCGAGCCACAGGATGGCCTGCTTGGCCTTGCCGTCGGCGACGGCGATGAGGCCGAACATGCCACACACGGCGCCCAACGCGGTGAAGCAGTGGACGAGCCAACCCTTGGCCACCGGGTGGCTGACGACACGCGGGGGAACGATCTGATCTGCTGCCATTGGGTGTGGAAACGGCCACTCGGAGTGTCCGCCCTTTCGGGCCATGATGCTATCGCTTCCACCGGTAGCGTTCAGGTCGTGGCGCCCAGTCCGTACCATCGTGTCCGTGCGGTCGGCTACCGGGTGGGCGGCGAATGGGTGCGCCGCACCTGGGCCTGGTTGGGCCGTGTGGGGGCCATCGGGCCGGACTCCACCGCGGGCCGCAAGTTCGGCCGTTTCGGTGCCGGCAGCATCATCTGCTTCCCGCACAACACCATCTTCAACGAGCGCTACATCCACATCGGCGAGCAGACCATGATCGGCCCGCAGGCCACCCTGTCGGCGGGCATGGTGCCCGGTCAGCAATGCCTGAGCGACCCGGTGGTGCGCATCGGGTCGCGGTGCCTCATCGGCAAGGGCTCGGGCATCGTCGGCCACTTCTCCATCGAGATCGGCGACGACGTGTGGACCGGCCACCACGTGTACATCACCGACCAGAACCACGGCTACCAGGACGTCGACCTGCCCATCTCGCTGCAGACCCAGCCCGAGCGACCGGTGCGCATCGGTGACGGGTCGTGGTTGGGGCACGGCACCGTGGTGCTGCCCGGCTCGCAGATCGGCAAGCACGTCACCATCGGCGCGAACTCGGTGGTCTCGGGTGAGATCCCCGACCACAGCGTGGCTGTCGGCTCGCCGGCCAAGGTGATCCGCCGGTATGTCGAGGGAGAGGGTTGGGTGCGGGTGCCCTGAGGCATTACGATACGAGACAGTTCCGTATCGAAAGAGTGCCGATGACCCCCGATCATCTCTCGATGTCCGACGACATCGACCCCCGTGTGCACGCCCGTCGCTGGTTCACCCTGGCCACGTTGTGCATGAGCCTGCTCATCATCGTGATGGACAACACCATCCTCAACGTGGCCATCCCCTCGTTGGTGAAGGAGTTGGGCGCCACCAACAGCCAGCTCCAGTGGATCGTCGACGGGTACACCCTGGTGTTCGCCGGCCTGCTGCTCACCACGGGCAGCCTGGGCGACCGCTTCGGTCGCAAGCTGGCCCTGCGCATCGGCATCGTCATCTTCGCCACCGGTTCGGTGCTGTCGGCGCTGTCGGGCAGCCCGCAGCAGCTCATCCTCACCCGCTGCCTCATGGGCGTGGGCGGGGCGCTCATCATGCCGTCCACCCTGTCCATCCTCACCAACGTGTTCCGCGACCCGCGCGAGCGGGCCCGGGCCATCGCCATCTGGGCCGGGTTCTCGGGGCTCGGTGTGGCACTCGGCCCGGTCATCGGCGGCGTGTTGCTCACCCACTTCTCGTGGAGCTCGGTGTTCTGGGTGAACCTGCCCATCGGCGCCATCGCACTGGTGGCCGGGCACTTCTTCGTCCCCGAGTCGAAGGACCCCGCCGCGCCGCGGCTCGACCCGCTCGGTGCGGTGCTGTCCATCCTGGCGCTGGGGTTCATCCTGTTCGCCATCATCGAGGGCCCCGACAAGGGCTGGCTGAGCAGCACCACCATCCTCTCGTTCGGCATCGGCCTGGTCGCGCTCATCGCCTTCGTGCTGTGGGAGTCGTTCACCGACCACCCCATGCTCGACATGAGCTTCTTCAAGAACCCGCGGTTCACCGCCGCGAACTCGGCCGTCACGCTCACGTTCTTCGCGCTGTTCGGCTCGCTGTTCCTCATGACCCAGTACTGGCAGCTCGTGCACCTGTACAGCCCGCTGCAGGCAGGCATCCGCCTGTTGCCGTACGCGATGACCATGATGATCGTCGCCCCGTTGTCGGCCCGCCTGGTCGAGCGGCTCGGCACCAAGCGAGTCGTCACCATGGGGCTCAGCATCATCGCCGCGGCCATGGTGGTGCTCTCGTTCATCCACCGCGACAGCAGCTACCTGCGCGTCATCGGGAACATGATGTTCATGTCGATGGGCATGGCCCTGGTCATGGCGCCGGCCACCGAGAGCGTCATGGGCTCGTTGCCGCGGGCGAAGGCCGGCGTCGGCTCGGCAGTGAACGACACCACCCGGCAGATGGGTGGCGCGCTCGGTGTCGCCGTCATCGGCAGCCTCGTGGCCAGCGTGTACGCCTCGGGCATCGACGACGTCGCCGCCTCGTTCGGCCTGTCGGGCCCGGCGCTCGACCAGGCCAGGGGCAGCCTGGGTGGCGCGCTGAAGACGTCGACCGGCATGGGCGACCAGGGGCTGGCGTTCGCCCACGCGGCACAGGACTCGTTCGTGCACGGCCTGTCCAACGGCCTGCGCGTCGGTGCCGCCGTGGTGATGGTGGCCGCCTTCGTCGCCTACCGCTTCCTGCCCGCGACCGCACACGACGCGATCGACGAGCAGAGTGCGGCGCTGAGCGTCGAGCCCGTGGCAGGATCCTGACTCATGTCCACCACCGACGACACCGAAGTTCGTCGAGGTCGCCCTCGCAACCAGGCGTGCACCACCGACATCCTGTCGGCGGCACTCGACCTGGTGGCCGAGGTGGGCATCGCCGCGCTCACCGTCGACGCGGTCGCGGCTCGTGCCGGGGTCGGCAAGGCCACCATCTATCGGCGCTGGTCGTCGAAGGAAGCGCTCATGCTCGACGCGTGGGCCACCTTCGTGCTGCCGGCCGAGGTGCCCGACACCGGGACACTGCGCGACGACCTGCGCGCGCTGCTCGGCCAACTCGACTCACCGCTGCACGACCGCAACCTGCAGCGCGTGTTCCCGCAGATGGTCGCCGCGGCCCGCGTCACGCCCGAAGTGGCCGAGCAGTACCGCACGCTCATCGCCGCGCGCCGATGCGCGCCGTGCTCGACCGGGCCGCGGCCCGCGGCGAGATCGGCGCCACCGTCGACCTGGGTGTGGTGCACGACCTACTGGTCGCGCCGCTGCTCTACCGCTGGCTCATCACCGACGAGCCGATCGACGCCGACCTCATGGACCGCATCATCGACCTGGTGCTGGTGGCGGTTCGCCCCACCTGATGTCGGGTCAGGTGTTCACCTCGCCGCCGAGCTCACCCGGGGGCGAGCACTCGGGCACCTCGTTGCCCTTCACACCGGCCGTGAAGTCGAGCACCACGTTCGACACGGGGCCGCCACCGACCACGGTCTCGGTGTACGGAACCAGCTTGCCCGCCGCGAGGCTGTCGGCATAGCGGCGACGGTCGCTGATGATGATGCGGTAGTTCTCCTCGAACACCTGCAGCCGCAGCTGGTCCTTCTCGTTGTTCACGGGGATGGCCACGATGCGGTCGAGCATCTGCTCGACGATGTCGGTGGCCTTGGTGACGATCTCGGCCCGCTGGGCCATCTGCTCGACGGTGGGGTTCGAGATGAAGCCGCCGGTGGTGTCGGCCAGCGCGTTGCGCTCGTCCTGCGCGGCCTTGCAGATGGGCTGCGCCGTGGCGCGCCAGCTGGGGTCCTGCAACTGGTAGACGCCCTCGTCGCTGGCGAAGAAGAAGAAGTAGATCCACATGCTGGCCATCAGCGCGCAGCCGATGACGAGCACCACCTTCACCAGCACGTTGCCGCGCCGCGGCGTGCCGGAGGTGGCGGTGGGCTCGGCGACCTGGGTGGTCATGCGGACTCCTTCGGGGGTCGGTAGCAGATGGCCAGTTGGGCGAGCGCGCCACCAACGCCGAGGCCGCCGGCGATGGCGGCCCCCAGCCAGTTGTCGAAGTGGATGCCGAACGCATGGTCGAGCGACCACTCGCCCGGGCCGGTGAGGCCGACGACGAACGCGACGACGGCGATGGACGCGCAGTACTCCCAGCCCTGGTTGGGGCGGAACACGAAGAAGCCGACCTTCCAGTGCACGGTCCAGATGGCCACCACCATGAGCGCCACCATGCCGGCGGCGGCCAGGGGAGTGAGCAGGCCTGCGGCGAACAGCAGGCCCGCGCCGATCTCGGTGGCGGCGGCGATGCGGGCCTGCCACATGGGCCACTTCATGCCGATGGAGCCGAACCAGCCGGCGGTGCCCTTCAGGCCGTTGCCACCGAAGATCTTGTTGTACCCGTGGGCGGCGAGGAACACGCCGAAGACGACGCGCAGCACGAGCATGGCGAGATTGGGTTGGAACACGCCCTCCACGCTAGGTGACGGGCGACCGGAGAGCACCGTCAGCCCCGGAACTCCCGGCGCGCTCGCGGCCTGACGCTGCTAGACAGGGTCACCGTGATGACAGCCGCTGCGGAACAGGTGCCCGACGGGCGGTTGGCACAGGCGTGGTACCTGTTGAAGGGGCTGCTCCGGCACCAGAAGCGCACGTTCTTCATCGCGGTGGGCGGTGCCTCGGTGTTCGCCGCGTGCACCGTCGGGTCTGCCGTGGTGGTGCGCTGGATGATCGACGACGTCATCACCCCGCGGTTCGAGGAGGGGTCGGTCGACACCTCCACGGTGGCGGCGGTGCTGGGCACGCTCGTGCTCCTGGGTGTCATCCGCGCGTGCGGTGTGGTGGTGCGCCGCACATGGGCAGGGCGCACGGCCTGGCGGGTCACCGAACGGCTCAGTGGCGACGTGATCGACCGTCTCACCGAACAGCCGGCGCCGTGGCACCGCCGTCAGACCACCGGCGACCTCATCACCCGCGCGGGTGTCGATGCCGAGGCCGCCACGGCCATCCTGTCGCCACTGCCGTTCGCCTCGGGCACCGTGGTGCTGGTGGTGCTGTCGTCCACCTGGATGCTCCTGTCCGACCCCGTCCTCGGCCTGGCGGCCGTGTGCGTGTTCCCCATCCTCATCGGGGTGAACATCGGCTACCAGCGTCGCGTCGATCGCTTCTACAACACCGCGCAGGACGAGCTGGGCAAGCTCAGCTCCGCCGTGCACGAGAGCTTCGAGGGCGTCGCCGTCGTCAAGTCGTTCGGCGCCGAGCATCGCGAGACGGAACGATTGGCCACCATCGCCGGTCGGCTCCGCGAGGCGCGCCTGGGTGCCGTCCGTCTGCGCAGCGCGTTCGAGGCCGTGCTCGACGCCATCCCCAGTGTGGTGAACATCGGCCTGCTCATCGGCGGCGCCTACCGCGTGCGGTCCGGCGCCATGACCGTGGGCGAGCTCACCAGCTTCATCTACCTGTTCACGCTGCTCGTGTTCCCGCTGCGGCTCATCGGGTTCGCACTGTCCGAGGTGCCGCACTCGCTGGCCGGCTGGTCGCGCATCCGCGGGTTGCTCGACGAGCCGGTCGAACGCGACCCCGCCCTGTCGTTGGTGCGTGGGCCCGACAACGGAGTGCACCTGCGCGACCTGCACTACTCGCACGACGGCGAGCGCGAGGTCCTCACCGGCGTGAACGCCGAGATCGACGCCGGCCGCACGGTCGCCGTGGTCGGCGCCACAGGGTCGGGCAAGACCACGCTGCTGCACCTGATGGCCGGGCTGGTGGCCCCCACCGGTGGCTCGGTGACGGTGCCGGCCGAGGGCGCCGAGATCGTGTTCCAGGAGGCGTTCCTGCTGGCGGGCGACGTGCGCGAGAACATCACGCTCGGCGCCGATGTGGGCGACGACGCGGTCGAACTGGCCCTGCAGGTGGCCGAGGCCGAGTTCGTGCACCAGCTGCCCGACGGGCTGGACACCGAGATCGGCGAACGTGGCGTGGGCCTGTCGGGTGGGCAGCGGCAGCGGCTCGCGCTGGCACGTGCGCTCGTGCGCCGGCCGGCCGTGCTGCTCCTCGACGACACCACCTCGGCGCTCGACCCGTCCACCGAGGCGCGGGTCATCGCCAACCTCCGGGCCGCGCTCACCACCACGACGGTCGTGGCCGTTGCGAGCCGCCCATCCACCATCGCCCTCGCCGACGACGTGCTCTACCTGGTCGACGGCCAGGTGGCGGCGCACGGCCTGCACGACGACCTGATGGCCACCGTTCCCGCCTACCGGCAGCTCATCGAGGCGTTCGAGCACGACCGCCAGGAGCTCGACGCAGAAGGCGGTGCGGCATGAGCGAGCCGCTGGGTCGCTGGACCGCCGTCGAGACCATCGGCAAGGGTGTGCGCGCCGCTCCCGCGCTGCGCACCGGCTTCCTGGCCACGTTGGGCCTCGCCATGATCGGTGCCGCGGGACGGGTGGTCATCCCCATCCTCGTGCAGCAGGCCATCGACCGTGGCTACGACGCGTCGGGCGTACGCGTCGACGTGGTCGTGAAGTTGTCGCTCACCGCGCTGGTCATCATCATCGTCGCGTCGTGGGCGCAGCGCACGGCCGTCTACCGGTTGGGACGCCGCAGCGAAGAGGCGCTCTACGGGCTGCGCGTGCGGCTGTTCGAGCACATCCACCGGCTCAGCGTCGCCGACCACAACGAGGAACGGAAGGGCGCGCTGGTCGCCCGCGTCACCTCCGATGTCGAGACGCTCGCCCAGTTCTTCCAGTGGGGTGGCCTGGCGTGGCTGCTGAACGGCACGCTGATGCTGCTCGTGGCCGGCGTCATGATCGCCTACGACTGGGTGCTCGCGGTCGTGGCGTTCATCGTGGCCGCCCCGTTGGCGTTCGTGCTGCAACAGGTGCAGGGCCACCTGTCGAAGGCGTACGACTCGGCCCGGTCGCGCAACGCACAGGTGATGACCCAGATCAGCGAGGTGGTGGCCGGCGCCGAGACGTTGCGTGCCTACGAGGCCGGCCCGCGCTACGGCGCCCGGGCCAAGGAAGCCAGCCATGAACGATCGAGCTCGTTCATCCGTGCCGGCACGATCGGTGCGTTCCTGTTCCCTTCGGGCGAGGTGTTCGGCGTGCTCACCGTCACCGCGGTCGTCATCACCGGCCTGGTGCGCGGCCCCGACAGCGGGCTCACCGCCGGCGCCATGGTGGGCTTCGTGTTCCTCACCTACCGCGTCCTCGAGCCCAGCGCCGAGTTCACCGAGGTGCTCGACCAGACGCAGACCGCTGTTGCCGGCATGCGCCGCGTGCTCGGCGTGCTCGAGATCCCCATCGGCCCACCCGAGCCGGACGTGCCGATGAACCTGCCCGCCGGCGCGCTGGCCGTCACCGTCGACCGAGTCGACTTCAGCTATCGCAGCCGCGGCGACACCGACGAGCCACCCGTGCTCATCGACGTGAGCGTGCACATCCCGGCCGGACAGCAGGTGGCCGTGGTGGGCGAGACCGGCTCGGGCAAGACCACGCTCGGCCGCCTGGTGGCGCGGCTGGCCGACCCCACCGCCGGCTCGGTGCTGGTGGGTGGCGTGCCGCTCACCCGGGTGCGCAACGCCGACCTGCGCCAGCGGCTCACCGTGGTGCCGCAGGAGCCGTTCCTGTTCGAGGGCACCATCGAGGCCAACCTCCGCTTCGCCAAGCCGGGCATCACCCGCGACGACCTGGTGGCCGCGGTGCTGCGCCTGGACCTCACCGACTGGCTCGAGACCCTGCCCGACGGCCTCGACACCGAGGTGGGCGAGCGCGGCGCGCAGATGAGCGCCGGCGAGCGCCAGCTGGTCGCACTCATCCGAGCATCGCTGGTGGACCCCGACGTGTTGGTGCTCGACGAGGCCACGTCATCCGTCGACGCGCTCACCGAGGTGCGCCTGGCCCGTGCGCTCGAGCACCTGGCCTCGGGCCGCACCACCATCGCCATCGCCCATCGGTTGAGCACCGCGGCCCGCGCCGATCGCGTGCTGGTGCTCGACCACGGCCGCCTGGTGGAGGACGGCACACACGCCGAGCTCGTGCAGGCCGGTGGCACCTACGGTCGCATGTACGACGCCTGGGTCGCCGCCACCAGCGCGGGCTGATCCGTCACGCAGAACTTCAGTTCGGCAGGAAACCCGTCAGTTGGTGACGTCGCCGGGGCGGAGGTCGAACGGCGCCGGCCCGAACACGTTGGTGACCACGCAGGTGGCGCGAGCGCTGCCGAAGTCGACCAGCGATGCCTCGAAGGGCGCTGTCTCGCCTGCCGGCACGTCGTCGACGGCCACCGACTCGGTGCCCACCTGTTCGCCGTTCTTCTGGAACGCCACCACCACGATGAAGCTGTGCGGGGCGTCGTCCAGGTTCTGGATGGTGCCGGTGGCCTTCACCGCAGTGGCCGTCTGCTCGCACGTGGCGACGAGCACCTTGTGGGGAGCAGGGTCGATGAACCGCAGCACGACTCGGGTGAACATGAAGCCGACGACGCACAGGAGTGCGGCGGCGACCGACAACACGATGCCGGTGATCGCGAAGCCGCGACCGTGCCCGCCCTGGGTGCGCGACTTCTTGATGCCGAGGATGCCGAACACGAACGCGAGGACGGCACCCACGGCCGACGCCACGAACACGAACGGCAGCCATGCGCTGAGCGCCGACACGAGGCCGACGATGAACGCCGAGATGGCCATGGCGCGCGAGCGCGTGTTCACCGGCAGCATCGTCGATGTCATGGTGGGTGTGGGTGGCGGCGTGCCGGCGGCCGACCACTGCGGGTCGACGAACCGCTGCCCACCGACCGACACGTCGGCGGTCCATTGCTGCCCGTTGTGGTAGCGGTACTCGAAACGACCGAACGGATCCGGGTGCCAGCCACTCGGACCGATGGGGGAGTTCACGGATCCGAAGTTATCGGCCGCTGCGCCCTACCATCGGTGACGCTATGGAGATCGTGCTCATTCGTCATGGTCAGCCGGAGTGGGTGCGAGACGGCCTGAACGTCGTCGACCCGCCCCTCACCGAACTGGGTCGGCTGCAGGCCGACTGCGTGGGCAAGGCCCTGGGTGGTGAGCACTTCGATCGCATCATCGTCTCACCGCTGCGCCGCGCCCGGCAGACCGCCGAACCCATGCGGAACGCACTCGGGCATGCCGAGGAGATCCAGCCGTTCCTGGAGGAGATCCGCGAGCCGAACTGGCACGGCACGCCGGCCGAACTGGCCAGTGCCGCCTACGACGAGGAGCGCACGCGGCCGTCCGAGGCGCGCTGGGACGGCCTGCAGGGTGGCGGCGAGCCGCCGCGCGAGTTCGTCGAGCGCGTGCGCGCCGGCGCGGTGGAGTTCTGGGGTTCGCTGGGCATGTACCGGGCGAAGCAGACGCTGCCGCTGTGGCACGTCGAGAAGCCCGACTTCCGCATCGCGGTCGTCGCCCACGCGGGCACGAACGGCGTGCTGCTGTGCCACCTATTGGGCCTCGACCCGGTGCCGTGGGAGTGGGACCGGTTCGTCACCCACCACGCGTCGATCACGCGGCTCGAGACGTTCGAGATGGGCGACGGCCACACGTTCGCCCTCTCGCGGCTGAGCGACCTCGAGCACATGCCCGCCGACGCGCGTACGCGCTGACGGTCACGCGCCGTCCCGGCTCGCGAACGTCACGCAGAACTCAAGTTCGGGAGGGACCCGTCACCAGGCGCAGCGGAGGCGCTTGATGCCGTTGATGAAGTTGCTCTGCAGGTAGTCCGGCTCGCCCACGGCGTGGATGGTGGGCACGCGGCGACGCAGCTCGTCGAACATGACGGCCACTTCGCGGCGGGCCAGGTTGGCGCCCAGACAGAAGTGCGGGCCACCGGCACCGAACCCCACCTGGGCCGGCTGCGGCTGGCGGGTGACGTCGAAGCGGAACGGGTCGGCGTAGACCTTCTCGTCGCGGTTCGCCGAGTTGTACCACATGATGACCTTCTGGCCGGCGGCGATCTTCTGGCCGCGGATCTCGGTGTCCTCGGTGGCCGTGCGGCGGAAGTGGATGACCGGCGTGGCGTAGCGGACGATCTCGTCGACCGCGGTCTTGGTGTTCGCGTCCCAGTTGTTCCACCACAGGTCGCGCTCACCGGGGTTGTCGGTGAGCAACTTCAGGCCGTGGCTGATGGCGTTGCGGGTGGTCTCGTTGCCGGCCACCACGAGCAGGATGAAGAACGAGCCCAGCTCCTGCGGGGTGAGGCGCTCGCCGTCGACGTCGGCGTGCATCATGATGCTGGTGAGGTCTTCGCGCGGGTTCTTCAAGCGGTCCTCGCCCAACGCCTGGGCGTACTGGAACAGGCCCATGCCGGCGGCGATGAGGTCCTCGAACGACTGGGTGAACTCGGGGTCGCCCACGCCGAGGATGATGTTCGTCCAGGCGAACATCTGCGCCTGGTCGGCCTCGGGGATGCCCATCATCTCGCAGATGATCTGCAGCGGCAGGGGAGCGGCCACCTCGTTCACGAAGTCGCACTCGCGGTCGGGGAAGTCGGCGAGCAGGCGGTCGACGACCGACGCGGCCTTGGTGTGCACGTACGACTCGACGCGGGAGATCTCCTTGGGCGTGAAGCCCTTCGACACGATGGAGCGCAGGCGGAAGTGCTTGGGGTCGTCCATCATGATCATCGAGCCGAAGAACTCGCCGATCTCGAGGGGCATGTCGCCCACGTTCACCCCCTGGCCGCTGCAGAACAATTGAGGGTTGCGGCTGACGTGCCAGATGTCCTCGTGGTTGACGAGCGAGAAGTAGCCGGGGCCCTTCGGGAACTGCGCGTCGGGGAACTCCCACTCCTCCCACCAGCTGACCGGCTGCTCGTTGCGCAGCGTGCGGAACGCGGCTTCGCGGTACTCGCGCGGGGCGATCCAGAACTCGGGATCGGAGAGGTCGAAGGAACCGAGGGCGACATCGGGCATTTGCATGGGGCGGATGGTAACCCTGCCGTAGGGTGGGCGACGTGCTGAACCCCTCCGAGATCGAACGACTGCTGGTCGTGATGGCGCACCCCGACGACGTCGACTTCGGCTCTGCCGGCACGATGGCGTGGCTGGTGGACCACGGCGTGCATGTCACCTACTGCCTCGTCACCGACGGCGACGCCGGCGGATCCGACCGTTCCATGCCGCGCACCGAGATGGCCGCACTGCGCCGCCGCGAGCAGACCGCCGCCGCACACGCGGTGGGTGTGAAGGACCTCGTGTTCCTCGCCCACCCCGACGGGCGGGTGGTGGCCGACCTCACCCTGCGCCGCGACATCAGCCGCGTCATCCGCAAGGTGCGCCCGCAGGTGGTCGTCTGTCAGTCGCCCGAACGCAACCTCGACCGCATCTTCGCCAGCCACCCCGACCACCTCGCTGCGGGTGAGGCAGCCATGTGCGCCGTGTACCCCGACTCGCGCAACCCGTTCGCCTTCCCCGAGCTGCTCGCGGCCGGCCTCGAGCCGTGGGAGGGGAAGGAGATCTGGTTGTCGGGTCACGCACAGCCCACCGATCCGGTCGACGTCACCGACTACGTGGACCAGAAGTTCGAGGCGCTGTTGTCGCACGTCAGCCAGCATCCAGACCCGGCCGGCGTGCCCGGTCGCGTCACCGAGTGGATGCGCCGCACCGCGGTGGCGCTCGGTCTGCCCGAAGGCCGTGCGGCCGAGGCGTTCCGGGTGGTCCAAGCCGGCTAGGCGAGCCCGGCGACTCCGATTGATTCCGGCTACCGGCGGGTAGCTACGCTCTCGCCATGACTGAAGCAGTGATCGTTGCAACCGCCCGCAGCCCCATCGGCCGCGCCAACAAGGGGTCGCTGGTGTCGATGCGTCCCGACGACATGAGCGCGCAGATCGTGCGGGCCCTCATGGAGAAGGTGCCGCAGGTGAAGGGCGACGACGTCCAGGACCTGATGATGGGCATCGGCCAGCCCGCCGGCGAAGGCGGCTTCAACATCGGTCGCGTGGTCGCGTCGCTGGCCGGTCTGGGCGACGTCCCCGGCGTCACCGTGAACCGCTACTGCTCGTCCAGCCTGCAGACCATCCGCATGGCCTTCCACGCCATCAAGGCGGGCGAGGGCGACTGCTTCATCGCTGCCGGCGTCGAGACCGTCAGCCGCTACGCCTCGGGTGCCAGCGACATGGCTCCGAATGCCATCTTCAAGGAGGCCGGCGAGCGGACCAAGCTGCGTGCGCAGGGTGGCCAGGGCACGTGGACCCCGCCCGAGGGCCTGCCCGACATGTACATCGCCATGGGTCAGACGGCCGAGAACGTGGTCGAGATCGAGGGCATCAGCCGCGAGGACATGGACCGCTTCGGTGTGCGCAGCCAGAACCTGGCCTGCGACCACGTCGACAACGGCTTCTTCGCCCGTGAGATCACGCCGCTCACCCTGGCCGACGGCACCGTCGTGTCGAAGGACGACGGCCCCCGCCCGGGCACCACATACGAAGCGGTCAGCCAGCTGAAGCCGGCCTTCCGCCCCGACGGCACCGTCACCGCCGGCAACGCCTGCCCGCTGAACGACGGCGCCGCCGCCGTCATGGTCATGAGCGACACCAAGGCCAAGCAGCTCGGCCTCACCCCGCTGGCCCGCATCGTCGCGTCGGGCGTGTCGGGCCTGAACCCCGAGATCATGGGCCTCGGCCCCATCGAGGCCATCCGCCAGACCCTTGGCCGCGCCAACATGACCATCGACCAGATCGACCTGGTCGAGATCAACGAGGCGTTCGCCTGCCAGGTCATCGGCTCGGCCCGTCACCTGGGCATCGACCTCGACAAGCAGATGAACGTGCACGGCGGCGCCATCGCGCTGGGCCACCCGTTCGGCATGACCGGCGCTCGCATCATGACGACGCTCATCAACGGTCTGCAGTGGGAGGACAAGCAGTACGGCCTGGAGAGCATGTGCGTCGGTGGTGGCCAGGGCATGGCCATGATCGTCGAGCGCCTCAGCTGATCAAGCGATGACTGGTCGGCCCTCGCGCTGGGCGAGCGCCACCAGTCCGAAGAACACCACACCGGCGCCGGCGATGGAGAACATCCAC
>CBHWEI010000021.1:0-26239 GCA_966112835.1 uncultured Acidimicrobiaceae bacterium
TCGGCCGGCAGAACGCCGCGTACCGAACCGTCAGTTGGGGCGTGGTGCCGTTCGGCGCCGCGTTCGGTGGACTGGCCGCGCGGTGGTGGGGCCTGCGTGCGCCGTTCGTGATCGGCGCAGTGGTGATGGTGCTCATCGCGCTGAGCGCGCCGCGGTACCTGCGGCCGGTGGAGGAAGCGCTGGCCGAGTGACCCGGCGGACGCCGTCAGTCGGTGGCGCGGGGCACGAAAACGTTGCTCGCCGCGCTGGCACCGGTGATCGCGTCGGCGGCCAGGATGACCGCGGCGCCCGTGTAGGCGCTGGTCTCGCCCGGGGGGAAGCTCTCGAGCGACGGGTACACCAGCCCGGTGAGGTACGAGCCGTCGTCGCGGCGGTGTGGCCGGGTCCACGCCAGCAGATCGGTGGCGGTGGCCATGTCGCCGATGACGGCGTGGGCGATGCTGGCCTCGGCCGTCTCGCTGGCGGTGATCCACGGCTCGTCGCTGACGCAACGGATGCCCTTGCCCTCCATGGCGAACGTGGGCCAGCCCTCGGTGAGGCGCACCTTGGCGTCCTCGCCCGTGAGGCACGACGTGAGCACCGGGTAGTACCAGTCCATGGCCCAGCGTTCCTTCGGCTCGAACGCATCGGGCTGGGTGGCCACCACGTGGGCCAGCACGTCGCCGGCCTCGACCCAGTCGGGGCGGGGCTCGTTGATGAGGTCGGCCAGGCGGGCGCCGCAGTGCAGCGCGTGGGCGATGCTGGACGAACCGGTGAGCAGCGCGTAGTCCCACGGCGCGTCGTCGGCGTTGCGGGCCCACAGCGGCGTGCCGTTCGGCTTGCGCATGGACAGCACCCAGTCGAGCGAGCGCTGCACGGTGGGCCACAGGTGGTCGACGAAGCCACGGTCCCAGGTGCACAGCCAGTGGTGCCACACGCCGGTGGCGATGTAGGCGCACACGTTGGTGTCCAGCTTGGCCTCTTCCACCGAGCCGTCGGGCAGGTAGTAGTTCCACCAGCTGCCGTTCTCGAGCTGGATGTCGACCAGCCACTCGTAGGCCTTCTCGGCCGGCTCGTGCAGGCCGGCCACGTCGAGCGCCATGGCGGTCTCGACGTGGTTCCACGGGTCGCAGTGACCGCCCGGGAACCAGGGGATCATGCCCGTGTCGAGTTGCAGGGCGGCGATGGACTCGGCGGTCTGCACCACTTCGTCGGCCGACAGCACGCCCTCGATGTCGGGGATGCGGCTCACGACTTCACTCCGTAGACGATGAAGCTCTTGCCCATGACGGGCGCGAGCGCACGCTCGAGCACCTTCATGGAGCCGGGCTGCTCGGTGATCTCCCACTCGAGCATCTTGCGGTACTTCACCACGGCCGGGTGGTCGTCGTTGCGCGGACCGACGGCGCACTTCAGCCACCAGTACGGCGAGTGCAGCGCGTGCGCATGGTGGCTGCCCGTGACCGTCAGGCCGGCGGTGCGCAGCTTGGCCTTCAACTCGGTGGCCGAGTAGATGCGCACGTGCCCGCCCACCGACTTCGGCGCGTGGTACTCGTCGCTGAGCAACCAGTTGAGCTTCTCGGGGTACCAGGTGGGCACGGTGCAGGCGAACGTACCGCCCGGTCGCAGCACGCGCACGAGCTCGCCGATGGCGGCGACGTCGTCCTGGATGTGCTCGAGCACCTCGCTGGTGATGACCCGGTCGAACGAGCCGTCGTCGAACGGCAGGCGGGTGGCGTCGCCCTGCAGGGCGCCCACGTAGCGCTCCTCGGGGATCTCACCGGCTTCGACCATGGCACCGAACGTGCCGCGGGTGGTGACCACCTCGTCGGCCATGTAGTCGAGGGCGACCACGTTCGCGCCCAGGCGGGCGAGCTCGAACGCGTGACGGCCGAACCCTGCCCCCGCGTCGAGGACGAGGTCGCCGGGCCGGACGCCCAATTGATCGAAACGAATGGTGAGCAAGGGTCAGATCCGACCGTTCGTGCGCAGCTTCTGCACGTTCGCAGGCATCGCCAGCACCTCGCGGTATTGGTCGACCGTCAGCTGGGCGCAGTGCTTCCAACTCCACCGCTCGGCGACGCGGGTGCGGCCGGCGGCGCCGATGCGGGCGCGCAGGTCGGCGTCGTCGAGGCCGCGGCGGATGGCCGTGGTGAGTGCCTCGACATCGCCCGCCTTGCACTGCAGCACCGTCTCGCCGTCGCGGCCGGTCACCTCGGGCAGCGCGCCGCCGTCGGTGGCCACCAGGCAGATGCCGGTGCTCATGGCCTCGATGGCCGGCAGGCTGAAGCCTTCGTACAGGCTGGGCACGACGGCCAGTTCGGCCTCGGCGTACAGCTCGACGATGCGCTCGTCGCTGACGCCCGACACGAACTCGATGTGCGGGCGCAGGCCGAGCTTGTCGATGAGGTCGTTGCTGGCGCCCTCGCGGGGCTTGCCGATGATGGTGAGCGTGACGTCGCGTTCGGTGCGCAGCTTCGCCATGGACTCGAGCAGGTAGCTGAGCCCCTTCAACGCGACGTCGGCCGACGCGGTGGTGATGAGGCGACCGGGGCGACGGGCGACGTGCGGCATGGGCACGAACAGGTCGGGGTCGACACCCACCGGCACCAGGCGCATGCGGTCCAGGCTGACGCCCATGTCGGCGTGGATGTCCTTGATGCTGTTCTCGCTGACGACCACGACGCGCGGCATGCGGCTGGCGACGCGGCCCTGCATCTTCACGAACCCGTACCAGCGGCCGATGCTGCGCTTCTTGCTGCGCTTGGTCTGGTGCTCCATCTCGAGCGCGCGGTCGCGCGTGATGGGGTGGTGCAGGGTGACGATGGTGGGGATGATCTTCTCGATGCCGAGGATGCCGTAGCCCAGGCACTGGTTGTCGTGCACCAGGTCGAACTCGCGCTGGCGCTTCTTCAGCACGTCGAGCACGCGCACGCTGAAGCCGAGCGGCTCGCCGAACGTGCCCTTCAGGTGCGACAGGGTCTCGGCCAGGTCGCCCTTCGACTTCACTTCCCAGTAGGCGGGGAAGCGGCCGGGGTACTGCTCGTTCCACAGGTCCAGGCTGGGCAGCTTGTGCATGGTGATGCGCTCGTCGAGCACCGGGTACGGCTGGCCGCTGAAGACCTCGACAGTGTGGCCCAGGTCGACCAGCGCCTTGGTGAGGTGGCGGGTGTACACACCCTGGCCGCCCACGTGCGGCTTGCCGCGATAGGTGAGGTAGGCGATCTTCAGGGGTGCATCGGGGTCGAGGCCTCGGGCACCGGCCGGGGTGACGGCAGACATGGCAGGCAACGCTATCGGCCGGCGGTTACCGGCCGGTAGGTCGGGCACAGAACCGCAGGTCAGGCACCCCAGGCGATGGTCATCCGGCGCTGCAGCAACTCGCCCGGTTCCAGCCGCACGGCGCCGCCGATGGTGAACGCATCGGGCGGCCCGCTCTGCGGTTCGACCGCCGTCGAGTCGTCGAGCGCGTCGAACACCACCCAGTGGTCGCAGTCGCTGTCGATGGTGACGGCGAGGCCGGGGAACCACATGCGCAGCGGGCCGCGTGGCCGCACGAAGCAGTCGTCCCACGGGTGCTCGCGGGGCTCCACGAGCTGGTCGACGGCGATGAACTCGTGGTCGCGCACGTACATCTGCTCGAACTCGATCTCGGTGCGCAGCGGCTTCACGAAGTTCGGGTGCCACCCCACGACGGCGGGCATGGCCGCCTGCTGGGCGAACACGCTGAGGATGCAGGTGACGCCGCGCTCGTCGAGCGCGATGTGCTGGTGCGCGGTGCCGCCGAACGACCACGTGAGCGGGCAACGCAGCTCGCAGTAGTCGCGGCCGGCGTCGACCACCTCCCACGGCATGGTGAACGTGGTGCCGTGGATGGCGTGCGGCACCAGGTTCACGGGCAGCTGGTGCTCGACCCCGTCGAACGTGAAGCGGCCGTGGCGCACACGGCCGGCCCATGGTGCCATCGGGTAGCTGCCCCACGTGAGGTCGCCGCCGCTGCGGTCGGACTTCAGCAGCGTCGTGCCGGCGACCTCGATCTGGGCGATGCGACCGCCCGCGTCGTCGTCGACGGTGACGAATGCGGTGCCTGCCTCCAGCTCGATCATCCGCCACTCTCTAGCATGCGCCTCCATGCGAGGTCTGGTGCAGCGGGTGAAGTCGGCCAAGGTGACGGTGGAGGGCGAGGTGACCGGCGAGATCGGTCAGGGGCTGTGCGTGCTCGTGGGCGTCACCCACACCGACACGCCCGAGCTGGCCAAGAAGCTGGCCGAGAAGATCTGGCACCTGCGCGTGATGGACGACGACGCGGGCGTCATGAACCGCAGCGTCGCCGACACCACCCGCGAGGTGCTCGTCGTCAGCCAGTTCACGTTGTACGGCGACACCAACGCCGGCCGCCGCCCCAGCTGGATCGCCGCCGCCCGCCCCGAGCAGGCCGAGCCGTTGGTGCAGGCCGTGGTCGACCACCTGCGTGCCCTCGGCGCCACCGTCGCCACCGGCCGCTTCCGCACCGAGATGCTCGTCGACATCCAGAACGACGGCCCCGTCACCGTCCTCCTCGAGCTCTGACCCCACCCGAGGTAATCCTGCGGACCCGGGTCTGCAGCGTTACCTCGGGTGCCGTCCGCGCTGCCGGAAAACCTCGGGCCCTCATGGCTTGAGGTGGTGGAGCGAGGCAAGTGGTCCACGATGTGGAACGGTTCCGGGATGCGGGACGGGGTTGCTAGCATCGCTCTGAACTTTTCGTACAACGGTCCCGTTGGGAAAGGCAGGAGCGATGGCGCTCGCAACACGACTGGCCAACCTGGGCACCGAGACCGCGTTCGCGGTGTCGTTGGCCGCGGCCGACTGGGCGTCGAAGGGGAACCGGGTGTACCCGTTCCACCTCGGCGACATCAACCTGCCGACGCCGTCGAACATGGTCGAGGCCATGAACCGCGCCATCGGCGAGGGCAAGACCGGCTACTGCCCGGCGGCCGGCATCATGCCGCTGCGCGAGGCCCTGGCCGCCGACACCGGCGCCCGCCGCGGCCTGGACTACACCGCGGCGAACGTGGTGGTGCAGCCCGGCGGCAAGCCGGTGATCGGCAAGTTCATCCAGACCGTCATGAACCCCGGCGACGGCGTGCTGTACCCGAACCCCGGCTACCCCATCTACGAGAGCATGATCGAGTACTACGGCGGCCAGAGCCTGGCGTACCGCTACGTACAGACCGACGCCGGCTTCTCGATCGACCTCGACCACCTGCGCTCGCTCATCACGCCGTCGACGAAGGCGATCATCTACAACAACCTGCAGAACCCGCTCGGGTGCGAGAGCACGCCGGAGGAGATGCAGGCCATCGCCGACATCGCCATCGAGCACGACCTCACCGTGCTGGCCGACGAGGCGTACTTCGAGATGCGCTACTCCGGCAGCAGCACGTCCATCGCGTCGCTGCCCGGCATGTACGAGCGCACGGTCATCCTCTACACGTTCTCGAAGAAGTTCGCGATGACCGGCTGGCGCCTCGGTGCCGCCATCGCACCCACGCCCATCGCCGAGACCATCGCCAAGCTGAACACCAACGACGAGAGCTGCACCACCCACTTCGTTCAGGCCGCCGGCGTGGAAGGCATCACCGGTTCACAGGAGGGCCCGCTGGCCATCCTGGCCGAGCTGCAGCGACGTCGCGACGCCGCCTGGGGCGAGCTGGCGCAGATCGACGGCCTGGTGTGCCCGAAGCCCGAGGCCACCTTCTACCTGTTCCCGAAGGTCACCGACCTGATGGCGCGCATGGGCTACGACGAGGTCAGTCAGTTCGCCACCGCGGCGTTGCACGAAACCGGCGTGTCGTTCTGCACCCGCAAGCACTTCGGCCGGCCGCAGCCCGGCGAGACCGACCACTTCGTGCGCTTCGCGTACTCGGGCCTGTCGGTCGACGACATTCACGAGGGCCTGTCGGGCCTACGTCGCTGGATCGAGAGCGTCTGATGCCGCGCATCGCCGTCACCGGCCGCATCCCCGATGCGGGGTTCGAACTGCTGCACGAAGCGGGCGACGTGGTCGCCTGGGACTCGCTCGACGTGCCCACGGTCGAGCAGGTGCACGAGATGGTGGCGGGCGCCGACGCGGCGCTCACGCTGCTCACCACGAAGGTCGACGACGCGTTCCTCGACGCCGCCGGCCCGCAGTTGAAGGTGGTCGCCAACGTGGCGGTCGGCTACAACAACATCGACGTCGCCGCATGTGCGAAGCGCGGCGTGGTGTGCACCAACACACCGGGCGTGCTCACCGAGGCCACCGCCGACATCGCCATGTCGCTGGTGCTCATGTCCACCCGCCGGCTGGGCGAGGGCGAGCGGGTCATCCGCAGCGGCACGCCGTGGCAGTGGGGCATGTTCTACATGCTCGGCAGCGGCATCCAGGGCCGCCGGCTGGGCATCGTCGGCATGGGCGACATCGGCCAGGCGTTGGCCCGCCGCGCCCGTGCGTTCGGCATGACCATCGCCTACTCGAACCGCAAGCCGGTGGCACCGTCCATCGAGGCCGAGCTCGGTGCCGAGTTCATGAGCATGGACGAACTGCTCGCCACCAGCGACGTGCTGAGCATCAACTGCCCGTACTCGCCGTCCACGCACCACCTCATCGGCGAGCGCGAGCTGGGCATGATGAAGGCGTCGGCGCACCTGGTGAACACCGCCCGCGGCCCCATCGTCGACGAGGCCGCGCTGGTGCAGGCACTGCAGTCGGGTCAGATCGCCGGCGCGGGCCTCGACGTGTTCGAGAACGAGCCTGCGGTGCACCCCGGTCTGCTCGAGTGCGAGAACGCGGTGCTCGTGCCGCACCTGGGCTCGGCCACGGTCGAGACCCGTTCGGCCATGGCCCGGCTGGCAGCCCACAACGCGGTGAACGTGCTGTCGGGCGTCGAGCCGCCTACTCCGATTCCGGTGCCCGCTTCCTGAACGGCACTTCGCCGCCGGCGACCAGCGAGCCGCCCAACAGCAGCGCCATGAGCGCCACCCACGGCCAGTTGCCGAGGTACGAGTACCACGTGCGGCCTTCGCGGCGTTCGATGTCGCGCACGATGACCTCCTGCTCGCTCACCGAGGTGCGCTGGTAGACGTCGCCCTGCGGGCTGACGAACGCGCTGAAGCCGGTGGGCGACGCCTGGGCGAGCCAGCGCCCCTGCTCGACGGCCCGCAGCCGCGACGACGCGATCTGCTGGCTCTGCAGCACGGTCCACGTGTAGCTGCTGCCGTTGGTGGGGTTGATGATGAACTCGCCGCCGTGGACGATGCCGTCGTTGGCGCGGCCACCGAAGAACACCTCCCACGAGATGACGACACCCATCTTCGTGCCGTCGGGCAACGAGAGCAAGGCTGGGCCGGTGCCGGCCACCGCGTCGCGGGGCACCAGGTCGGTGGGAGCGCCGAGGGCCGACAGCAGGCCGCGCATGGGCATGTACTCGCCGAACGGCACGCGGCGAACCTTGTCGTAGCGGTCGTAGACCTCGCCCTCGGGGGTGACGATGACCTGCGCGTTCAGGAAGTGGTCGCCGTCGGGCGTGTCCTCGGTGATGCCGACGGCGAACGGTGCGCCGATGCGCGCCGCTTCCTCGGTGACGCTCTTCAGCTCGTCGCTGGTGGCGAAGTCGTCGACGTCGATGACGTTCTCGGGCCACACCACGAAGTCGACCGAGCCGGCTTCGATGGTGGCGGTGGCGTCCATGTGCCGGTCGAAGACCTCTCGCGACGACGTGTCGTTCGCGTGGGTGCCCTGAGGACCGCCGCCCTGCACCACGGCGACGCGCAACAGGGAAGCGTCCGCCGCACTGGTGCCATCGGCCAGCGGGGCGATGGCCCACACGGCCAGTGCAGCGACGAACACGATGACGCCGTGCCACTCGCCCTTCGCGGTGACGCCGCGCTTGCGGGCCAGCGCGGGCACGAACGGCGACGGGCCCGCCAGCGCGAAGCCGATCTGGAACGTGAACCAGGTGAGCAGGAGCACGCCGCCGATGCGGGCGACACCGATGAACGGGCCACCGGCCTGACCGATGGCCAGGGTGGCGAGGGGGACGCCGCCGAACGGGAAGCAGAGTCTCAAGGCTTCGGCAAGCGTGTGCGCTGCCGGCCGGCCCACCACACGCCACGGCCCGCGCGGCGCGACGAGCGCGGCGACGGCGTGGAACCCGGCGAACAGGGCGGTGGCCAGCAGGTAGCCGGGTGCGGTGAGGAACCACATCCACACCATGCCCGGCCCCAGCCAGGCGACCGCGAAGACGAAACCCAACGTGGCGCGTGCGCGGCCGCGCTCGGCGCGCTGCAGACCGGTCTCGAACAGGGCGATGCCGACGAACGCCAGCGGCCAGAACCCCCACGGGGGAAGCGATGCGGCGACCAGCAGCCCGCCCAGCAGGCAGTACACGGCGGCGCGCGACGGAAGCAGACGGCGGGACATCGTGCGGCGACGCTAGCCGCATCGGTGCTGGTCGCGGCAGTCGTGTAGCGCCGCGACACGGAGCGTGGCGCGTCTTGTCGAGTTCTTGAGAATCCACACCTTGCCCGGTGAGAAATTCTCACCTACCGTCAGATTCGTGCCTTCGGGTACGACGGGACGTGACGATCCACTGGCTGCAATTGGTCGCTTCGCCAGCGGGGAGCGAGAGCGAAACCGCCCCAAATTGAGCCGGGAACACCGCCGCCCGGCACGACGTGGAGGTATGGGGAATGGCTCAGGTGCGCAGCGCGCTCCGTTCGACGAGCGTGCGCGTGGCCGCAGCAGCAATGTTGCTGCTCGGCCTCGTGACCATCACGCCGATGCTGTCGGGTGCCGCGAGCGCCCACCGCGCGCATCTCGATGCCGAGGTGTCGTGCGACGGGCAGGTCAGCTGGACGGCCACCTCGTGGTCGAAGAGCGATGACGGTTCGAACGACGACGTCCGCATCCATCGCAGTAGCGACGGTGGCGACGCGCAGGAAGTGGGCCACGGCTCGTTCTCCGGTGACGACGGCTACTCGTTCGCCGGTCACTTCTCGTGGCCCGAGGGCGCCGAGAAGCTGGTCGTGTCCACCGAGCCGATGAGCAAGTGGGGCAACGGCGAAGAACCCGACCAGGAGGGTCACGACGAGGTCGAGCTGGAGAAGCCCGACTGCGATGGCGACGCCCACGTCGAGCACGAACTGCAGTGCGAGGACAGCGCGCCCGGCTACGGCGACGGCGAGGTGACCCTCACGCTCAGCAACCCGGCCGGCCCGTTCGCCCACGACGTGACGTTCGACGTGTACGACCCGGACCAGGAGGACTCGCACCAGAGCTACACGGTGCACGCCGGTGAAGAGCAGCACGTGAGCTACCACGACCTGTCCGACGGGCACCACCACATCAAGGTCATGAAGGACGACGAGGACCACTCGCGCGACGTCGAGGTGGACTGCGATCAGCAGGTCCCGTCGGTCACCGCGTCGCAGGCGTGCGTGAACGGCGATGGTGCCGTCACCGTGAACCTGTTCAACACCGGCGGCGAGGCCGTGACGTTCACGGTCGAGCACCCCGTCACCCATGCCGCCGAGCAGATCTCGGTCGACCCCAACGGGTCGGCCAGCCGCACCTTCTCGGGTCTCGCCGACGGCGAGTACGAGGTGAAGGTCACGTCGGGTGAGGCGGACCTCTCGCAGGAGTTCGAGGTGGACTGCGACCACGAGGTCGAGCCGCCGCTGCCGCCCGTGGAGTGCGAGGCCGAGACGCCCACCAGCACCACGGTCGACGAGCACGAGCCGTCCACCACCGACGGCGAGACCAGCTCCACCGAGCACGAGACCAGCTCGTCGTACCCGGGCCACGAGTCGTCGTCCACCAGCAGCTCGGTCGAGTCGAACCCGTACTCGCGGTCGTTCACCAACAGCTACACCACCACCACGGTGCACAGCACGAGCACGACGGAGCACGCCACGACGACGACGACGGCGAACACCGGGTCGAGCTACCCCGGCACCACCGACGACCACGCGTCGAGCACCACCGACGAGCACGAGACCAGCACGTCCGAGGGTCACCACGACACGAGCACCACCGTCGACGAGCCCGACGACGAGCACTGCCCGCCGCCGGTCGACGGCCAGGGCACCATCCAGGTGGCCAAGGTGTGCGCCGACCAGGACGGCACCGTCACGGTCACCATGACCGCGCTGGGTGCGCCGGTGCGCTTCGTCGTGGAGGGCACCAGCTACCTGGTGCAGCCCGGCAGCCCGCAGCAGGCCGTCATCAGCGGCCTGACCGACGGCACGCACACCATCCACGTGATGGCCGGCAAGCAGGACCTGTCGTTCGACGTGCAGATCTCGTGCGACCTGTCGCCGCGCATCACCGTCACCCAGGAGTGCCGCGCCTTCGACGGTGCGGTGTCGTTCCTGCTCGAGAACCTCGGTGACGACAAGGACGCCACGTTCACCATCGACGGCGTCGACCACGTGGTCGCACCGGGTGCGTCCACCACGGTGGTCATCGACGGCCTGTCCGACGGCGAGCACACGTTCGTCGTCGCCATCAACGGCACGCCGGTCCCCGACGTGGTCGTCACCGTCGACTGCAACCCGGTGTTCGACGTGGTCGCCCAGTGCAACGCCGTCAGCGCCACCGGCTCGGTCGACGTGTACTGGTTCACCATCACCAACACCGAGGCCACCGAGGTGACCGTCAGTTGGGCAGGTGGCTCGGCCACCATCCCGGCCGGCGAGTCGCGCACCATCGGTTCCATCAGTGCGCCGCTCTCCCTGTCGGTGGGCGACGAGGTGGTGGCCACCGCGACCGCCACCGACGTGGTGTGCAGCCGCACGGTCATCGTCGACAAGCAGCTCATCGGTGGCCCCGATGCCCCCGAGACGTACACCGTCACCATCTCGCGACTGGTCGGTGACGCCTACGTGCAGGTCACCTCGGTGCCGCTCGTGGCCGGACAGCCCACCACGGTGACGCTGCCCTCCACGCTCGACCCCGCGGGCATCCAGTACCAGGTGGAGGAGACCGATCGGGGCACCGCCAGCACCAGCGTGGTGTCGCCGTCGCAGATCACCCTGTCGGGCCACCTGGGCGAGACGGTGAGCGTCACCGTCACCAACGGCTACGCCTCGGTGCTCATCGACAAGGCGGCGTCCACCCAGCAGGTGGGCCTGGGCGGTCAGTTCTCGTACACCATGCAGGGCCGCAACACCGGCGGCCTCACGCTGGACAACGTGGTCATCAGCGACCGCCTGCCCGCCGCCGTGTCGTACGTGACGGCTGCGGTCGCCGGTGGTGCGGGCACATGCACGCTCGACAGCAGCGCACGCCCGCAGCTGTTCCACTGCGACCTCGACGGCACGTTGGCGGCCGACGCGACCACCCCGGTGATCACCGTGGTGGTGAACGTCGACGACGACACGTCGCTCGTGGGCTCGACGCTCACGAACCAGGCGAAGATCGTGGGCGACTACGGCCCGGTGGCCGCTGCCGCTCGTACTGCAGTGGAGGCGATCGACCCGTCGACGGCGCTCTCGTGCGAGCCGGTGGTCGACGGCCAGGTGTGCGACCTGTCGGCCGCCGTCAACACCTTGATCGTGGCGTCCGAGCCGCCGCCCACGACCACTCCCACGACGACCCCTGGCACCACCACGACCACCATCCACAAGGGCCCGCTGCCGCGAGCCGGTGGCGACCCGTTGCCCTTGCTGCTCCTGGCGCTGGGCGCCGCTGGCGCCGGCGGTCTGCTGCTCGCCGCTCGCCGCCGAGCCTGACCGATCGGGCGGATCCCGGCGGATCCCGGCCGGGGAGACCCGGCCGGGATCACCGGACTCTTCAGGTTCGGGACTAGAGGAGGCCGTGCTCGATGGCCATGCGCACCGCATCGGTGCGCCGGCGGACGCCGAGCTTGTCGTAGATGTTGCCGAGGTGGGTCTTCACCGTCTGCGCGCTGATGTGCAGGCTGGCGCTGATCTCGTGGTTGGTGGCGCCGGCGGCCAGTTCGCGCAGCACGTCACGCTCACGCCCCGTGAGGTTTCCATGGGGTCCGGAGGGGGCCGTCGCGGCCGCTTTGACCACTCCGGAGAGCAATCCGGCACCCAGATAATGGCCACCTGCTGCCACAGCAGCGAGGGCATCGGTGAGCTCGGACTGCCGCGCGTTGCGGCCGATGACGGCCCGCACGCCGACGCCCCAGAGGTCGAGGACGCGCCGCGGTGACGGCCGTTCGTCGAGGACGATGACGGGGGTGCCGCGGTCGGTGAACCACCGTGCGGCCCCCAGCGTGGTGATGTCGGGCAGGGTGCCGACGACCGCCAGGTCTGGTTCCAGGCCCGGCCGCTGGCGCAGCCCGTCGCCCAGGTCGTGGAACGTGGGGGCCGAGGCCGCGATGCGGGCACCGACGCGGCGCAGATGGGCCTCGACGCCGTGGCGGACGAACGCCCACTCGTCGGCCACGACGACGGTGCGCAGGCGTAGCTGCACCGACGGGGTGTCGCCGCCGACGTCCAGGAACGGTGGGTCGACGACGCCGACCGTGGCCTGGTCACGGTGCACTGATCAAACCCTCGCGCTGGGCGATGGCCACGGCTTCCAGCTTCGAATGGGCACCGAGGCGACGGATCGCGCTCTGGATGTGGTTGCGTACCGTGTTCAGCGACAGCTGCAGGTGCGACGACAGGTCGGCGGTGGACATGCCCTCGGCGAGGAGCCGGAGCACCTCCACTTCCCTGCGGCTGAGGTGCCGAACCGTCTCGCCACCGGCCGACAGGCGGCTGACGAGCGCGTTGATGAGCTGCGGCGCCACCGGCCGGTCGCCGGCGTGGGCGGCCCTGATGCCGTCGAACACCTCGTCGACCTTCTGTTCCTTCAACAAGTAGCCGGCCGCTCCCCGTTCGAGGGCCTTCATCGCCGCGTGATGGTCGGTCGAGGCGCTCAGCACCACCACCGCCGTCTCCGGCGAGCACTCGGCGATGACCCGGATACCGTCGAGTGCGTTGCCGTCGGGCAACTGCGCGTCGATGAGGACCACGTCAGGTTGTAGTGCTGCTACTCGTTGTACGCCCTCCGTCAACGTCGCTGCGGCTCCGAGGGCGCGGATGTCGTCCTTGGTGGCTGCTGCCAACTGGAGACTCTCGGAAACCAGTACGTGATCGTCGATGATGAAGAGGGTTATTGCGTCGTGATTCGATGAACTCACCGCGCTCCGTCCGTGTCGCTCATGGATGAGTGTTGCTTGCTCCGTTCCGGCGACCGTGGTCCAGGGGCAGTCGCTGTCCTGGACGGAACAATGGCACATCCGGAGCACTCAGATGTGACTGTTCACCCACGATCTGTGGTTTTCGCCGTTTTGACGTCGTTCCGTCATTTGTCCTAGTGCAGATTCGTCAAGTTGTCTTGACTGAAATCTCACATGGTGTGGTGGATTCGCATCATGCTGTGGTGGTGCAGATGTGATCGCCCGGACGGGGGAGCGCGGTCGGCGAATCCCCCGACGCGGGTCAGCGTTGCAACGGCGCAGGTCCCGATCGAAATGGCGTGTCCACTTCGGTCCTTTCCCACACCCTCCACGGCGCAGCGACGCGAGACGAACTCGCTGGGTCGTCGGTCCTCCACCGTGAGCGGCTGTTCGCCGCGATCCGCCTGGCGCGGACGCTGACGATCGACCCGCCGGCGGGTGTTGGTGCCCTCGTCACCTTCCCCACCACGGTCGTCCTCGACGGCCAGGCGTTCGACCTGCAGACCACGCTCGAGCCGGGCTGGTTCGAGGAGGGCGACCACACCGTGGCCGTCCACGGCGTGGTCGGGCCGTACGAGGTGAGTGGCCGCTTCGAGATCTGCGTGGGTGTCGCCCTGCCCGCCACCCGCCCGTCGTGGCAGGTGAAGGACGTCGCCACCGGCTGCTTCCTCGACGTGCCGGCCGAGCTGCAGTTCCAGCTGCCCACCTCCATCGACGCCCCCGTGCAGTCGATGGTCGGGTCGCTGCGCCGGGCCCACCTGGCCGCCGAGCGGGCCCGCGCCGAACTGATCAGCTCGAACCGCGGCCTGCTGGTGTCGGTCGTCCGCCGCTTCCGTGGCGTCGCCCGCCAGGAGGCCGGCGTCATCGAGGAGAGCGACCTGATGATGGTGGCCGAGCAGCAGCTGCTCGACGTGGTGGACCGCTGGTTCACCGACCCGATGAGCGCACCGAACCGCAGCGTCGCCTTCTCGAAGCTCGTGCAGCGCGGCATCGGCAACGCCCTGCGCTCCGAGATCGCTCGCGCCACCGGCATCTCGGTGGAGTTCCGCAACCTGCTGTCCTGGTTCCACCGTTCGCCCGAGGACCGCGGCCTGCACGCCGCGGAGGTGGCC
The DNA here is from genome assembly GCA_966112835.1 of uncultured Acidimicrobiaceae bacterium. GTDB lineage: Bacteria > Actinomycetota > Acidimicrobiia > Acidimicrobiales > Ilumatobacteraceae > UBA668. Next base: position 14,309 of record CBHWEI010000021.1, read on the forward strand.
TACCGCATGGCGTTCGACGCCGGCGTCACCCGCCTCATGTCGGCCCGCGGGCTGCGCAGCCGCACCGATGCCGCAGCACAGCTGCGGCAGATGCTCGAGCTCGGCGAGGCCAGTTACGTGGCACCCGGTCGCGACGCGTCCGAGGTCAGCCGCACGCTGCGCGCCAACGGCATCTTCGTCATCTCCTCGCGGTCGTCGCTCGCCGAGATCGAGCGCGCCCGTTCGTTCGCCGGTCGCGAGCTGTTGCACCTCGACGACGAGAGCAAGGCCTCGTCCACCGCCGGGCTGCTGCGCGACGAGGACACCGCGATCGAGAACCACGACATCGCCGACGCGGTGCGATCCGTCATCGCCGCCGCGGGCCTGACCGAACTGGAAGCCGCCGTGTGGATGCTCCGCACGGGTGTGGTCGACCCCACGGGTCACATGACCGAGCTTCCCGACATCGCGACCGAGCTCTCGCTCACCGGTCGCGCCGAAGCGCGGGCCGCACTGCGTCGTGCCCGTCGCAAGCTCGAGACGCTGGTCGGCAACCTCGAACAGTTCTCGAACTTGGTCCTTGAAAGCGCTCGTTGAGCGCCGACACGCCCATCGCCGGACAAGGGACGTCCGGTCCAAACACCACACGGAGGTAAACCAAAATGCGTATCAATGCGAACATTGCGGCGCTCAACGCCAACCGCAACCTGAGTGTCACCAACGGTCAGCTGTCGAAGAGCCTCGAGAAGCTGTCGTCGGGCTACCGCATCAACCGTGCGGCCGACGATGCCGCAGGCCTCGCCATCTCGGAGGGTCTGCGCTCGGAGATCCGCGGCAACGCCCAGGCACAGCGCAACGCCCAGGACGGCATCAGCTTCCTGCAGACGGCGGAAGGTGCACTCACCGAAGTGCACTCGATGCTGCAGCGCATGCGTGAGCTCGCCGTCCAGGCAGCCAACACCACGTCCGACGGCACCGCCGAGCAGGGCGAAGTCACCGAACTCCAGACCGAGATCACGGCCATCGGCGCCCGTACCAAGTTCTCGGGCATCACGGTGTTCCAGGACTTCGGTACCAACGCTCTGAACTTCCAGGTGAGCGCCAACAGTGCCACTTCGGAGCAGGTGTCCATCAGCACGGACCTGACGTTGACCGCTGCGTCGGTGTCGGGCGTCGACATCTCGGCGATCGACCTGAGCACCTCGGATGCCACGGCCCAGGCCGCCCTCGACACGCTCGACCAGGCGATCAAGGCCGTGTCCACCACTCGTGCGACCCTCGGTTCCGTGCAGAACCGTCTCGAGCACACCGTCGCCAACCTCGGCGTCGCGGTGGAGAACCTGACCGCTTCGGAGAGCCGTATCCGCGACGTGGACATGGCCGAAGAGATGGTCAACTACACGCGCAACAACATCCTCAGCCAGGCCGGCACGGCGATGCTCGCCCAGGCCAACCAGATGCCGCAGAGCATCCTGCAGCTGTTGCGCTGAGCCAGATTTCGCGGATTGCGGCCGCGAAAATTGTCGTCCCGTTCCCTGCCACCGTGTTCCCGGCGGGGGACGGGACGACCTCGTTCTCTACTGGATGGTGATGCTGGGAGGCCCGGATGACCGGCGTGAGTGGAATCGACACCGACTCGATCGTGAGCCAGATGATGGCCGTCGAGCGTCGACCGCAGGATCTGATGAAGACGAAGGTCGCATCGATGCAGAAGGCGCAGACCGCCTGGCAGTCGATCGCCGACAAGCTCGTCGCGCTGAAGACCGCCAGCGACAGCCTTGCCGCGCTCGGTGCCGCGGCGAACCTGCGGACCGTCACGTCCAGCACGCCCGCCCAGGTGGCGGTGCGTTCCATCGGTTCGGGCACCAACGGCAGCAGCTCGGTCGATGTGCTCCGACTGGCCACGTCGCACGCGATGCTCGGCGCCGACACGTTCACCGCGCCGTCCGACTCCGTCGGGGCGCGCACACTCACCCTCACCAAGACCGGCGGCACGCCGGTGACCGTCACGTCCACCGACGGCACGCTCGCCGGCATGGCCGCCGCCGTGAACGCGGCCGACCTGGGCGTCAGCGCCAAGGTGCTGCAGACCTCGCCCGGCGTCTACCAGCTCTCGCTCACCGCCGACACCAGCGGTTCCGCTGCGGCATTCACCGCGACCGGCACCGGCTGGACGAGCATCGACGTGGTGCGCCAGGGCGTCGACGCGCAGATGAAGGTCGACGGCGTCACCATCACCCGCGCCTCGAACGTGGTGAACGACGTCATCGCCGGCGTCGAGCTCACCCTGCAGAGTCTGACCACCGGTCCCGTCACCGTCACCACGTCGCGCGACGACACCGCCATCAGCGACAAGGTGAAGGCGATCGTCACCGCCATCAACGACCTCTCGAACGTCATCAAGTCGGCCACGAAGACCGGTGCGAAGGAGACCGACCGCGGTCCGCTGGTGGGCGAGTTCAACGCCCGCCGGCTGATGGACCAGGTCCGCGACACCATCGCCCGCTCGGTCGTCTCGGCCGACGGCACCACCATGACCTCTCGCGACCTGGGCATCACGCTGCAGCGCGACGGCACGGTGAAGTTCGACCAGGACGCGCTCAGCGCCTCGCTGCGCGACCACCCGGCCGCGGTGCTCACCGCGCTCGGCCGGTCGGCCACCTCCACAGCGGCCGGCGTCACCGTGTCGGGCCTCACCTCGGCCGCCACCGCCTCGAACCGTTCGATCACCGTCACCCAGGCCGCCAGCCAGGCCATCCTCGTCGGCCAGGTCACCCCGCCGCCGCCCCCCGGCACGCAGGTGACCATGAACATCGTCACGCCGTCGGGCACCTTCAACGTGTCGTTCACGACGGGCAGCAGCTTCGCCGAGACCGGCGCCAACCTGAACGCCGCGCTGCGTGCTGCCGGCGTGAAGCTGACCGCCACCGGCGCGGCCGACCACATGGAACTGCGCGACGACCAGTTCGGCCCCGGCCGTGGCTTCACCGTGACCGGTGGCGACGCGGTGGGCCTGACGGGCGCCGCGGTCGACGGCACCAACGCCGCCGGCACCATCGACGGCACCGCGTTCACCGCCAACGGACGCACCCTCACCTCCAATGGTGTGGTCATCTCCGTCGGCACTTCTGCCGGCCAGCTCGCGACCGCGGGCGGCACGGTCAGCGGCACGCTCACCATCGCGAACGGACTCGCTGGTGCGCTGGCCAACATCGGCGCCCAGGGCCAATCGAGCGGGCCGGCCCTGGCGTCGAAGGCGTCGCTGCAGGACCAGATCGACGATCTGCAGCAGCGCATCGACACGTTCAACGACCAGCTCGCCCTGCGCGAGCAGACCCTCCGCCGGCGGTTCACCGCCATGGAGGACCTGCTCTCGAAGTTGCAGGGAATGACCTCGTCGCTGCCGTCGCTGTCGGCGCAGTCCTGACCGAACCCGACCCGATCCACACGTACCCGATCCACACGTTCACGACAAGGAAGTCACCATGAGCATGCAGACCATCGCCCACACCCAATACGCCCGAGCGGCGGCCGTCACGGCCAGCCCCGCCGAGGTGGTGCGCATGGCGTACGAACGGATCATCGCTGCGTGCGACCGTGCGACGCTGGCCCACCTCACTCCGGGCAGCGGCTGGCTGCAGATCTTCCACGACGAGACCGTGCGGGCGCAGGCGATCCTCACCGAGTTGGCCTCGGTGCTCGCGGTGGGGCACCCCAACCCAGCGGTGGACGAGATGGCGAAGTCGCTGGACGGCATCTACGCGTTCGCGTCGCAGCAACTCGCCACGGCGAACATCGAGAAGTCGGCCGAGCCGCTGCGTGCGGTGCGGCGGATGATCGACGGTCTGCGCGATGCATGGGTCGTCGCCAGTTGAGCGAGCTCGACTGGAACGTCTGGCTGGGTGAAGCCACGCAGGTGCTCGAGGTGCGCAGCGCGCCCGAGGAGCGTGTGGACGAAGTGCTCGCCGCGGGCCTGGCGCTCACCGACCAGGGCGTCGAGCCCGACGAGGTGGACCAGGTGCGCATCGCGCGGGTGATGGCGTGCCTCGCGGTGCGCCGTGCCGCGCTGGGTGTGGAACTGGCGGACCTGTCGCGTCGCCGCGCCGTGTTGGCGCTGTCGCGAGAAGGTTCGACCAGGTACTTGAACGCACCCACCGCTGTGCCGATGCAGTGACCCGACAGCGGGCCCAGGGACGGGTCTCGGCATGCAGGGATGCGAACGACCCGGAGACGCCGATGGACCCCTTGCTCTCGATGGTGGAATACACGATGGGCGGCCTGCAGCTGCGCCTGGACACCGTCGCCCACAACGTGGCCAACTCGAACACGCCGCTGTACCGCAGCCAACGCGTGAACTTCGAGGCCAACCTGGCCGACGCGCTGCGCAACGGTCGCAGCGCCCCGGCGAGCGCGCCGAAGGCGTCGGGCGGGTGGGACCTGCCCGACAACAGCGGCAACAGCGTCAGCCTGGAGAACGAGATCGTCGACATGACGAAGACCGGTCTCGAGCGCCAGGTGATGGTGTCGAGCTTCAACTACAAGATCGATCTGCTCAAGGCTGCGGCCGGGGTGCCCCGATGAGCCACGGCCCGTTCGCCGGCCTCGACATCGCCCGCACGGGGCTCGGCTTCGACAAGTACTGGATGGACACGGTCGCGCACAACATCGCGAATGTGAACACCACGACGACGCCGGGCCAGGAGCCGTTCCGGGCACGCATGGTCGTGGCCATGCCGATCGACACGAACACCAGTCAGGGTGGAGGCGTGGGCGTGTCCGCCGTGGTCAACCAGGACGGCGACGCGCCGCTGATGTACGACCCGGACAACCCCATCGCCGACGCACAGGGCTACGTGCAGGGTCCCGTTGTGGATCTCGCCGGGCAACTGGGCGACCTCATCCTCGCCAGCCGCTCGTACCAGGCGAACATGAGCGTCTTCAAGGAGACGCGTGACTCGCTGCAGGTCGCCACGACCCTCGGGAGGGGCTGACCATGACGGCGATCGGACCCATCGGCCCGTCGATCAGCGGGCTCTCCGCCGGTGGCGGCGCGGGCGGCACGACCCCCACGTCGGCGGTCGGCAAGCCGGGCGGCTTCGGCGACGCCGTGCTGAAGGGCCTCGACAACGTGGCCGGCATGGAGCGCACCGCCGACAACCTGGTCGCCAACATGGCGGCCGGCGGCAACGTGCAGATCTCGGACGTCATGGCGGCGTCGAGCAAGGCCAACCTCGGCATGGCCATCGTGAACGAACTGCGGACACGAGGCCTCGAGGCGTACCAGTCGATCATCAACATCCAGGTCTGAGGCGGACATGAAACCAGTGATCGAGTCGGCGCGGAACAAGTGGCGCGCCGTGGAGCCGGGTACCCGGATCATGCTGCTCGTCGGCATCATCGGTGTGGTCGTCGCCGGTCTGCTCATCCAGAACCGCATGAACCAGGTGGACTGGGCGGTGCTGTACGCGAACGTCGACGACACCACGGCGTCCGACGTGCTCGCCGGGCTGGATGCCAAGGGCATCGCCTACAAGGTGGAGGGCAACGGCACCCGCATCCTGGTGCACAAGGAGGAGCTGGCGACCACGCGAGTGGCACTGGCCGGCGCCGGCATCTCGGCCACGCCGACGCCCCCCGGCTTCGACGAGATCTTCTCGCAGCAGGGCCTGGCGAGCAGCGACTTCGAGCAGCGCGTGAACTACCAGCGTGCGCTGGAGGGCGAGCTGGCCCGCACCCTGCTGGCCATGGAGCCCGTGGCCGGCGCTCGCGTGCAGCTGAGCATCCCCGAGCCGTCGTTGTTCGTCGGCACCAGCAGCGCCCCGGCCGCCGCGCCGTCGGCGTCGGTCATGCTCGAGCTGCGCCGCGACCTGACCGGCGCCGAGAGCGACACGGTGGCCAACATCGTCGCCTCTGCCGTGCAGGGCCTGACCACCGACCAGGTCACCATCGCCACGTCCGACGGCAAGCTGCTCCGTTCGCCCAGCAGTGGCGGCACGTCCGGCACCGGCAACGCCGAGAAGAACATGCAGTACCAGTCGGCCTACGAGAGCACGCTCTCGCAGCGCCTGACCGACCTGACCCGCTCGCTCACCGGCTCGGCCGAAGCCACGGTGCAGGTGCGCGCGGTCATCGACTTCACCCAGTCGTCCACCGAGAGCGACAAGATCGTGGCGGGCAGCAACGTGCCCACCGCGGTGCGCAACGTGAAGGAGACGTGGACCGGCAGCGGTGCGTCCGCCTCGGGCACCACCGGTGTGGACGGCGGCCCATTGGGCGCCGGCAGCTCGGACGGCACCTACGAGAAGACCGACGAGACCTCGACGTTCATCCCCGGCGATCGCACCATCACCAAGACCACGTCCACCACGCCCACCGTCGACAGCCTGCACGTGGCCGTCGTGGTGCCGTTGGACGACACGGCCGCGGCGGGCGGGACGCCCCCGCTGTCCGAGGACGAGATCAAGAAGGTCATCACCGCCGCCGCCGGCCTGAACGCGGCCACCGACACCATCGAGGTGGCCGTCGTGCCCGCCGTGGCCACCGACAACGGCGGCCTGGTGACCGACCCGAACGTGCCCGACACGCCGGCCACCACCGGCAACGCCAGCCAGCTGCCCATCGACCTGCTCGTGGTCGCCGGTGTGGGCGGCGCCGTGGTCATGCTGCTGCTGTCGCTCATCGGTCGCCGTCAGCGGCGCCGGGCCCGCAAGGCCGAGAAGGCCATGGCGAAGGCGGCGAAGAAGGGCCGCAAGAAGGGCGAGATCGCACCCACCGAGGTGATCCCCGGCATCGCCGTCGATCCGCTGCCCAACGACCCCGAGCGGGTGGCGGCGGAAGAGATCCGCCGCGACCTCGAGCGCATGGTGGGCGAGAGCCCTGAGTCGCTGGCCGCACTGCTGAGCACCTGGATGGCGAAATGAGCCGTCGGCGCGGGAACACCGCAGTGGACGACGCGCCCGAGGCCGCCACCGCACCCGCGGCGAACGGTCGACCGGCCACGCCTGCCACCGCGTCGCCCGGCTTCCCCGGGGCGCGCACGGTGGCCCTGGTCGTGGCCGCAGTGGGCGCCGACGCCGGCGCGAAGCTCCTCAGCCACTTCAGCGCCCCCGAGGTGGAGGCCATCGTCCGCGAGGTGAAGGACCTGCCGCGCGTGCCGCTGAGCGAAGTGGTGCAGGTGACGTCGCGACTGCGCGACGAAGCGCTGGCCCACCAGTACGCGGTGGCCGGCGGCATGGACAAGGCGAAGGAGTTGTTGCAGCGCAGCCACGGCGCCGACGCCGACGCGATCCTCGAACAGATCATGGCCGCGTCGAGCGCCGTCCCGTTCCAGTTCCTGCGTGGCCGTCGTGCCGAGCAGATCGTCACCTACCTGTCCAGCGAGCACCCGCAGGTGATCGCGCTCGTGCTCGCGCACCTGCCCATGGGCACTGCGGCACAGGTGATCGAGGGGCTGCCGTCCGAGATGCGCGCCGAGGTGGCCGGTCGCTACGCCAAGTTGGAGAGCACCGACCCCGAGGTGGTGGCCGAGGTGGAGCTGGCCATGCTGCGTCGTGTGGGTGCGGGGACGCCGGCCGAGCCGACGACGTCGCGCGGTGGCGTGAAGCCGCTCGCCCAGCTGTTGAACAACGTGGCCCGCGACACCGAGAAGGTGGTGCTCGGCGAGCTCGAGCGCACCGACCCCTCGCTCGCCACCGCCGTGCGCGACCTGATGTTCGTGTTCGAGGACATCGCCCACCTGGAGGACCGTGGTCTGCAGGAAGTGCTGCGCACCTCCGACACGCGCACCATCGCGCTGGCGTTGAAGGACGCCAATCCGTCGGTGCAGGGCAAGATCGAGGCGAACCTGTCGCAGCGTGCTGCCGAGGACGTGAACGAGTACGCGTCGACGCTCGGCATGGTGCGCCGCGCCGACGTGGAGGCGGCGCAGCGCGAGATCGTTCGCGCCGCCCGCAAGCTGGAGGAAGAAGGCAAGATCGTGCTGGTGCGCGGCGGTGGCGGAGGCGACTTCCTCTGATGAGCCGCGTCATCCACCGTGCCGAACTGCACCACGCCCCGGTCGACGTACCGGCCCCGCCCGCGTGGGACGCGATCGCCCTGTCGGCCTACGAGGCAGGGTACGCGCGTGGCAGCTCGGAGGGCCGTACCGACGTGTCGGCCATGGAGGTGCAGTTGCTCGGCGCCATCGAACGCTGCGTCGACGAGGTGCACCACGCCAGCGAACGCATGGCGGCGCGGGTGCTCGAGATCTCGGAGTTGTTCGTCACCACCGTGCTGCGGCACGTTCCCGAAGCGCGCACCCACGGGTTGCTGGTGCGGCTGGGCGAGGTGCTGCGCACCTTCGAACTGGAGCCGCTGGAAGTGTCGGTGGTGCCCGAATCGGTGGCCGACGTGGTGGAGGTGCTCGGCCAACAGCCGCGTCTGGCGAACGGTGTGACCGTGGTGGGCGACCCGACGCTGCATCCCGGCGAGTTCCGCATCCACAGCGAGTGGGCCGACGCCGACGGCACGTTCGACCGCTACCTGGCGCTGGCCCGCGATGCGATGGAACGCCTGGTGATGGCGGAGTCGGCATGACCGGTCAGGCCGTCGCCGACGTCGCGACGACTGCGGGCTCGACCACCGCCGCGCCGTCCGGCTGGCCGCAACGGCAGCCGCACGCGCGCCGGGCCAACGGCGACGACCGACCGGGCTTCGACGACGCGCCCGCAGGACTGCCCATCGCCCTGCCGGTCGACGCGTCGGTGACGGTCGTGCGCGGCATGGAAGTGGTGGTGCGCGGCATTCGCCTGCCCATCGGTGCCGCAGTGGAGGTCGACTCGCCCAACGGTCCGCTCGCGGCCGAAGTGATCGCCACCGATCTGGGCGCGCTGCACCTGGCGCTGCTGGGTGAGCCGGCCGGCCTGCACAGCGGCGCCCGCGCCCGCCCCACCCTGGGCAGCGGGCAGCCGATGGGCACCGGCGTGCTCGGCCGCGTGGTCGATGCGCTCGGCCGACCCATCGACGGGTTGGGCCCGGTGGAAGGCGTCCGCGACGTCGTCGACCGCGACGTGCCACCTGCGCTGCGTCGCCGCCGCATCACCGAGCCCATGCCCGTGGGCGTGCGCGTGATCGACGCATTCACCACGCTGGCACACGGTCAACGCGTGGGCCTGTTCGCCGGCTCGGGTGTGGGCAAGTCGACGCTGCTGGGCATGATCGCCCGCGGCGCGGAAGCCGACTGCGTGGTCATCTGCCTGGTGGGCGAGCGAGGGCGAGAGGTGCGCGAGTTCCTGGAGGACGACCTGGGCCCCGAGACGGCCGCCCGGTCGGCCGTGGTGGTGGCGACCAGCGACCAACCGGCGCTGGTGCGCGTGCGCGCCCTGCGCTACGCGACGGCCATCGCCGAGCACCTGGCCGACGCCGGGCGCAACGTGCTGTTCCTGTGCGACTCGCTCACCCGCTTCGCACTGGCCCAGCGCGAGGTGGGCCTGGCCGCGGGTGAACCGCCCACCGCTCGCGGCTTCACGCCGTCGGTGTTCGCCGCACTCCCGCGCCTGCTGGAACGCACCGGCCCGCGCGAGCACGGCTCGATCACCGCGATCTACACCGTGCTGGTGGACGGTGACGACCACAACGACCCCATCGCCGACACGGTCCGCGGCATCCTGGACGGGCACATCGTGCTCGACCGGCGGCTGGCCCACGCCGGGCGCTACCCGGCGGTCGACCCTCTGCTGTCGGTGTCGCGCCTCGCATCGAAGGTGCTGCACCCCGCTCACTCCGCATTGGCCGAGCGCGCCCGGCGCGCCCTGGCCGCGGCCGAGAGCGTGCGCGACCTGGTGGAGGTGGGCGCGTACCAGCCCGGCTCGAACCCCGAGGCCGACGAAGGGCTCGCGGTGAACGGCGACCTGATCGAGCTGTGTCGCCAGCGAGTGGACGACGTGACCCCGTTCGACGACACCTTCGCGGTGCTCGACCACATCTTGCAGGGCGGTACCGGTGAATCGTGAACGCGACGTGGTGGTGCGAGTGCGCACCATCGAGCAGGACATGGCGTTGGCGGCCACCGCCAGGGCCGCGGCACTGGCGGCCGACGCGGACAGTGCTGCGGCCACGGCCGCGGCGCGGGCACGAGAGCACCCGCTGCGCCTGAGCGGTGGCGGGCTGCGCCCCGGCGAACTGATGACGGCCGCCGGTGTGGCCGGCGCCCTGCGCGAGACCGCGCTGTCGGCCGAACGCCGCGCCGGGCTCGCCCGGCAGTCGTTGGAGATGGCCCGCACCGATGCGCTCGCGGCCACCTCGCGCCGTCGCGCCGCGGAACGACTGGTCGAGCGGCGCGTCGCCGCCATCCGGTTGGACGAGGCCCGACGTGACCAGCGGACATTGGACGAGTCGGTCATCCACAAGCGAGCTGCCCGATGAGCATGCCCCAGGCAGTGGTGGAGGTGATGGCGCGCATCGGTGCGCTGTCGGCTCGCCCGGAACCGTTGCAACGTCTGGACGACCGCTTCGCGGCCATGACCGGCCGCGCACTCTCGGCGACAGCGGCGGCGACCTCGGGCGACCCGGTGATCGCCGGACGCGCCACGCTGGCGCGCACCGACCTGTTCGGCCTGGGTGGCGCCACCACCGTGTCGGGCGACAGCGGCTGGGTGTCGCGCATCCCCAACGACCGCGGCAAGGCGCTGGCGCCGGCCATCGAGGCCGCGGCCAACCGACACGGGCTGGAGCCCGCTTTCCTGGCGGCGGTGTTCTGGACCGAGTCGTCGTACACACCGGACGCCGTGTCGCGCACGGGTGCCATCGGCCTGGGGCAGCTGATGCCCGAGACCGCCCAGTGGCTGGGCGTGGACCCGTGGGACCCGATGCAGAACATGGAGGGTGCCGCCAAGCTGTACGGCCAACTGCGCGACCACTTCGGCGGCGACATGCGCCTGGCCATCGCCTCGTACGCGGCGGGCATCGGCGCGGTGAAGAAGGCGGGCGGTGTGCCCGACGAGTTCACGGCGCGCTACATCGACAAGTTGTTGGCGCGCACCGACTACCTGGCCGGCCGTCGCACGACGGCACCCTGAACCCCGGCCCTCGCGCGAGGCCCACGAACGCAACCCTTGAACGTCGGCCGGACCGGCCGATGCGGTCCGAGCACGGAGCGACAACCGAGAACTGCCACGGACGGCCGGGACGAGCAGACCGAGAGATCGGCTGCGGCACGTGGTGGTGAACTGGATGAACGCAGTGCAGATGCAGGCAGTGGCGACCGTCGCCACGTCGGCGGGCTCGCCGACCGTCGCCACCGGCGACTTCCTGGCCGCGCTCATGGGCGCCATGTCGTCGCTGCCCGTCGCCACCGACGATGCGACTGCCGCCACCCCGGCCGTGCTCCCGCCGACCACCGCCGCGACCGCCACCGGCGCTGCGACCGCGGCCGTCGATGCCGAAGTGATCGCGGCCGCCGCGCCCACCGTCGAGGCCGCCGTCGACCTGACGTCGCCGCCCGCCGAAGGTGAACTTCCCGATGCTCTTCCCGCCGCCCTGCCGGACGACGCCGGTGCCCGCCGGGCGCCGTCCGGCGAGGCGTCGGGTCTCGCCACCGCCCAGCCGGCACTCGACGGCGATCCCACGAACCTCGTGGGCCGCTCGGCCACTTCGGCCGACCCGGTCGACGACGTGCACACCGACCTCGATGCTCGCGACGACGTGACGGCGCGACGCGACACCGCCGCGCGTTCTGCCGACGAGCGGCCGCTGCGCGCCGATGCGTGCGCGAGCGACACCGTCGTCCCGCCGAACGGCGCGTCCACCGATGCCGCCGCGCTGCAGCAGACGGCTGCGTACTCGGCCGCGACGCGTCGCCCGGTGTCGGTGCGCACCAGCACCCGCCGGCCCACCGATCGCTTCGACGCCACGGGCGCGATGGCGCGGCGGGTGGCCCTGGGCCGCTATGCCGGCTCGGGCACCCCCGAACCCGGC
>CBHWEI010000022.1:0-25633 GCA_966112835.1 uncultured Acidimicrobiaceae bacterium
CTTCGGTCCGTGCCCCTTCTGCGTTCTCCGTTGCCGTGACGGATAGGGTCGCCGCCGATGGTCGACGCGCAGCAACCCCTCGGCGATTCGGCGGGCACCGGCGACGCGCCGCCGCCGCAACCGCCGCCGCCGCCGAACTGGTACCCCGACGGGGCGGGTGGCTGGCGCTACTGGGACGGTGCGCAGTGGACCGTGCACCAGCCGGCCGCCGCAGCAGCGAGGGCGGTGGCGACCGGGCCGCCGCCCGCGCCGTGGGGCCGCCGCATCCCGGCGTTCCTCATCGACATGGCGTTGCTCATCCCCGGCACCATCCTGTTCCTCGTCATCTGGGTGCACGAGTTCAACCGGGTGATCGACTCGACGGCCGACAACGGCGTCGCACCCGTCCCGCGTTTCTGGGTGATGTTCCTCGGCTGGTCGCTGAACTTCGTCATCATGATCGTGAACCGCGGCGTGGTGCAGGGCCTGACCGGCAAGACGCTGGGCAAGATGATCATGAAGGTGCGCCTGGTGCGCATCGACGACGGCGCCGACCCTGGCCTCGGTTGGGGGCTGCTGCGGATGATCATCGAGGCATTCACCGGCATGGTCGACGTGGTGGTCGCGTTCGTGAACGACACGCACCAGCGCCTGGGCGACCTCGCCGGGAGGACCATCGTGGTCGACGACGCCGTCGCCGCCGAGCTGCGCGAGAAGGCCGCGTCACGCCGAACTTGAGTTCGGGAGAAAGGGCGTCACGCAGAACTTGAGCTCTGCGTGACGGGCCGAACCTAGGTGAGTTTGACGATGCCCATCTTCACGGCCATCAGCACGGCCTGCGTGCGGTCACGGGCGTCGAGCTTGTCGTAGATGCTGGCCAGATGGTTCTTCACCGTCTTCTGGCTGATGTACAGGCGCTCGGCGATCTCGGTGGTGCCCAGGCCGTCGGCGACGAGCTGCAGCACCTCCTCCTCGCGCTGGCTGATGACCGGCTCGGTGTCGCGCTTGGCCTCGGTGAGCATGGCCTCGGCCAGACGGGGCGACATGGGGCGGTCGCCGTTGGCCGCCAGGCGGATGGCCTCGAGCACCTCGCTGATGGACGCGTCCTTGGTGAGGTAGCCGACGGCGCCGGCCTTGATGGCCCGGTCGATGACGTCGCGGTCGATGTGCATGGTGAGCATGACCACGCGCATGCGGTTGTCGGCGCCGACCAGCTTCCGGGTGGCGTCGATGCCGTCGGTGCCGGGCATGGACACGTCCATGAGCACGACATCGGGCTTGGTGGCCAGGCAGACGCGAACGCCTTCCTCGCCATCGGCGGCTTCGCCCAGCACCTTCACGCCTTCGCCTTCCAGCGCGCGGCGCAGGCCCTGGCGGAGCATGGTGTGGTCATCGACGAGTACGACGGTGGTCATCAGCGGGGTGGTCCTTCGGAGAGTTCGATCTTCATTTCGGTTCCGCCCGTGGGCAGCGTACGCACTGTGAGCTCGGCATCCAGACGATGGGCGCGTTCGCGCATACCCATCATGCCGTAGCTGTCGGGTCGAGCGTTCGTGGCATCCAGGCCCACACCGTCGTCGCGCACCGACAGGGTGATGCGATCGCCCTGCCTTCGTCCGGTGACGACGATGTTCTGGGCCTTGGAATGGCGTTCGGCGTTGACGATGCTCTCGCGCACGATCTGCCACAGCTCGCGCTCGAGCACCAGCGGCAGACGGGGCTCGATGTCCATGTCGGACTTCGTGATCATGCCGCTGCGCTGCTGCACGCGGCCCAGGAACTCCTTCACCGTGTGGCTCAGGTCGCGCGTGTCGCTGACGTCGGTGCGCAGGTCGTACAAGGTGTCGCGCACGTCGGTGACCACGGCCGACACCTGCTGGCGCAGTTCGCGCAGCACGGGCTCGACCTCTTCGTCGTTGGCGGCCATCGAGATGGCGCGGTCCACCTCGAAGCCGATCATGGCCAGCGATGAACCGACATGGTCGTGCAGGTCGCGGGCGATGCGCTTGCGCTCCTCGTCGGCGGCCAGGGTGCCGATGCGCAGGAACATGCGCGCGTTGTCGATGGCGATGCCGAACGGCTCGGTGAGGCCGTGCACCACCTCCGCCTGTTGCTGCCCGAAGTGGGCCCGCTCGGTGGACTCGACGGCCAGCATGCCCACCAGCGCGCCGCGGGTGCGCAGCGCCGCGTACAGGCCGCTGCGGCTGTCGGACGCCACGCCCTGCCCGTCGGCCAGGTCGTCGATGCGCACGGTCTTCGGCGAGTCGATGGCGGTCTGCAGGCCCTTGGGCAGTTGGTACAGCGGGAAGGTCTTGGCGTGCAGCACGCCGGCCGTGCGGGCCGGCACCATTCGCTGCGTGGCCGTGTCGAGCAGGTACACCACCAGCGCGTCGTGCTGCACCATCGACTTCAGCCGGCCCACGGTGCTGTCGAGCACCTCATCCAGGTCCAGCGACGCCGGCAGCGTCTGCGCCACTCGTTGCAACGCGAACAACAACGAGTTGGCCTCGGCCAGGCGGCTGACTCGTTCCACCGCAACCTGCTGCTGGCGTGCGGCATCGACCGCGGCGCGGTGGGCGAGGCCGCTGGTGAACGCCACCAGGCCCAGCAGGCCGGCCCACAGGGCGCCGTCCTGCAGTCCCATGCGCACGCCCACGTCGGCCACGTACTGCACGGTGGTGATGGCCACGGCGATGGCGGCGACGTACGCGCTGTAGACGGCGCCGGCGGCGAAGCCGGCGAGCATGCCGGTGGGCACGAAGAACAGCACGAACGGCGAGCTCCACGCGCCACTCAGCAACACGGCCGCGGTGTTCAGCGTCTGCTCGACCACGATGCGCCGGCGCACCGATGCGTCGTTGCGGTACGCGGCCGGCCGCATGCACGTGACCACTGTGAACACCACGGCGACGGCGGTGATGGCGGTGAGGCCCCAGTCGCGGTCGAGGATGTCGGGCATGGCCCGCACCAGCGCGCCGGCCAGTGCGGCGATGCGGAACGGCCACAGCGGCGCGGCGCTGAACGTGGGCGTGACCGGCGCGTTGTCGGGAGTGCGCGAGCCGCGGCGATCGATGCCACCGGGCGGCGGTCCCTCGGAGCGGCGGCGCTCGACGAGCGGCCAGCTGACCCCGTGTTGATCGCCTGGTGCCGCCGGGCGGGGTGCGCGGCGATCCTCCTGCTCGGCCATTCGACGATGTTACTGAGCGTCGACCGGAACTGTCCGTGACCTGCCGATTACGGTGACCGCATGATCCTCGTGGGGCTGACTGGTGGCATCGGTTCGGGCAAGTCGACGGTCAGTGCCGCGCTGGCCGAGCGGGGCGCTGTCATCATCGACGCCGACGCCATCGTGCGCGACGTGCAGCAGCCCGGGTCGCCGTTGCTGCAGCAGCTGGCCGACCGGTTCGGCGCACACATCATCGCCGCCGACGGCTCGCTGGACCGTGCGGCGGTTGCGTCCATCGTGTTCGCCGACCCCGAGGCGCTGAAGGCACTGAACGGCATCGTCCACCCCGCCGTGGGTGCCGAGATGAACCGCCGCGTGCTGGCCGAGCGCACCACCAACCACGTGGTGGTGATGGACATCCCGCTGCTCACCGAGAACCCGCGCGACGGCCTGCAGGGCGTCGTGGTGGTGGACGTGCCGGTCGAGACGCAGGTGCAGCGCCTGGTGCAGTACCGCGGCTTCGACGAGGGTGACGCCATGGCCCGCATCGGCAAGCAGGCCACGCGTCAGCAGCGCCTGGCGACCGCCGGCTTCGTGGTCGACAACTCGGGCGACCTCGCTGCGCTGGCGCCGCAGATCGACGCGCTGTGGCAGTGGCTCACCGCGCTGCCGCAGCTGCCGGCCGACTTCGAGTTCCCCGGTCGCAAGGACGGCGTCGACAGAACCGACGCGGAGAAGGTCGACGCGACCGGCGAGTCCGCTACCAGCTGAGCCGGGCCTCGGTCTCGCCCTCCACCACGTTGCCGGTGGGCACGAACCCCAGGCCCTCGTAGAACCGTCGTGGGCTGCCCATGCCCTCGCCCCAACTGGTGAGCAGCGTGCGGTGCCCCTGTGCGGTGAGCATGCGCTGCAGTTCGGCGATGACCAACCGGCCGATGCCGCGCCGCTGGTGCATGCGGTCGACCAGCAGTCGCCACAGGTACGCCTCGGGGTGGTGCGGGGTGATCTCGGCCAGCATGACGAACGCGACTCGTTCGCCGTCGGCCAGGACGCCGCGCATCCACGGCACCACGGGCGCGCCGTCGACCACCTCGGGGAACAGCGCGTCGCGGAACGACAGCGCCATGGGCGACACGAACCGCTCCTGCGAGTGGTGGGTGCGCAGCCGGCCCCACAGGTAGGCGTCGTCGGGTGTGATCTCGACGAGCTCGAGCGACGCCGGGGGAGTGGTGGGCCGTGACAGCCAGGCGGCACGGTCGTCGCGCAGCATCGCGTAGCGCAGGTCGTCCTCCCAGCCACCGCGCATGGGGTAGCTCTGTCGGGTGAGCGACTCGAAGGTCATGCCCACGGCTTCCAGCACGCGCATGGACGCCACGTTGTCCTTGTCCAGGCTGCCCTCCAGGCGGTGGATGCCCGTGGGGGCCAGCAGGTGGTCGACCAGTGCGTTGGCGCCCTCGCTGGCGTAGCCGCGGCCCTGGTAGCGGGTGCGCAGGGTGTAGCCGATCTCGGCAACGGCGCCGGTCTCGTCGATGTGGCAGGCCAGATCGCCGATGGGCGTGTCGAACGGCTCGGGCGCCTCACCGTCGCCGGTGGCGCCGGCCGGGCCACCCACCGGACCGGCCTCGGTGGGGTCGCGCAGCACCATGGCCAGGTTCACCCACTCGCCGGGCGTGGGCCCGTGCAGCGCGGCCTGGGCGTTCAGCCGGTCGACGGCCCGCTCCAGCGTGTACGGGATGTCCCAGTCCTGGAAGACGCTGATGGCCGGGTCGTCGCGGTACGCCGCCACCACGGGCGCGTCGTCGACGCGCATCATCCGCACGTGGAGCCGGGGCGTGGAGAACAGCACGGCCGAATGCTACCCCATCACGAACATGCGTTCGGACGGCTAACATGGTCGACGTGACCGACTTCAAGGTGGTGTCCGACTTCGCCCCGGCCGGCGACCAGCCGCGCGCCATCGCCCAGCTGTCCGAGGGCATCACCCGCGGCGACCGCTTCCAGACGCTGCTCGGCATCACCGGTTCGGGCAAGAGCGCCACCATCGCGTGGACCATCGAGGCCACGCAGAAGCCCACGCTCATCCTCGCCCCCAACAAGTCGTTGGCGGCGCAGCTGGCGCAGGAGATGAAGGAGTTCTTCCCCAACAACCGGGTCGAGTACTTCGTCAGCTACTACGACTACTACCAACCCGAGGCGTACATCGCGTCCAGCGACACGTACATCGAGAAGGACTCGTCCATCAACGACGAGATCGACCGCCTGCGCCACAGCGCCACCGCGGCACTGCTCACGCGGCGCGACACCATCGTGGTCGCGTCGGTCAGCTGCATCTACGGCATGGGCGATCCCGCGGAGTACAAGGGGCAGCTGCTCGAACTGCACACAGGTGTCGACTACGACATGCGCAGCATCCTGCGCCGCCTGGTCGACCTGCAGTTCGACCGCAACGACATCGCACTCGGCCGCGGCAAGTTCCGCGTGCGCGGCGACACCATCGAGATCCACCCCTCGTACGAAGAGAGCGTGCTGCGCGTCGAGATGTTCGGCGACACCGTCGACCGCATCACCACCGTCGACCCGCTCACCGGCGAGACGCTCGCCGAGCACAGCGAGATCCTCGTGTTCCCCGCCACGCACTACGTGGCCGGCGACGAACGCATGCGCAAGGCGGTCATCGGCATCGAGGCCGAGCTGCAGGAGCGCCTCGCCTGGTTCGAGGCGAACGGCAAGCTGCTCGAGGCGCAGCGGCTGCGCATGCGCACCCAGTACGACCTGGAGATGATCCAAGAGGTCGGCTACTGCAACGGCATCGAGAACTACTCCATGCACATCGACGGCCGCAGCCCCGGCGAGCCGCCGTTCACCCTGCTCGACTACTTCCCCGACGACTTCCTGATGGTCATCGACGAGAGCCACGTGGCCGTGCCTCAGCTGCACGGCCAGTACCTGGGCGACCTGCGCCGCAAGGACGAACTGGTCGACTACGGCTTCCGCCTGCCCAGCGCCCGCGACAACCGGCCGCTGCGTTTCGAGGAGGTGCTCGAGCGCATCAACCAGTGCGTCTTCATGTCGGCCACGCCCAGCGACTACGAGGTGCAGCACAGCGCCCAGGTGGTCGAGCATATCGTGCGCCCCACCGGCCTGGTCGACCCCGAGGTCATCGTCAAGCCCACCAAGGGCCAGATCGACGACCTCATGGAACTGGTCAACGACCGCATCACCCGCGGCGACCGCATCCTGGTCACCACGCTCACCAAGAAGATGGCCGAAGACCTCACCGACTACCTGCTCGAGCAGGGGCTGCGGGTGCGGTACTTGCACAGCAACATCGACACCATCCAACGCATCGAGATCCTGCGCGCCCTGCGCCTCGGCGAGTTCGACGTACTGGTGGGCATCAACCTGTTGCGCGAGGGCCTCGACCTTCCTGAGGTGAGCCTGGTGTGCATCCTCGACGCCGACAAGGAAGGGTTCCTGCGCAGCGAGACGTCGCTCATCCAGATGATCGGCCGCGCCGCCCGCAACGTGGAGGGCCAGGTGGTCATGTACGCCGACAAGGTCACCCGATCCATGGAGGCCGCCATCAGCACCACACAGGTGCGGCGCCAGAAGCAGCTCGAGTACAACGCCGAGAACGGCATCAACCCGCAGACCATCCGCAAGGCCGTCGGCGACATCCTGTCGCTGCTGCGGCCCGACGACACGTCGCCGGTGCCGGGGAAGGGGCAACGTCGCAACCGCGAGCGCGACAAGGTGCAGCGCGAGCTGAAGACGCTGCCGCAGCAAGAGCTCGCCCGCCTCATCCAGACCCTGGAAGAGGAGATGCACGAGGCTGCTGCCGAGTTGAAGTTCGAGTACGCGGCACGCCTGCGCGACGAGGTCAACGAACTTCGCAGGGAACTGCGCGACGCGCAATAGCTCGTTCTGATCATCGACGCCGGCGAAGAATTGCGTCAGGATGGTGGTCCATGGCAGGGCGCACCGAGATCGATGTCGTTGCCGACGCGTCGGCAGCGCCGGCTCGACGCTTCGGCTGGGCGGCCGGTTCGGCCGCGTCCGTCGCCGTCATGGCCATGGCCATGTACGCATTCGCGACCGGTGGCGTCTCGGGGCGTTCGGCCATCGGTGGGCAGAACGAGACCTCCACCGCGACGTCGGTGAACGTGTCGATCGACACCACCACGGCGGTGTCCAGCGAGCCCGCCGTGCCGCCCACGGGCACCGATCTGGCCAGTCCGGACACCGGCGTGCGCGACACCGCCGGCGGCATCAGCGACCCGACCGCCGCCACCGGTGTGGAGGGCGAGGAGACCGTGCCGGTCACCGCCGAGGGCGGGCTGGAGCTGCCGACCTCGAACACCTACCCATACCACAGCACTGGGCCCGACTGGCCGGGGCTGAACACCACCGACCCGCGATGCGCTGCCGTGCTGGCGAACCAGCGAATCCTGGAGCTGCCGAACATGTTGGGCCTCACGCTGCCGCAGGCGCTGGCCTCGGCCGACCCCATCGGCATGTACTCGTACTGCACCAACGGCACCAGCATCGAGATCCAGTTCACCAGTGCCGCCGAGGTGTGCACGGCGAACCCGGCGCAGTTCGACCGCATCGCCGCGCAGACACCGGCCGCCGGCACGCGCGTGCGGCCCGGGGGCTTCCCGGTGCGGCTGACCTTCTACCGAAACTGCCCGGTCGACACGGGCCCGCCCACCACGCCCACCACGCCCGAGCCGCCGACCACGCCGTCGCCCACCACGCCCACGCCGACCACGCCGGGCACGGTCAACCCGCCGGCCTCCACGCCCGTGACGACCCCGGTGACGACGCCGGTCACGGCCTCGCCGGCCACTGGCGCGCCGGCCACGGGCGACACGGTGAACACCCAGCCCGTCGACGCCGCGCCGGTGAACGCGTCACCGGCGGACGCATCGTCCACCGCCGCGTCGTTGCCCTGATCGTTGGCCTGAGCCCTGCCCCGAGCGCTGCCGCGAACGTCTAGAAGGTGCTGACCAGGGGAGCGCTCAGCACGGCGCTCAGGCTGTCGGCCGGCTGCGGCAGGGCGAACAGGTAGCCCTGGCCCAGGCGGCACCCCATGCGCACCAGGCGGTCGCACTGCAGTTGCATCTCGATGCCCTCGGCGATGACGGTCAGGCCGGCCTCGGCCGCCATGGCGATCATCGCCTTCACCACCACCGGCTCGCGGTCGCCGTTCACGACCTGGCTGGTGAAGCGACGGTCCAGCTTCACGCCGCTGATGGGCAGCGAGGTGAGCGTCTCGAGCGAGGCGAAGCCCGTGCCGAAGTCGTCGAGCACCAGCTGCACGCCCAGGTCGGCCACGGCCAGCAGCTCGCGGCGCACGTTGGTGGGCAGGTCGAAGCTCTGCCGCTCGCCCAGCTCGATGGACAACGCCTCGGCCGGCACACGGTGCTTGGCCAGCAGGGTGGACACGCTGGACAGCAGGCTCTCCTCGGGCTTCGAGTCGAACTCGAAGTTCACGGCCAGCTGCAAGTTGGGCACGATGTGGCGGAACTCGGACAGGTGGGCCAGGCCGTCGTCGAGGATGCGGTCGAACAGCGCACCCAGCAGGCCGGCCTGCTGCACGGCGCGCAGGAACTGGTCGGGTTCGCGGATGCCGTCGCGGGTCTGCCAGCGGGCCAGCGCCTCGATGGCGACCACGGCGCCGGTGCGCAGGTCGACGATGGGCTGGAAGTAGGCCTTGATGGCGCCCAGCTCGATGGCCTCGAGCACCGCGGCGGCCTCGGTGGCGTCGGCGGTGGGGGCGTGGCGGGTGGCGTGGTTCTGCTCGAGCTGTTCCTCGGCATCCAGGATGGAGCCGTCCAGCCCGGTGTCCGGGTGACGCACGCCCACGCCCAGGGCCACCGAGATCTCGGCAGCCGTGAACGCCTGGCGGAGCAGCCGCTCGACCTCGGAGATCTCGTGGTCCTGTGCGCCGACCATCAGCACGCCCAGGCGGTCGCCGCTGATGCGGGCGCCGTAATGCTGGTCGCCCAGGATGTCGCGCACCAGCGTGCCGGCCGTGCGCAGCTGCTCGTCGCCGGCCGAGTGGCCGTGCAGCTCGTTGTTGCGCTTCAGGTCGTCCATCTCGATGACGAACGCCGCGGCGTTCTCGCCGAACTCGGCGCAGAAGTGCTCGTCGTCGCGCAGGCGGTGCTCCCAGGCCTGACGCGTTGCCAGCCCGGTGAGCGGGTCCGAATGGCCGTCGCCGGCCTCGGTGGCGCGACGGTCGGCCGCGCGGCGTTCGAACGCGAGCGTGCGCTCGCAGTGCGCGAGCGCGCCGAGCACCGTGGCGAACGCGTCGGCCGTGGTGCGCAGGGTCTCGAGCTCGTGGTGCTGCAGGGGAGCGGCGCCGAATCCGACCAGCTCGCCGAACAGTCGGCCGTCGCTGAGCATCATCGGGACGGCGATGCGGCAGGCCGCGCCCTCGCCCACGTTGTTGGCGACGGACTGGTGGATGCGGATGGTCGAGCTGGGATCGACGACGGCCAGGACCTGGCTGACACCGGCGTTGGTACGCGTGAGCAGCCATGTCGGCAGGCCCGACGTGGTCGACAGGTGGTCGAGCACGCCCAGCGACGTCCTGGTGAAGTTCGTGTCGTGGCCCCAACCGTTCGGCATGCAACCTTCATCGGCACGCGGAGCCCGTACCTATAGGGGAACATCTGTTCGTTCTGAGGGGTTCGCGGTTTGGTAGCCTCGTGGAATGCCCCCCGCTCCTGAAGCGAAGATCGTCGTCCGCGGTGCCCGCGAGCACAACCTGAAGAACGTCAGCATCGAGATCCCCCGCGACCGGCTGGTGGTGTTCACCGGGCTGTCCGGGTCGGGCAAGAGCAGCCTCGCGTTCGACACCATCTATGCCGAAGGCCAGCGCCGCTACGTCGAGTCGCTGTCGTCGTACGCCCGCCAGTTCCTGGGCCAGATGGACAAGCCCGACGTCGACGTCATCGAAGGCCTGTCGCCGGCCATCTCCATCGACCAGAAGAGCGCCAGCCGCAACCCGCGCTCCACCGTCGGCACCATCACCGAGGTGTACGACTACCTGCGTCTGCTGTTCGCCCGCATCGGTGTGCAGCACTGCCCCAACGACGGCACCCGTCTGCAGCGGCAGACGCCGCAGCAGATCGTCGACCGCATCCTGCTGCTGCCCGAGGGCACCCGCTTCCAGGTGCTGGCCCCGGTCGTGCGCGGCCGCAAGGGCGAGTACGACACGCTGTTGCAGGACCTCACCGCGCAGGGCTTCGTGCGCGCTCGCATCGACCACGAGGTGGTCGACATCACCGAGTTCCTGAAGCGCGACGAGAAGCTGGCCCGCTACGAGCAGCACACCATCGAGATCGTCGTCGACCGTCTGGTGCTGCGCGGCGGCATCGAGCGCCGCCTCACCGACTCGCTCGAGACCGCGCTGAAGCTGGCCGACGGCGTCGCCGAGGTCGAGATCGTCGCCAAGGACGGCGAGGTGGAGGGCGAGACCCTCACGTTCAGCCAGCACCTGGCCTGCCCGAAGTGCGGCACCAGCTACGACGAGCCCGCACCGCGCAACTTCTCGTTCAACTCGCCGTACGGCGCGTGCGAGACGTGCGACGGCCTGGGCACCACGTTCGAGGTCGACCCCGAACTGGTCATCCCCGACGGCGACCTGTCCATCAACGAAGGCGCCATCGCCCCCTGGCGCAGCAGCCACACCCAGTACTTCACGCGCATGCTCGAGGCCGTCGCCGACCACTACGGCATCGACCTCGACAAGCCGTACAAGTCGCTCACCGCCAAGCAGCAGAAGGTCATCCTGCACGGCGTCGACGGCAACCTGAAGGTGAAGTACAAGAACCGTTACGGCCGCACCCGCGAGTACTCCACCGCCTACGAAGGCATCATCCCGTGGCTGAACCGTCGCCGCGAGGGCGCCGAGAGCGACTGGTCGCGCGAGCAGTACGAGGGCTACATGCGCGAGGTGCCGTGCAGCAAGTGCAACGGCGCGCGTCTGAAGCCGTCCACGCTGGCCGTGCTGGTGAACGGCAAGAACATCTCCGAAGTGGCCGACATGGCCATCGGCGAGTCGGCCAAGTTCCTGGGCGGACTGGAACTGAACGAGCGCGACCGCATGATCGCCGAGCGCGTCACCAAGGAGATCAACGCCCGCCTCGGCTTCCTGCTCGACGTGGGCCTCGACTACCTCACCCTGTCGCGATCGGCCGGCACGCTCGCCGGTGGCGAGGCGCAGCGCATCCGCCTGGCCAGCCAGATCGGCAGCGGCCTGGTGGGCACCCTGTACGTGCTCGACGAGCCGTCCATCGGTCTGCACCAGCGCGACAACCGGCGCCTCATCGACACGCTGCACCGCCTGCGCGACCTGGGCAACACGGTCATCGTCGTCGAGCACGACGAGGACACCATCCGCGAGAGCGACTGGATCGTCGACATCGGCCCCGGCGCGGGCGAGCACGGCGGGGCGGTCGTCTACAGCGGTCCGGTGAAGGGCATCCTGAAGTCGAAGGAGTCGATCACCGGCCACTACCTGTCGGGCAAGAAGTCCATCCCCGTGCCGCAGGTGCGTCGCCAGCCGGGCCTCGAATGGCTCGAGATCGTCGGCGCCCGCGAGCACAACCTGCGCAACATCGACGTGCGCATCCCGCTCGGCTGTTTCGTCGCCGTCACCGGCGTCAGCGGCAGCGGCAAGAGCACGCTGGTGCGCGACATCCTGCTGCCGGTCCTCATGCAGAAGATCTACTCGTCGAAGATGGCCGCCGGGAAGCACAAGACCATCAAGAACGTGAACCTGCTCGACAAGGTCATCGACATGGACCAGTCGCCCATCGGTCGCACCCCGCGCAGCAACCCGGCCACCTACACCGGCGTGTTCGACAACGTGCGCAAGCTGTTCGCCACCACCGCCGAGGCGAAGGTGCGCGGCTACATGCCGGGCCGCTTCAGCTTCAACGTGGCCGGCGGCCGCTGCGAGGCCTGCTCGGGCGACGGCACCATCAAGATCGAGATGCACTTCCTGCCCGACGTGTACGTGCCGTGCGAGGTGTGCAAGGGTGACCGCTACAACCGCGACACCCTCGACATCCAGTTCAAGGGCAAGAACATCGCCGACGTGCTCGACATGCCGGTGGCCGAGGCCGTGCACTTCTTCGCCAACCAGCCGGCCATCGCCCGCTACATGCAGACGCTGCTCGACGTGGGCCTGGGCTACGTGCGCCTCGGCCAGTCGGCGCCCACCCTTTCGGGCGGCGAGGCACAGCGCGTGAAGCTGGCCACCGAGCTCGCCAAGCGCAGCACCGGCCACACCATCTACCTGCTCGACGAGCCCACCACCGGCCTGCACTTCGACGACGTTCGCCGTCTGCTCACGGTGCTGTCGCGGCTGGTCGACCAGGGCAACACCGTGCTCGTCATCGAGCACAGCCTCGACGTCATCAAGACCGCCGACTGGGTCATCGACCTGGGCCCCGAAGGCGGCAGCGGCGGTGGCATGGTCATCGCCGAGGGCTCGCCGGAAGACATCGCCCGCACCGACGTCAGCCACACCGGTCGCTTCCTGCGGCCGCTGCTGGGCATCGAGTGACCACCACCGCCAACCCCTACGCCGACGTCCAGCGCCGCACGCTGAACGTGCTGCGCGTCGCCCAGGTGCCCGGCCAGGCCGCCATCGCCGGCGTGGTCGCGGTGGGCGCGCTGCTGGCGAAGGACCTGCTGCACGGCAACGACCGGTTCGCCGGCTCGGGTGCTGCGGCGTTCACGTTCGGCGCCGCGTTCCTGGCCGTGCCGCTGTCGGCCTACATGCGCCGGCGCGGCCGTCGCCCGGGCCTGATGTTCGCGTTCGGACTGGGCGCGGTGGGCGCCACAGTCGCTGCCAGCGGTGGCCAACTGCGCGCCTTCCCGCTGTTCCTGGTGGGCATGCTCATGTTCGGTGGCGCTCAGGCCGCGACGCTGCAGGGCCGCTACGTGGCCGCCGACCTTGCCGCCGAGCACGAGCGGGCCAAGGCCATCGCCAGCGTCGTGGTGGTCGGCACGCTGGGCGCCATCTTCGGGCCCATCCTCACGCCGTGGGAGAAGCGGGCCGGCGAGGCGTTGGGGCTCGACGAGTTCATCGGCCCGTTCCTGTTCGCCGCGCTGTTCCTGCTGGCGTCGTTGGCCATCGTCAACCGGTTGCTGCGGCCCGACCCGCTGGCCGTCAACGGACAGATCGACCCGAATGCCGAGCGAGTGCGGCCGCTGCGCCAGGTGCGCCTGTCGTCGGGCGTCATCCGCCGCAGCCACCTGGCACCGCTCGGCCTGGCCGCCATGGTCGTGTCGCAGACCACCATGGTCGCGGTCATGACCATGACGCCGTCGCACATGAAGGACCACGGCAACGCCGACATGTCGGCCTACGTCATCGCCCTGCACATCGCCGGCATGTACGCGTTCGCGCCGTTCGTCGGCCGCTTCGTCACCCGGGTGGGGCAGGTGCGCTCGGTCATGATCGGCGCGGTGGTGCTGGGCCTGGGCTGTGTGGTG
Source organism: uncultured Acidimicrobiaceae bacterium (assembly GCA_966112835.1). Lineage (GTDB taxonomy): Bacteria > Actinomycetota > Acidimicrobiia > Acidimicrobiales > Ilumatobacteraceae > UBA668. Next base: position 13,664 of record CBHWEI010000022.1, read on the forward strand.
GCCACGCTGGCCGGGTACGTGCCGGCGCTCATCTTCGCCGGCCTGTTCCTGTTGGGCATGGGCTGGAACATCGGTCTCATCGCCGGGTCGAGCATGCTCACCGGTGCCGTGCCCGAGCACGCCCGTGTGGAGGTGCAGGGCACCGCCGACCTCACCATGAGCTTCTGCGGTGGTGTGGCCGCGTTCGCCTCGGGCTTCATCAAGCAGGCGTGGGGCTACCACCTGCTCGCCGACGCGGCGACGCTGCTGGCCGGTGTGCTGCTGGTGCTGGGCTACATGCAGGCGCTGCGCCTGCGCCGGCCCGCCGTCGCCGTCTGAGCCGCGCCGCGCGTGCGGTCGTGAGCCGAGTGACCGGCGCGGTCAGCGACCGCGCAGCTTCTTGCTGAGCTCGTTCAGGCGCGCCTTCTCGGTGCGGCTGAGTGCGTCCATGCCCTGGCTGCTGATCTTGTCGAGCAGCTGATTCAACTCGAGCTCCTCGATGGGCGAGTGCGCCGGCGCCGCCCACGGACCGGCGACCACGTCGCCGCCCTTCGACGAACCCTTGCTCTTGCTCTTCGTGCGCGATGCCTTGGCCGGCTTGCTGCCGCCGCCACCCACACGTGGGATGAACTCGAAGTCGTCGAGCATGCCGAACTGACGAGCGCCACCGAGCGCCATGATGATGACGGCGATGCCCATGACGAGCGACTCCCACATGCTGTCGCCGATGTACTGCAGCACCATGATGCCGACGTAGACGGCGGCGAAGATCCAGATGGGGATGCCGAACCAGGCGGTCGCGGTGGGGTTGTCGAGTGCGTACACCACCAGCAACGCCAGGGCGAGCAGGTTCAGCCCGGCGATGCCCCTGTCGGGATCGAGTTGCAGGAACGTGACCAGGACCGCCGGCACCACGGTCATCACCGTGATGAGGATGGTGAACCGCTTGCGGCCAATGCGCTCTTCCACCATGTGGCCGACGAACCAGAAGAACACCATGGTGATCGCAGCCCACACCGTGGGCTCGGCGTACAGCGGCCAGGTGATGACGCGCCAGAAGTCGCCGTCACGCACGAGGAAGCCCGAGAAGATGAGATTCTTCTGCGAGACCGAGTCGATGGCGTACCAGAAGAAACTGAGGACGTTCAGCCCCACGAGCAGGGCCGTGGTGGTGACGTCGACGCTGCCGATGCGGAACCAGCCATCGCGTTGGCGTCGTTCGGGCATGGAGAACTGGTAGCGGCCAGGCACGAGGGCAACCCTATCCTGGGCATGTGGTTGCCCGCCCGCCGTCCGGCACGATTCCCGAGTCGCCGGGGTCGTACCAGTTCAAGGACAAGGACGGGCGCGTCATCTACGTGGGCAAGGCGTCGAGCCTGCGCCAGCGGCTGAGCCACTACTTCCAGGACCCGCGCAACCTGCACCCGCGAACGGCGCAGATGGTGGCGACGGCGGCGACCGTCGAGTGGATCGAGGTCCGCAACGAGGTCGAGGCCTTGATGCTGGAGTACAGCCTCATCAAGCAGCACCGGCCGCGCTTCAACGTGCGCCTGCGCGACGACAAGAGCTATCCGTTCCTGGCCGTCACGCTCGACGAGGAGTTCCCGCGCGCCATGGTCATGCGCGGCCGCAAACGCAAGGGCACCCGCTACTTCGGCCCCTACGCGCACGCCTATGCCATCCGCGACACGCTCGATCTGCTGCTGCGCAGCTTCCCCATCCGCACCTGCAGCCCCGGCAAGTTCAACGAGCACCATCGCCTGGGCCGGCCGTGCCTGCTGTTCCACATCGAGAAGTGCAGCGGCCCGTGCGTGGGCGAGATCGACGAGGCCGCGTACCGCGTGCTCGTGCAGGAGTTGGTCGACTTCCTCGACGGCGACACCGACGAGATCGTCAAGCGCCTCGAGAACGAGATGGCCGCGGCCGCCGGGGCGCTGGAGTACGAGCGGGCGGCCCGTGTGCGCGACCGGCTCATCGCCGTGCGCAAGGCCATCGAGAAGCAGCAGATGGTGGCCGAACGCAGCGAGGACATCGACGTGGTCGGCATCGCCGACGACGAGTTGGAAGCCGCGGTGCAGGTGTTCTTCGTCCGTAAAGGCCGGGTGGTCGGCCGCAAAGGTTTCATCCTCGACAAGGTGGAGGAGCTGTCGCCCGGCGGGCTGGTGGACCGCATCCTGGAAGAGCTGTACGGCGACGAGCCGCCCGCCGGTGTGCCCAAGCAGGTGCTCGTGCCGGTCGAGCCCGACGACGCGCCCACCTACGAGGAGTGGCTCAGCCACCTGCGCGGCAGCCGCGTGCAGATCCGCGTGCCGCAGCGCGGCGACAAGCGCGAGCTGCACGGCACGGTCACCCGCAACGCGCAGGAGGAGTTCCTGCGCCACCGACTGCGCCGGGCCGGCGACCACAACGCACGCAGCCGGGCGCTCACCGAGCTGCAGGACCTGCTGGGGCTGCCCGAGGCGCCGCTGCGCATCGAGTGCTACGACATGGCGCACCTGCAGGGCACCGACTACGTGGGCAGCATGGTGGTGCTGGAGGACGGGCTGCCGAACAAGCGCGAGTACCGGCGCTTCAAGGTGAAGGACGTGCCCGGCAACGACGACTACGCCGCCATGGAAGAGGTGCTCACCCGCCGGCTGAGCGCCTACCTGAACGAGCGCGACCATCCCCTCGACGACGAGCTGGCCGACGAGCCCGGCGCACGAGGTCGGCCGAAGAAGTTCGCCTACCCGCCGCAGCTGCTGGTGGTCGACGGTGGCAAGGGCCAGCTCGCCGTGGCCGAGCGCGTGGTGCGATCGCTCGGTCTGCAGGACGAGATCCCCATCGCCTCGCTCGCCAAGCGATTCGAAGAGGTGTACCTGCCCGGCCGCAGCACGCCGGTGGAGGTGCCCCGCGGCAGCGACGCGCTGTTCATGCTGCAGCGCATCCGCGACGAGGCCCACCGCTTCGCCAACTCGTTCCACCGCGAACTGCGCGGCAAGCGGATGACGAAGAGCTCGCTCGACGACATCCCCGGCCTCGGCGAGGCGCGGCGCAAGAAGCTCGTCCAGGCGCTCGGTGGGGTGAACGCGGTGAAGGCCGCCTCGCTCGACACGCTGCAGCAGCTGTCGTTCCTGCCCGACGCCGTCGCCGAAGCCATCCACGCCAAGTTCCACCCACCCGCACCCCCGTCCTGACCCCCGGCGCCTCGCCCTGGGTTGGGCGCGATCCTGAGCTCTACGCTGCGGGCGATGAGTGGACCGGATGATGTGGTCGAGCTGACGGCGGCGCTGGCGGCGATCGACTCGGTGAACCCCGACCTGGTGGCGGGCGGCGCGGGCGAGGGCGCCATGGCCGACTTCGTCGCCGAATGGTGCGCAGCCCGCGGGCTGGAGGTGCACCGCACCGAGGCGGCTCCGGGCCGCCCGAACGTGGTGGCGGTGCGCAAGGGGAGTGGCGGCGGCCGTTCGTTGCTGTTCAACGGCCACATGGACACGGTCGGCTCGACCGGCGCCGAGACCATGCGCGTGTTCCACGACGCCGGCCGCCTGCACGGCCGCGGCGTGCTCGACACGAAGGGCGGGCTCGCCGCCGCCATGGTGACGGCTGCCGCCATCCGCCCCGGCGAACTGGCGGGCGACGTCATCGTCGCCGCGGTGGCCGACGAGGAGATGGGCAGCGTCGGCACCGAGGCGCTCGTGCGCGACTGGCAGCCCGACGCGGCAGTGGTGCTGGAGCCCACGGACCTGCGGGTCATCCGCAGCCACCGCGGCTGGGCGATGGTGCGCGCCCAGTTCACCGGCCTCCCCAGCCACACGTCGCGGCCGGACCGCGGCATCAACGCCGTGCATGCCGCGGCGCGTGCGGCGCTGGCGATCGTCGAGCTCGACCGGTCGTGGGAGGTGCGCGGCGACATCACGTCGCGCCCCCTGGTGCTCGCCAACGCCGCGCACAGCGAGGGGTCACCGGCGACGGTGCCCGACCGTTGCACGCTGCTGGTGGAACTGCGCACCGTCGCCCCCGACGAGGACGAGCAGATCGCCGCGGCCATGGCCGCCGTGCGCGAGGCCGCGGGCGACTGCTCGGTGGAGGTGGGCGTCACCCTGCACCGTCGGGCCATGTCGTTGGCCGACGACCACCCCTTCCTGGCCACCGTGGTCGACGTGGTGGGTGGCGAGCCGGCGAACGCGCCCTACTGGACCGACGCCGCGCTGCACGAGGCCGTGGGCACGCCCGCGGTGGTGCTCGGCCCCACCGGCGAGGGCCTGCACGAGCACCTCGAGTGGGTCACCGAGGACAGCCTGCGCTCACTCGCATCGATGCTCGGCGACATCGCCCGGCGGTGGAGCGGCCCGCCCCGCTGATCCGAGTGCTCACTCGCACCCCGGGTGTGAGTGAGCACTCGCACGCGGGCGTGGCACTCGGTCGCGGGCGACCCACTCGGTTGGAGGCGACCCACTCGGATGCCGTGAAGACGGTCAGCCGACGTGGGGGAGGACGTTGGCGTGGAGGTGGGCGAAGGCGTCGGCGCGCTCGGCGGCGGTCTCGCCCAACGTGAAGTCGGGGATGGCGAACTCGTCGACACCCTGCTCGACGTAGCGGTTCAACTGGTCCACCAGCTGCTGGTCGCTGCCCGACAGCGTGCGGTTGGGCATGGCGTCGGCCGTCGCCTCGCCGATGAACACCAGCGCCTGCGCCGAACGACGGATGGTGCGCGGGTCGCGGCCGACGGCCTCGCACGCCTGGTCGAACTGGGCAGTGCGCTCGGCCACCAGGGCCGGGTCGCCCCAGGTGTTCCACTCGTCGGCGTGGCGGGCGGTGATGCGCGACATGCGCGGCGCGCCCGTACCCACCAGCAGCGGCAGTGCGCCGACCGGCTTGGGCTGACAGGGCGCGTCGGTGAGGTGGTAGTACTCGCCGTGGAACGTGGTGGCGGGTTCGTGCACCAGGCTGCGCACCACCTGGATGGCCTCGTCGAAGCGGCTGACGCGGGGGCCCGGCGCCGACAGTTCGAACCCGTAAGCGGTGTGCTCGTTCTCCTGCCAGCCGGCACCCAGGCCCAGCACCACCCGCCCGCCGGAGATGTGGTCGGCTGTGATGGCGCGCTTGGCGAGCAGCACGGGGTGGTGGATGGTGACGGGGGAGACCATCGACACCAGGCGCACCCGCGGCACGGCGGCACCGATGGCGGTGAGCACGGTCCAGCACTCGAGCGCGTCGCCGTCGTCGGGCGTGCCGTCGGCACGGAACGGCATGAGGTGATCGGCGAACCAGAACCCGTCGAAACCAGCCGACTCTGCCCAGGTGGCCAGTGCGAGGGTTTCGGTCCAGGTGCGGTCGTAGGAGGGCCAGACGGAGAACTTCACGAATCGGACTCTACGCTCTGCGCCATGTCCGACAATCTCTGGGAAACGCACGCCGAGTGGTGGATCGACGGGTTCACCGACGGGGTCGACCCCGAGTACGAGGAGCAGATCCTGCCGCTCGCCGCCCGCGAGCTCACCGGTGCGCAGCGGGTGCTCGACGTCGGCTGCGGCGACGGCCAGGTGAGCCGCCTGGCGTCGCGCCTGGGCGCCGAGGTGATCGGCATCGACCCCACGTGGAACTGCGTCACCGTGGCCGGCGAGCGCGGCACCACCGTGGCGCGCGCGGGCGCAGCGGCGCTGCCGTTCGCCGACGAGAGCTTCGACGCGGTGGTCGCGTGCCTGGTGTTCGAGCACATCCGCGACGTCGACGACGCCATCGCCGAGGTGTCGCGCGTGCTGCAGCCCGGCGGCCGGTTCTGCTTCTTCCTGAACCACCCGCTGCTGCAGACGCCGAACAGCGGCTGGATCGACGACCAGTTCCTGGACCCACCCGAGCAGTACTGGCGCATCGGCGAGTACCTGGTGGAGAACGAGACCATCGAAGAGGTCGAGAAGAACGTGTTCATCCCGTTCATCCACCGCCCGCTCAGCCGCTACGTGAACGCCCTGTCGGCCAACGGGCTGCTGTTGGAACGCATGGAAGAGCCCGCGCCGCCGGCCGGATTCCTGGCCAAGGCCGAGGAGTACGCGGCGGCCAGCACCATCCCGCGCCTGCTGTATCTCCGCACGCGCAAGGTCGACGCGGATACGGTTCGGTAGATGGCCGACATCCTCCTCATCACCGGTATGTCGGGCGCGGGTCGCTCGGGTGCCGCGGCGGTGCTGGAGGACCTCGGCTGGTACGTCATCGACAACCTGCCGGTGTCGCTGGTCGACACCATCGTCGAGCTCGTCAGCAAGCCCGGCAGCGACATCGAACGCCTCGCGTTGGTGGCCGGACGGCAACAGCCCGAGCTGTTGCCGAAGGTGGCCGCGCTGCGCAGCGATGGGCACCGCGTGCGCCTGCTGTTCCTCGACGCCAGCGACACCTCGCTGGTCAAGCGGTACGACGCCACGCGCCGCAAGCACCCGCTCGACGGCGAGGCCGACGGCCTCACCGAGGCCATCGCCATGGAGCGTGAGTTGCTGCAGCCGGTGAAGGCCGCGGCCGATCTGGTCATCGACACCACCGAGCTGAACATCCACCAGCTGAAGGCGAAGCTGCTCGCCGCGTTCGACGCGGGTGAGGGCGACCATCGCCTGCAGATCGCGGTCGAGAGCTTCGGGTTCAAGCACGGCCTGCCCATCGACGCCGACATCGTCATGGACGTGCGCTTCCTGCCCAACCCGCACTGGGACGACACGCTGCGGCCCCTCACCGGGCACGATCCCGCGGTGCGCGACTTCGTGCTCGAGCGGGCGCAGGCGAGCGACTTCCTGGACCGCTTCGAAGGGCTCATGCAATCGCTCCTGCCGGCCTACGAGGCCGAGGGCAAGAGCTACCTCACCGTGGCCATCGGCTGCACCGGCGGCAGGCACCGCAGCGTCGCCGTGGCCGAGGAACTGGCCCGCCGTCTGCGCGACCGCGGCTTCGCCGTGCGCACCGGTCATCGAGATCTGAGCCGCTGACCACGGGCCGAGTAGGCTCGAGGGCGAAGACCTCCAGTGAAAGGAACGCAGCCATGACGGTTCGCGTGGGTATCAACGGTTTCGGGCGCATCGGTCGCAACTTCTTCCGTGCAGTGAAGGAGCGTGGCGCCGACATCGACATCGTGGCGGTGAACGACCTCGGGTCGCTCGACACCATGGCGCACCTGTTGAAGTACGACTCGGTCCTCGGCGTGCTGCCGCAGACCATCAAGGCCAGCAAGGGCGGCATCACCGTCGACGGCGACGAGCTGCGCGTGCTGAGCGAGCGTGACCCGAAGAACCTGCCCTGGGGCGACCTGGGTGTCGACGTGGTCATCGAGAGCACCGGCATCTTCACCAAGCGCGACACCGCGGCGTACCACCTGGAGGGTGGCGCACCGCTCGTCATCGTCAGCGCACCCTGCGACGGCGCCGACGCCACGTTCGTCTACGGCGTGAACCACAAGGACTTCGACTTCAAGACCCAGAAGGTCATCTCCAACGCCAGCTGCACCACGAACTGCTTCGTGCCCATCGTGAAGGTGCTCGACGACGCGTTCGGCGTGGAGCAGGGCCTCATGCAGACCGTGCACGCCTACACGGGCGACCAGCAGCTGGTCGACGGTCCGCACAAGGACCTGCGCCGCGCTCGCGGTGCGGCCATCAACATCGTGCCCACCAGCACCGGTGCGGCCCGCGCCACGTCGCTGGTGCTGTCGTCCATGAAGGGCAAGCTCGACGGCACGTCGCTGCGCGTGCCCGTGCCCACCGGCTCGGTCGTCGACTTCACCGCCATCCTGAAGAAGGAGGCGTCGGTCGCCGAGATCAACGCCGCCATGAAGAAGGCCGCCAAGGGCTCGCTGAAGGGCATCCTCGAGTACACCGAGGACCCCATCGTCTCCAGCGACATCCAGGGCAACCCGCACAGCAGCATCTTCGACGCCGGCCTCACCATGGCCATGGGCAAGATGGTGAAGGTGCTCTCGTGGTACGACAACGAGTGGGGCTACTCGAACCGCCTCGTCGACACCACGCTCTACGCTGGCGGCAAGGTCGCCAAGCGCTCGAAGAAGTGAGCTGACATGAGCCGCATCCCCACGCTCGCCGACCTCGGCGACGTCAGCGGGAAGCGGGTGCTGGTACGGACCGACTTCAACGTTCCCATGGAGAACGGCGAGATCACCGACGACTTCCGCATCCGCGCCGCGCTGCCCACCATCAACTGGTTGCTCGAGCGCGGCGCGCAGGTGGTCACCTGCTCGCACCTGGGGCGGCCGAAGGGCCAGCGGAACCCGAAGTACTCGATGGACCCGGTGCGCGCTCGGCTGGCTGAGCTCGCCCCGGGCGTCGAGCTGCTCGAGAACCTGCGCTTCGACGCGGGTGAAGAGGGCAACGACCCGGCGTTCGTGGCGACGCTCATCGAGGGCATCGACGCGTACGTCGACGACGCCTTCGGCGCGTGCCACCGCGCCCACGCCAGCATCGTCGGCCCGCCGCGCACCCTTCCGAGCGCCATGGGCCTGCTGCTGGCCAAGGAGGTCGAAGTGCTCCTCGGCCTGCGCAACGAGCCGAAGCACCCGTTCGTCGCGGTGCTGGGCGGCTCGAAGATCAGCGACAAGCTCGGTGTGGTCGAGGCACTGCTGCGCAGCGTCGACGCGCTCGTGGTGGGTGGCGCCATGTGCTTCACCTTCCTCGCTGCCCAGGGCAACCCCATCGGCGATTCGCTGTTCGAGCCCGACCAGGTGGACACGTGCCGGCGCCTGCTGGCCGAGACCGCGGCGAGTGGCAAGACCATCCACCTGCCCGAGGACATCGTCGGCGTCGACGCGCAGGGCAACTTCGCCACGTTCGGCACCCGCCTGCCCGAAGGGGCGAAGGGCTTCGACATCGGCCCCGGCTCGGCCGCCGCGTTCAGCGACGTCATCATGGACGCCCGCACCGTGTTCTGGAACGGCCCCATGGGCATGTTCGAGGACCCGCGCTTCGCTGCCGGCACCCGCACCGTCGCCCAGGCCATGGCCGACACGAAGGCGTTCACCGTGGTCGGTGGGGGCGACAGCGCGGCAGCGCTCGCCCAGTTCGGCCTGGACGACGAGGTGTCACACGTGAGCACCGGTGGCGGCGCGTCGCTGGAACTGCTGGAGCTGGGCGACCTGCCCGGCCTGGAAGCCTTGAGAGGGGCACCGAATGCGTAAGCCGCTCATCTCCGGCAACTGGAAGATGAACCTCAACCACTTCGAGGCCATCCAGATCGTGCAGAAGCTGGCCTACCTGGTGGGCAAGGACGAGCTCGAGCACACCGACGTCAGCCTCCACCCGCCGTTCACCGACGTGCGCAGCGTGCAGACGCTCATCGACACCGACAAGCTCGGCTACGCCTTGGGTGCCCAGCACTGCCACTGGGAGGAGAAGGGCGCGTACACCGGCGAGGTGTCGCCCGTGTTCCTGGCGAAGTTGGGCGTGCAGTACGTCATCTGCGGCCACAGCGAACGCCGCGAGCTGTTCGGCGAGACCGACGAGATGGTCGCCAAGAAGGTGGCCGCCATCCAGCACCACGGCATGACGCCCATCATGTGCGTCGGCGAGACGCTGGAGGAGCGCGAGGCGGGCGAGACCGAGGCGAAGGTGCTCGGGCAGGTCCGCGCCGGGCTGGCCGGCCGCTCGGCGCAGCAGGTGGGTTCGATGGTCATCGCCTACGAACCCATCTGGGCCATCGGCACGGGCCGCACGGCTACGTCCGATGACGCCCAGCAGATGTGCGCGGCCATCCGCGCCTGTGTGGCCGAGCTGTCCGGGCAGGAAGCCGCCGACACCTTGCGTGTCCAGTACGGCGGCAGCGTGAAGGCCGGCACCATCGCCGAGCTCATCTCCCAGCCCGACGTGGACGGCGCATTGGTCGGGGGAGCGAGCCTCGACGCCGACGAGTTCGCCCGCATCTGCAAACTGGGTGCCTGAGCCGCGCAGCGTGTTCGCCACTCCCACCGGGCGTGGAACGTTTGTACCAAAAGTTCAAGATCTGGGAATGACTGCCATACCCATCGGTAACGAGGCGTGATAGCCTCGCAACGCTTGCACAGATCGGGGAGGACTGTGTCGGCGTAGGTGTGGCTTCCCGCCAAACCACCCACCTCCCTCCACTCACATCAGGAGGACCATTCACGTGAGGACCAGCAAAGCCAGCAAGTTCGCTGCGCTCGCGGTCGGTCTCGCCCTCGTCGCCGCTGCCTGCAGCAGCGACGGCGCCAGCGAAACCACGACCGGCGGCACCGACACCACCACCGGTGGTACCGACACCACCGCAGGCGAGACCACCGTTCCGGCGGCCACGGGTGGCACTGTCACCTATGCCGCGGAGCAGGAGTACACCGCCTACAACAACGGCACGGCCGACCAGGTGTTGTTCGCCAACACCCTCGTGCTCAACCTCGTGCAGCCCGGCCCGTTCGTGTCGGCACCCGATCTCACCTTCAAGCTGTGGGACGAGATGATGGTGTCCGCCGAGGTCACCAGCACCGACCCGCAGGTCGTCGAGTACGTGGTGAAGCCCGAAGCCGTGTGGAGCGATGGCGAAGCCATCGACTGCGACGACTTCTACCTCGCATGGATCGCCAACAACGGCAAGCTCAGCCACCCGAACCCGGACTACACGGGTCCCGGCCAGCTCGACGCCGACGGCAATGAGGTCCCCGAGACCCTGCCCGACTTCAACACCGCCGGCACCACCGGCTACGAGAACATCTCGAAGCTCGAGTGCTCGGACGACGGCAAGACCATCACCACCACCTACGACACCCCCTACGCCGACTGGCAGGGTCTGTTCGGTGGTCTGATCCCGGCGCACGTCGTCGAGAAGGATTCGGGCGTCGCCGACATCACCACGATCGATCCCACCACCTCGTCGGCCGACTCGGTCGCCGCAGGCGCCGACTGGAGCACCGGTTTCTCGGGCTTCGATCCGGCCAAGGATCTCTCGGGTGCCTGGTACACCATCGACTCCTTCACCCAGGGCTCGAACCTCATCCTGAAGCGCAACGAGAAGTTCTGGGGCACCCCGGGCAACCTCGACAGCATCGTCTTCCAGCTCGTCCCGGATGCCACGCAGCAGCCGGCCGCTCTGCAGAACGGTGACGTCCAGGTCATCTCGCCGCAGCCGAACGCCGACCTCGTGGCACAGCTCGAGGGCATCGAAGGCGTCACCGCCAACGTCGAGCAGGGCCTCACGTTCGAGCACTACGACTTCAACCAGGCCAACAAGCACCTCGCCAAGCTCGAGGTCCGTCAGGCCCTGTCGTACTGCATCGACCGCGAAGAGATCGTCAGCACCCTCGTGGCGCCGATCAACCCCGACGCGACCGTGCTGAACAACCGCATCTACGTCCCGTCGGCTGCCGACTACAAGGACAACAGCGGTGGTCTGAAGCGTGACGTGGCCAAGGCCAAGTCGCTCCTCGAAGGCGCCGGCTACACCCTTGGCGCCGACGGCATCTACGTCGACAAGGATGGCGAGCGTCTGAGCCTGCGTCTGGGTCGTCGTGACCCGAACCCGCGCCGTCAGAGCACCAACGAGCTGTTCGCCGAGCAGTGCAAGGAAGCCGGCATCGAGCTGACCGACGACCCGGCCGAGAACTTCAACGCCGAGCGTCTGCCCGCCAGCGACTACGACATCGCGCTGTTCGCGTGGGTGTCCACCCCGCTGCTGTCGTCGAACACTTCCATCTACGTGCCCGGCGGCCCGCAGAACTGGAACAACTACAGCGACCCGAAGGTCCAGGACCTCTTCGATCAGGCCAACAAGGAGTTCGACGCCGCCAAGCGCGCCGACCTCATGAACCAGATCGACCAGGTCCTCTGGGACGACATGGCAACCCTGCCGCTGTTCCAGTTCCAGGAGATGGTTGCCTTCAGCGACACCGTCCAGAACGTGGTCTTCAACGGCCCGCTCGGCGTGACGTGGAACGGCAACGAATGGGCGCTCGCGTCCTGATCCACCAGAAGTAGCGGTGCAAGGGCCGGCCCTCCCCCGGGGGCCCCGGCGCCC
>CBHWEI010000023.1:0-25203 GCA_966112835.1 uncultured Acidimicrobiaceae bacterium
CTGGATCCAGCGCTGCTCGGCGAAGTCCTGGATGTGCATGTACTCGACGCCGATGGTGCGGCAGTACGCGTCGCGCAGCACGTGCAGCAGGTCGCCCAGGGTGAGCTTGTCGGTGCCGCCGACGCCACCGGTGAGGAACTCGCGGTCGAGGTCCCAGATGGTGAGGCCGTAGGTGGCGGGGTCGAGCTCGGGCGGCATGTGCGGCTGCTTCCAGCGCAACGGGTCGAGGTCGGCGATGAGGTGGCCGCGCACGCGGTGCACGCGGATGAGCGTCGCCACCTGCATCTGCTTGTGCAGCATGGCCTCTTCGCGGTCCACCGGGTTCTGGTCCACGTGCCAGCGCACCGACTCGTACGGCACGCCGAGGCTGCGGAACACGTCGTCGTAGAAGCCGTGCTCGCCCAGCAGCAACTGGTGCACGCGCTGCAGGAACATGCCGCTCTCGGCGCCCTGGATGATGCGGTGGTCGTACGTGCTGGTGATGGTGACGACCTTGCTGATGCCCAGTGAGCCGAGCGTGCGTTCGTCGCTGCCCTGGAACTCGGCCGGGTAGTCGATGGTGCCGACGCCGACGATGACGCCCTGCCCGGGCATGAGGCGCGGCACGCTCTGGACGGTGCCGATGGTGCCCGGGTTGGTGAGGCTGACGGTGGCGCCCTGGAAGTCGCTGACGGCCAGCTTGTTGGTCTTCACCTTGCGGATGAGGTCTTCGTACGCCGCCAGGAAGCCGGCGAAGTCGAGCGTGTCGGCTTCGCGCAGCACGGGCACCACCAGGGTGCGCGACCCGTCGGCCTTCGACACGTCGACGGCGAGGCCCATGCTGACGTGCGGGTTGCGGATGATGCGCGGCTTGCCGTCGGCGTCGGTGACGTACGTGTTGTTCATGTTCGGCACGGCATCGGCGATGGCGCGGATGATGGCGTAGCCGATGAGGTGCGTGTAACTGACCTTGCCCTGGCCGGTGCGGCTGCGGTACCCGTTGATGACGGAACGGTTCACCTCGAGCAGCTTGGCAGGCACGTTGCGGAAGCTGGTGGCCGTGGGGACGGTGAGGCTGCGCTCCATGTTGGTGACGATGGCGACGCCGGCACCGCGGATGGGTTCGCCCACGTCGCCCGTGGCGGCGGCTGCCGCCGGGGGCGCTGCCGGCGCGGCGGGGGCAGCAGCCGGGGCTGCCGCGGGCGCGGCGGGCGCTGCCGCGGCAGGGGCGGCCGGAGCCGAAGCCGCGGCCGGATTCGGCGCGATGGTCTTGTAGTCGTCGAAGAACTCGCGCCACGTCTCGCTGACGCTGTCGGGGTCGGTACGGAACTGTTCGTACATCTCCTCGACGAGCCACGAGTTGGCACCGAAGGCGGCCGGCTGTTCTGGGGTAGTCATCGCAGGTGATGGTACCCGTGCGGGCCCGCGCAGGGGACGTTGCAGCGTGTTGTCGGGAACACCCCCTTTGCGTTGCTTTTCCGAAGCGCGAACTTCTAGAATCTCTGGCCATGACGACCCGTCTCGCTGCCCCCCTCTTCGCCGTCGCCACCGCCGTCGGGCTGCTCACCCTCAGCGCCTGCGGCGGCGGTTCGTCCACCCCCGCCACCGTGCCCGCCGACGCCGATGTCGTCGTGAAGGCCGAGGAGGGCATCCAGTGGAACGCCAAGTCGTTCACCGCCACGGCCACCGACGGCAAGGTCACCCTGTTCGCCGAGAACGAGTCGGCCCTGGCGCACAACGTGTACGTCCTGGACAGCAACGACAAGGTGCAGGGCACGTTCATCGACCTGCCCACCAAGGGCTCGAGCGGCACCCGCGAGCTGGCACTCGCCCCCGGCACCTACCGCATCGTGTGCAAGGTGCCCGGCCACAACAACATGAACGCCGAGCTGACGGTCAGCTGACGTTCACCTGACCGTCACGCAGCACTCACGTTCGGGAGGAAGGGTCCAGGGCGGCCTTCAGGCGCTCGGACCAGTCCAGCGTCTCGGTGCTGGTGCCCTGTTCGTGGAACTCGGCGCGCTGCCGGGCGAGGTCGACGGCGGCCGCCTCGACGTTCGGCGTGAGGATCTCGTCGGCGATGCGGTCGCGCAGGTGGCGCGCCAGTGCGGGGCTGGACCCGTCGGTGCCCACCGCCACCACCACCGGCCCGCGACGGGTGACCGCCGGCAGGATGAACGAGCAGTGGGCCGGGTCGTCGGCGCTGTTCACCCACATGCCCCGTGACCGGGCGTCGGCCGCCACCTGGGCGTTCACCGCCGGATCGTCGGTGGCGGTCATCACCAACTGCTGGCCGTCCAGGTCGTCCGCCTGGTAGCCGCGCTCGCGCACCTCGGCCGCCGCGGCGGCCAGGTCCGGCAGCACCATCGGCGCCACCACGGTGAGGCGCGCCCCGGCCGCGAGCAAGCCGTCGGCCTTGCGCGAGGCGATGTTGCCGCCACCCACCAGCAGCACCGGCACCTCGGTGAGGTCGAGCACGACGGGATAACCGAACGCCATGCGGCCACGCTACCGGGCAACAATTCACCCCATTCCCGATCGGTCTAGTCAGATATCGTGGTAGAACTGAACCGTGACCACCATCCCCTCCATCCCTGCCGACCTCGAGCAGGCGCACCCGGCCGATGTCGTCCGCTGGGCGGCCGAGCAGTACGGCGCCGACGGCCTGGTCGTCACCGCCAGCTTCGAGGACGCCGTCCTGGTGCACGTGGCCGCGACCGCGGTACCGGGCATCGAGATCGTGCTGCTCGACACGCAGTACCTGTTCGCCGAGACCCAGTGGTTCGCCGAGGAACTGCGCCGCCGACTGGACCTGAACCTGCGCGTCGAGCACCCGGCGGCCGACGTGCTGCCCGACAACCTGTGGCAGACCGACACCACGGCGTGCTGCGACGTGCGCAAGGTGCAGCCGCTCGCCCGGGCCATCGCCGGCAAGGCCGCGTGGATCACCGGCGTGCGCCGCGTCGACGGCCCCACCCGCGCCAACGCCCCGGTTGCGTCGTACGACATCGGTCGCGGCCTGGTGAAGGTGAACCCGCTCGCCGCGTTCACCGACGACGACATGGCGCTGTACGAGTCGCTCTACGAACTGCCCAAGAACCCGCTCAGCGAGCGTGGCTACCCGAGCATCGGCTGCTGGCCGTGCACCCGACCCGTCGCCCCCGGCGAGGACAAGCGCGCCGGCCGCTGGTCCGGCAGCGACAAGACCGAATGCGGACTGCACGTATGACGCTCATGGACCATACGCACGCGACTGCCCATCTCGACGCACTCACCGACGAGGCCGTCACCATCATCCGCGAGGTCGCCACCGAGTGCGAGAACCCCGTGCTGCTGTTCAGCGGCGGCAAGGACAGTGCGGTGCTGCTGCACCTCGCCGTGCTCGCGTTCGCACCCGCCCGCCTGCCCTTCCCGGTCATGCACGTCGACACGGGCCACAACTTCCCCGAGGTCATCGAATACCGCGACCAGCTGGTGCGCGACTGGAACGTGCGCCTGGTGGTGGCCAGCGTGCAGGAGAGCATCGACAGGGGTCGCGTGGTGGAAGACATCGGCCCGCGCGCCAGCCGCAACCGGCTGCAGTCGGTGACGCTGCTCGACGCCATCGCCGAGCACGGCTTCGACGCCGCCTTCGGTGGCGGGCGCCGCGACGAGGACAAGGCCCGCGCCAAGGAGCGCATCCTCAGCTTCCGCGACCGTCAGGGCCGTTGGGACCCGCGCCAGCAGCGGCCCGAGCCGTGGGCGCTGCTGAACCCGCGCATCCGCAAGGGCGAGCACCTGCGTGCGTTCCCGTTGTCGAACTGGACCGAGCTCGACATCTGGCGCTACATCGAGCGCCACGCCGTGCCGCTGCCCAGCATCTACTTCTCGCACACCCGCACGGTCGTCGAGCGCGACGGCATGCTGCTGTCGGTGGGCGGCCCGGTCGAGCTCGAGCCCGGCGAGCAGCCCTTCGACGCCGTCGTGCGCTACCGCACCGTCGGCGACGCCAGCTGCACCGGCGCCGTCGAGTCCACCGCGGTCGACGTGCACGACGTGCTGGCCGAGGTCGCCGCCGCACGCATCACCGAGCGCGGCGCCACCCGCGCCGACGACACGTTCAGCGAGAGCGCCATGGAAGACCGCAAGCGCGAGGGGTACTTCTGATGAGCGACCTCGCCACCGCAGACATCGTCGACAACACCGCTTCGACGTTGCGCATCGCCACGGCGGGCTCGGTCGACGACGGCAAGAGCACGCTCATCGGCCGCCTGCTGCACGACACCAAGACCGTGTTCGAGGACCAGCTGAGCGCTGTGGTGAAGGCCAGCCGCCGCTACGGCGACGGCGAGACCAACCTGGCGCTGCTCACCGACGGCCTGCGCGCCGAGCGCGAGCAGGGCATCACCATCGACGTGGCGCACCGCTACTTCGCCACGCCCAAGCGCAGCTTCATCGTGGCCGACACGCCCGGCCATGCGCAGTACACGCGCAACATGGTCACCGGCGCGTCCACCAGCGACGTGGCCATCGTGCTCGTCGACGCCCGCCACGGTGTGCTCGACCAGACCCGACGCCACGCGCTCATCGCGTCGATGCTCGGCGCACAGGCGATCGTGCTCGCCGTGAACAAGATGGACCTCGTCGACTGGGACCAGGACACGTTCCACCGCATCGCCGGTGAGGTGCAGGCGTTCGTCGACGCGCTCCCCCACCCGGTGCCCGTCACGGCCATCCCCATCTCGGCGTTGCTCGGCGACAACGTGGTCGACGCATCGACGAACACCCCGTGGTACGACGGCGAGCCACTGCTCGACTTCCTCGAGCAGTTCGAGACCCGCCCGCACGGCGACACCGGCGTGCGCGTGCACGTGCAGCGCGTCATCCGCCCGCAGGGCGGCGAGCACGGCGACTTCCGCGGCCAGGCCGGCGTGGTCACCGGCGGCTGGTTGCGACGTGGCGACGTGGTGACGGTGCTGCCGGCCGGCCAGCGGTCGACCGTGCGGTCCATCCACCGGTGGGGCCAGGAGGTCGACGAGGCCGGACCCGGCCATGCCATCGTGGTGCAACTCGACACCGACATCGACGTGGCCCGCGGCGACGTGTTGACCGCCGACCCGCACGTCGAGCCCATCGTCAGCGACGACATCGTGGTCGACCTGTGCTGGATGGTCGACCGCCCGCTCACCGCCGGGAGCCGCTGGTGGTTCAAGCACGGCACGCGCACGGGTCACGCCACCGTCACCGCAGTGCAGCACCACCTGTCGCCGGCCACGCTCGAACAAGAACCGGCCGACGAGCTCACCCTGAACGACCTGGGCCGCGTGCGGCTGCAGCTGAGCGAGGTCATCGTGGCCGACCGCTACCACGTGCTGCCCGAGGGTGGCAGGATGATCCTCATCGACCCGGCCGACAACACCACCGCCGCCGCCGCCATGGTGCACGCGGCCGGAACGGACTGATGGCCGCGCTGGTCAGCCTGGTGGGTGCCGGCCCCGGCGACCCCGATCTGCTGACGGTGCGCGCCGTGCAGCGGCTGGCCGCGGCCGACGTCGTGGTGTTCGACGCGCTCGTCAGCGATGCCGTGCTGGCCCTGGCCCCGACCGGTGCCGAGCTCATCGACGTGGGCAAGCGCCCGGGTCAGGGTGTCGCCCAGGACCTCATCAACGTGTTGCTGGTACGCCTCGCCGGCGAGGGCAAGCGCGTCGTGCGCCTGAAGGGTGGCGACCCGTTCGTGTTCGGCCGCGGCGGCGAGGAAGCCGTCGCGCTGGCCGAGCAGGGCATCGCCTGCGAAGTGGTCCCCGGCATCTCGTCGGCCGTCGGCGCTCCCGCTGCGGCGGGTGTGCCGGTGACGTACCGCGGCCTGTCGGCCTCGTTCACGGTGGTCACCGGCCACCGCCAGCGGGGCGAGACGCCGGTGAACTGGCGGGCCCTCGCTCAGGTGGGCGGCACCATCGTCGTGCTCATGGGCGTCGCCCAGCGCGGGCAGATCGCGGCCGAACTGGTGGAGGGCGGCCTGCCCGAGTCCACCCCCGTGGCCGCCGTGCACCGGGCCACCACCGGCGAGCAGTCGGTCGTGCGGTGCCCGCTCAGCGAACTGGCCACCGCACCGATCGAATCACCGGCGGTGATCGTGATCGGCGCAGTGGCCAGTCTGGACGTTCACGCGATCACACAGGCGATCGCACGCTGAGGTTCGGTCAGGCGGCCTTCAGGAAGATCTCGCTCAGGATGAGCATGATCGCCCACAGGCCGAAGGCGGCGATGAGCGGGTTGCGCACACCGGGGCCGTCGTAGATCTTGTTGAGACCCTTGTTCGGCTGGGTCTTCCACGGCATGAGGCCGAGGGCGTTCAGCTCGAGGATGGCGACGATGACGATGGTGATGCCCCAGAAGGCGCCCATGCTGCCCGAGCTGACCTGCGCACCGAGGCGCGGGCTGTGGCCCTTGTAGACCATGAAGAAGAGCATGCTCACCGAGAAGATGGTGTTCTGACGGCTGGCCATCATGGCCTTGCGACCCGCAGCGGCAGCGGCCGGGTCGGCCTCGCCGCCACCGAGCACGTTCACCGCGTTGGCCAGCACGGTCTTCTGGTTGCGCCAGATGACGCCCCACACGTTCAGCATCATGATGGTGCCGAGCAGCATGCCGGCGCTGATGGCGATGCCACCCGCGCTCTTGCCGAAGTCGTTCGAGAAGTAGTCGGGCGTGATGATGGTGATGAGGATGCCTGTGACGAAGGTGCTGATGGCTGCCCAGCGGAACCACCACAGCGCCTTGCGCGCCACTTTGTCGATGGCGATGTTGCGGGCGCGGCCCTCATCGCCGAATGCAGCGAACGCAGGCACCTGCACGAAGTTGAAGTAGTACAGCAGGCCGATCCACATGATGCCGGCGAGGATGTGGAGCCACCGGAAGCCGAACTGGCCCAGACTGACTCGACTGAAAAACCCTGTGTATTCTGCGAGCACTTTCCGTACCCCCTCCTTGTGAAAAACGTTCGGTTGCGAACATAACACCACCACGACCGGGATTGCGGAAATGTCCTCGAACGCCGGGCCGGTTAGCCTGCGTCCTCACATGGCGCACGAATTCATCTACACCTGTTACAAGCTCGCCCGCTTCTACCCGCCCGATCGCACGGTGCTGGAGAACATCTCGTTGTCGTTCTACCCGGGGGCCAAGATCGGCGTCCTGGGCAGCAACGGCGCCGGCAAGAGCTCACTGCTGAAGATCATGGCCGGCCTCGACGACGGGTACTCGGGCGAAGCCCGCCTCACCCCCGGCTTCAGCGTCGGCTACCTGGCCCAGGAGCCGCAGCTCGACCCGACGAAGGACGTGAAGGGCAACGTCATGGACGGCGTCGCCGCCGTCCAGGGCCTCATCGACCGGTACAACGAGGTCATGGGCATGTGGGCCGACCCCGATGCCGACTACGAGAAGGTGGGCGCGCTGCAGGCCGACCTGGAGGACAAGATCGCCGCGGCCGACGCGTGGAGCCTGGAGCGCAACGTCGAGATCGCAATGGACGCGCTGCGCTGCCCGCCCGACGACGCCGACGTCACCACGCTGTCGGGCGGTGAGCGCCGCCGCGTGGCCCTGTGCCGCCTGCTGCTGAGCCACCCCGACCTGCTGCTGCTCGACGAGCCCACCAACCACCTCGACGCCGAGAGCGTCGACTGGCTGGAGCGCTTCCTGCAGGAGTACAGCGGCACCGTCGTGGCCATCACCCACGACCGCTACTTCCTCGACAACGTCGCCAAGTGGATCCTGGAACTGGACCGCGGCCGCGGCATCCCGTTCGAGGGCAACTACTCCAGCTGGCTCGAGCAGAAGCAGGAGCGCCTCGCCCGCGAGGAGAAGAGCAACGAGGCCCGCCAGCGCACCCTGCAGCGCGAGCTCGAATGGGTGCGCATGTCGCCGAAGGCCCGCCAGGCCAAGGGCAAGGCCCGACTGTCGGCGTACGACAAGCTGCAGCAGGAGGCCGAGGCGGCCGAGCGCGGACCCGACAAGTTGGAGATCACCATCCCGGTCGGCAAGCGCCTGGGCAACACGGTCATCGAGGTCGAGCACCTCAGCAAGGGCTTCGGCGACCGGTTGCTGGTCGACGACCTGTCGTTCACGCTCCCCCGCGCCGGCATCGTCGGCATCATCGGTCCGAACGGCGCCGGCAAGACCACGCTGTTCAAGATGCTCACCGGCCAGGAGCAGCCCGACGGCGGCACCATCACCGTCGGCGACACGGTGCAGTTCGCCTACGTCGACCAGAGCCGCGACACGTTGAACCCCGACGCCTCGGTGTTCGAGGAGATCACCGGTGGCGTCGAGCACATGAAGGTGGGTGGCCGCGAGATCCATGGCCGCGCCTATTGCGCCAGCTTCAACTTCAAGGGCAGCGACCAGCAGAAGCGGGTCGGCGACCTGAGCGGTGGCGAACGCAACCGCGTGCACCTGGCGAAGCTGTTGAAGGAGGGCGGCAACGTGCTGCTGCTCGACGAGCCCACCAACGACCTCGACGTCGACACGCTGCGCGCCCTCGAGACCGCGCTCGACAACTTCCCCGGCTGCGCCGTGGTCATCAGCCACGACCGTTGGTTCCTCGACCGCATCGCCACGCACGTGCTGGCGTTCGAGGGCGACAGCCAGGTGCGCTGGTTCGAGGGCAACTTCAGCGAGTACGAGGCCTGGCGTCACAAGGAACTGGGCGCCTCGGCCGATCAGCCGCACCGCATCAAGTACAAGCCGCTGGCACGCTGACCCGCATGGCACGGCGCTGGATCCCCCGAGTGTGCGCGACGGTCTTCGTCGCGGGCATCGCCGGGCTCATCATCAGCTCCGTGGCCGGCAACAACGCCGGGTTCGTGCTGTCCATCGGCCTGGCCATCGTGTTCGCCGCCATCGCCCTGCTCACCTACGGTGCGGTCACCCCGAAGGAACGCATCGAGGCGTTCGACGAGGCCCGGGCCGAGCAGTTGGAGCAACAGGTGAACGAACTCGTCGCCGCCGGAGCGCCCGAGGACAAGGTGCGCGCGCTGGTCCGCGAGGCCATGCGCGTCGCCCAACGATGAGCGAGCCCGACGCCGAGCTCGCCACGCGCCTGGCCGTCGAGGCCGGGCGGCTGCTCGTGGACCTCCGCGCCGACATGGTGGCTCGCGGCGCACCCGCGTGGCAGGTGATGGACAACGGCGACCTGGCCAGCCACCGCTTCCTGCTCGACGAACTGCGCCGGGCACGACCCGACGATGCCGTGCTGTCGGAGGAGGGCGTGGAGGACCCGCGTCGCTTCGGGGCCGACAGGGTGTGGATCGTCGACCCGCTCGACGGCACCAACGAGTACGGCGAACGCGGCCGCCACGACTGGGCCGTGCACGTGGCGCTGTGGGAGCACGGCGCGTTCGGTGCCGGCGCCGTCAGCCTGCCGGCACTCGACCTGGTGTTCTCCACTCACCCCGCGCCGGTGCTGCCGCCGCAGCAGCGCGAGCGGCCGATGATCATCACCAGCCGCAACCGCAACCCACCGGCGGCCGTCATCGTGGCCAACACGCTGGGCGCCGACCACACCCGCCTCGGTTCGGCCGGGGCGAAGGCCATGGCCGTGGTGGTGGGCGAGGCCGACATCTACGTGCACGACGGCGGCATGTACCAGTGGGACAGCGCCGCGCCCGCCGCGGTGGCCGAGGCCGCCGGGCTGCACGTCAGCCGCGTCGACGGCTCGCCCCTGGTCTACAACCAGCGCGACGCCTGGCTGCCCGACTTCCTGGTGTGCCGCAAGGAGCTGGCCGGCCCGGTGCTGGAAGCACTGTGGGGCGATCCGAACGGCCGACCCGGCAGGCGATAGGTTCCGCGCCGTGGAACTGAACGCGGTGCGCTACGAGGTGGACGGGCACGTGGCCACGGTGTGGCTGCACCGGCCGCACCGGCACAACGCGTGGACCGGGCGAATGCACACCGAGTACCGCCACGTGCTGGCGACGCTCGACGCGATGCCCGAGGTGCGCGCCGTGGTCGTCACCGGCACTCCCCCGGCGTTCTGCGTGGGCGGCGACAGCGAGGCCCTCGCGGGTCACGCCGAGCGCGGCGGCTACGACCCCGGCCTGTCGGCAGAGATCGCCCGGCCCGGCTATGGCGTGCGACCCGAGTTCGACGCCGACTTCGCGTTCCAGTTCGCGATGCGTTTCCCCATCGTCGCCGCGGTGAACGGTGCCGCGGCCGGTGTGGGCCTGGCGCTGGCGTTGTTCTGCGATCTGCGCTTCGGCGCCGCCCCGGCGAAGCTCACCACCGCCGCACCGAAGCTGGGCCTGCCCGCCGAGTACGGCATGAGCTGGCAGCTGCCCCGCCTGGTGGGCGTCACCCGAGCTGCCGACCTGCTGCTGTCGGGCCGCGTGGTCACCGCTGCCGAGACGGCCGAATGGGGGCTGTGGAACGAGGTGTTGCCCGACGGAGCGGCGGCACTCGCGGCCGCACAGGCGTACGCGCTGCACCTGGCCACGGGTGTGGGCCCGGCGGCCCTGGCCACCACCAAGCAGCAGCTGTACGCCGACCTGCTGCACCACTCGCCTGCCGCCGCCATCCAGCAGGCCCAGACCCTGCTGGAGCAGGCGATGACCACGGCCGAGTACCGGGAGGGCGTCGCCGCGTTGCGAGATCGCCGCCCGCCACGCTTCGACTGACAAGCATGCCTTACACTTCCGGCATGGAGCCCGATTCCAACATCCCTGCCGACGCGCCCGTGGCGCCGCCCGCCCCGGCGCGCCCTCCGGCCGTCGAGCGTTTCCCCGGCCTGGCCGTGGCCGCGCTGGCCTCGCTCGGTGCCGGCGCCGTGCACGGCGCCGCCACCGGCATCCACGCCGAGCACCCCGACCTGGCCCGCCTGTTCGTGGTCCTCACCGTCGCCCAGTTGGGCGTGGGCCTGTGGGCGCTGGTGCGCCCCACCCGACTCGCTGCCGTCGGCGTGGTCGCCGTGAACGGCGCCGCCGTCATCGGCTGGCTGGCCACCCGCCTGTGGGGCGTGTCGTGGATCGACGGCCTGCAGAACCGTGAAGCCGCCCAGTTCGCCGACACCGTGTGCGCCGGCCTCGGCGCCATCGCCGCGGGTTGCGCGCTCGGCGCGCTGCTGGTGGGCAAGCGCGAGGCCGCGCCCGTCCGCCTGGCCGTGCCCGCGCTGTTGGTGGCCGCGCTCGCCGTGCCGGCCATGTGGACCGGTGGCACGCACGTGCACTCGCACGACGAGGCCGCGCACGACCACTCGGTGGCGGCAGGTGCCGACGGCTCGGCCGACGGCGCGACCGACGAGAGCCAACCCCACAGCCACGACACCACCAACGGAGACGGCACGGGCACCACCGTCGACGAGAGCCAGCCGCACACGCACGACACGACGGTCGACCCCACCCTCGGCGCGTGGCCCCGCCCGTGGGACCCGGCGGTCGGCATCGACCTGTCGGGCGTCCCCGGCGTGACGGCCGAACAGCAGGCCCGTGCCCAGCAGCTCATCGACGAGACGCTGAAGGACCTGCCGAAGTGGTCCACCACTGCCGCGGCCGAGGCCGACGGCTACGTCAGCATCGGCGACGCCGGCACGGGCAGCGAGCACTTCATCAAGCAGTCGCTCATCCAGGACGACGACATGCTCGACCCGAAGGCGCCCGAGTCGCTCGTCTACACGGTGAAGGGCAGCCAGAAGACCCTGGCCGGGGCGATGTTCATCGCCAGCGCCCGACCCACCGACGACGCCACGCTGACCAACTGGGCGGGCCCGCTCATGACGTGGCACAACCACGGCAACCTGTGCTGGGACCGTGTGAACGGCAAGGCCACGGTCGTGGGCCTCACCGATGCGAACGGCAAGTGCGCCCGCGGCGTGAACAC
Organism: uncultured Acidimicrobiaceae bacterium; assembly: GCA_966112835.1. Taxonomy (GTDB): domain Bacteria; phylum Actinomycetota; class Acidimicrobiia; order Acidimicrobiales; family Ilumatobacteraceae; genus UBA668. Next base: position 11,827 of record CBHWEI010000023.1, read on the forward strand.
CGGCGGCGCGAACCCGATGGTCCACGTGTGGATCACCCCGAACGAGTGCGGCCCCTTCGCTGCGCTCGAGGGCGTGGGCGCCGGCCAGGCGTCGGTGTCCGAGAGCGAGCGCACCGACAAGTGCCAGGCGGCCGGCCACAGTCACACCGGCTCCGACCCGGGCACCACCACGGCCAAGCCGTACGACCCCACCAAGCCCATCGACCTGTCGGGCACGCCCGGCGTCACGCTCGAGCAGCAGGCCGCCGCCGAGAACCTGGTGGCCGTCACCCTGGTGCGTCTGCCGCAGTGGAGCGACTACAAGGTGGCCGAGGCCGCCGGCTTCCACAGCATCGGCGACGGCATCACCGGTGCCGAGCACTACATCAACTGGGACTGGATCAACGACGACGTCATCCTGGACCCGGATCATCCCGAGAGCCTGGTGTACCAACCGCAGCCCGACGGCTCGAAGAAGCTCGTCAGCGCGATGTACATGCTGCCCGACACGGTGAAGCTGGAGGACGTGCCGAACATCGGTGGCGCCCTCATGCAGTGGCACATCCACGACAACCTGTGCTTCACCAACGACCCGGTGGCGCCCCGCGTGGCCGGTGTCATCAGTTCGGGTGGCACGTGCAACGCACCGCTCGTGAAGTTCCGGCCGGCGCCGATGATCCACGTCTGGATCACGTCCCACCCGTGCGGCCCGTTCGCCGCGCTGGAGGGTGTGGGTGCCGGGCAGATCAAGCCGGGCGAAGAGCGCCTGTGCGACCACGCACACGGCTCCACCGGCCTGCTCGGCTGACCTGCATCGACTTCCTGAGGGGCGGCGTCGACCTGATCCGCCCCGACACGGCAACGCGGAGCGTCCGTCGCCCTCGAGCGGGTTCCAGCCAGTCAGGCCGGCGCGGGCGCCGGTGACGGCTTCGGTTCGCGGGTGCGGGCGACCATGGTGGCCTTGGCGTCCTCGTCGCGGATGAACAGGGCGAAGAACGCAGCGATGAGTGCGAAGCCGATGGCGATGCCGAACGCGACGTGCACACCGGTGAGGGCGTGGTCGATGGCATCGGGCGACAGCCGCGGGTCGAGCGCGCCGTACGAGGCGAGCACCGAGGCCAGCACGGCCACGCCGAACGACACACCCACCTGCCGCTGCGTGCTGAACAGCGACGACGCCCGGCCGTTCTGCGCCGGCGGGATGGTGGCGTAGCTGGCGGCCTGCATGGGCACGAACGCGAAGCCCATGCACAGGCCGCGCAGCATCATGAGGCCACGGATGAGCCACAGGTTCGTGTCGATCTCGAGGAACGTGTACAGCGAGATGGCCATGGCGGCGGCGAAGAAGCCGCCCGACATGAGCCGCCGCGGGCCCACGGTGGCGTACACCCGGCCGGCGATGAGCGACGAGGCCATCACGCCGAACGCCTGCGGGAACGTGGTGAGGCCGCTGGCCAGCGCCGACATGCCTCGCAGGTTCTGCAGGTAGATGGGCATCACGAACGTGACACCCAGGAAGCTGGCGATGGAGAAGAAGCCCACCGTGTTGCACTGGCGGAACATGCGGTTGCCCAGCAGGCGCAGGTCGAGCATGGGGTTGGCCACCCGCAGCTCGACCACCACGGTGAGGATGGTGCACACCAGGCCGATGGCCGCGGTGACGAGCACGATGTTCGACGTCCAGCCGGCACGCGGCCCCTCGCTGAGCGCGTACACCACCAGCGCCAGCGAGGCACCCGACAGGATGAAGCCCCACACGTCGAACCCACGAGCCGAAGGTTCCTTGTGCTCGCGGAGGAAACGCCACCCGAACCACAGCGCCACCATGGCGATGGGCACGTTCACCCAGAAGATCCACCGCCAGTGGAAGTTGGTGGTGATGAGGCCGCCCAGGACGGGACCCATGGCCGGGGCCACGAGCGTGGGGATCATGACCACCGTCGACGCCTTGGCCCGCTCGGCGGGCGGGAACGCCCGGAACAGCATGGCGATGCCGACCGGCGTGAGCATGCCGCCACCCACGCCCTGCAGCACGCGGAAGAAGATGAGTTGGCCGATGCTCTGGGCGAAGCCGCACGCCAGCGAGCCGGCGGTGAACGCCGCCAGTGCGAACAGGAAGGTGCGCTTGGTGCCGAAGCGATCGCCCAACCAGCCGCTGGTGGGGATCCACACGGCGAGGCTGAGCGTGTAGCCGAGCACCACCCATTCGATGGCGTCGGTCTGGAACTCGCGCCCCATCGAGAACAGGGCGACGTTGACGATGGTGGTGTCGAGGATGTCGAGGAACAGCGCCGACACGTAGACGATGGCGACGATCCACTTGTACGCCATCTGCTTGCCGAACACGCTCACCAGATCGTTGCTGCTGCTGGCGGCGGGGGTGGCGACGGCGGTCATCGATGCGACCGTATCCGCCCGCTACGGCAGTTCGAGAACCGTGACCGCGCCCGTGCTGCCGTCGACGCGGATGCGCGCCCCGTTCGGGATGCGCCGCGTCGCGCCCGTGGCACTGATGACGCACGGGATGCCCAGCTCGCGGCTGACGATGATGGCGTGGCTGAGCGGCGCGCCCACGTCGACCACCACACCGGCAGCCGGCACGAACAGCGGCGTCCACGACGGGTCGGTGATGGGTGCGACCAGGATGTCGCCCGGCTCGAGCGCGAACGGGTCGTTGCTGTCGAGCACCACACGGGCGATGCCCTCGGCCTGGCCCGGGCAGCCCGGCATGCCGGCGAGCACGTCGTCGGCGCCCAGCACGTTGGCGGCCGCGGCGTCGCGGCGGGGCCAGGTGTCGGGGCCGTCGGTGCGGCCGACGAACACGAACGGCGGCTCGAGCTGGGCCAGCCGGTCGTACTCGGCGCGGCGCTCGCGCACGGTGGCGAGCATGGCCGGCGGGTCGGCGAACAGGGTGGCCATCTCGTCCTTGCGCACGAAGCCGAAGTCCTCGATCTCGTCGAAGCCGCCGGCCTCGACCATACGCCGGCCCACTTCGCGCATGGTCATGCGCATCTCGTGGATGAGGCGGATGTTGTTGGTCTTGGTGCGCTCACGGCCGGGCAGCCACGCCTTCGAGCAGCCGATGGCCGCGGCGAGCTGCCCGTGGGTGGCGGCGTCGCCCTCCACCATGGCGAGCAGGGTGGCCGACGCTTCCTCGCGCTCGGCGGCACGCTCGGCGTGGTGTCCGGCCGGGTCGGCGGAATCGGGCGCCTGGCGCATGCGGTCGATGGCCGCGAGCGCAAGTGCCGGGCGGGTCTCCCAGCTGGGCGAGCGCGACTCCCATTCGTTCGGGCCGCGGCTGCCGTACTCGTACAGGAACGCAGCGAAGCCGTCGGCGAACTGCTGCCAGTCGGGGTCGAGCCGCGACAGGGCCCACATGGCGTGGCTGGGCTCGGCCGAGTCGACCTCACCGATGCCGGCGATGATGGGCATGATCAGATCTGGGCGACCCACCGCGGTGGCCACGCCGCTGATGACACCCACCGGCACCGTGGCCATGTAGGTGGTGAACAGGTGGTGCGCGAACAGCGTGCGGTGGATGGGCACCAGGCCCAGGTACCGCTGCCACAGCTCGTCGAGGCTCATGGTGGAGAAGTCGGGGCGGTTGTCGCGCAGCTCCTTCGTCATCCGCCGGTCCTCGGTGAGCTCGGTGAGGTCGCTCAGCGACTGCTGCCCGAACACCCACCCGAACGTTGCGCCGATCTTCTCGGACAGGTCGGGCCGCACGTCGCCCGGCATCTCCTCGTAGGGCGGGATGCCGGGCTGAGCGCCGAAGAACTGCTCGTCCATGGCCTGCCAGCTGAGGCCGGGCGCACGCTCGCCGAACAGGCGGATGAGCGAGGCGTTCAGGTAGCAGTACCCGCCCTGCACGCCGAGCTGGCAGAAGATGCCCTCCGGGAATTCGTCGGCCTCGAACGCGCCCATGCGGATCCACGCGTCGCGCCAGCCGATCTCGGCGTCGAACAACGCGGTGTCGCTGGTGAGCGGCGTCACCGGGTCGGGGAACACCTCCCCCACGTTGGCGCGCGTGTAGATCGGAAAGCGCTCCGACAGATCGGAGTCCGTGACGTAGTAACGATCACCCATGATGTCCCCCCAGACGTCGTGTGGTGGCCGGATGTTAGCCATGAACCGGGACCAGGCGCGGTTCGTCGTATGGTCGGTGCCGTGGCGATGCGTTTCGTCCCCTATCACCTGCTCGGCGACACGCCGAACGTCGTCGTCGACGGGTCGCCCACGGCGTCCACCCGGCTGACGCTGTCGCACTGGCCGGGCAGTCCCACTCCCGACCATCTGCTCGACGACCTGTCGGCGCAGATCGCGTTCCGGGCGATCGAACGGCCCGAGTTGTTCGACGGCATCGAGGCCGTGTCGAACAACCACTTCGACCAGGACGGCCTGGCGAGCGCGTTCGTCCTGCTGCACCCCGACGACGCGCGTGCCCGCCACCGTCGCATCGTCGACGTCGCATCGGCCGGCGACTTCGCCACGTTCCAGGACCGCGACGCGATGCGCCTCGCGATGGCCATCGCCGCGCACGACGACCCCGAGCGGTCGCCGCTGGGCCCGGCTGTGTTCCAGGGCGAGTACCCCGACCAGTGCGCCGCGCTGTATCTGGAGCTGCTCCCCCGCTTCGCCGAGATGCTCGACCACCCGGATCGGCTGCGGGCCCTGTGGGAGGACGAGGACGCTCACCTCACCGACAGCCTCGACGCGCTCGACAACGGCACGGTGCGGCTGGTGGAGGATCCGGACCTGGACCTGGCGGTGTGCGAGGTGCCCGACGACTGGGCCGAACGCGCCGCCACCCGGTTCACCATGGGCCACAGGTCGGCGCTGCACCCGGCAGCGCTGCCGAACCGCACCTCGTGCATGCGCATCGTCGTGTCGCACGGTGGCGAGCACCGCCTGGAGTGCCGCTACGAGACGTGGGTGATGTACACCTCGCGACCATTGGCCCCACGCCCCGACCTGCGCCCCCTGGCCGCGCGCCTGGACGAAGTGGAGGGCCGCGCCACCTGGCGGGCCGATGCACCCGACGCCCTCACCCCCGTGCTGCGCCCCAAGCACGGCACCGTGCTCACCCTGCCCACCTTCCTCGACGAGGTCCGCGCCCACCTGCGCACCGCTCCCCCCGCCTGGGACCCCTTCTCCCGAACTTGAGTGCTGCGTGACGGGGGGCACGCGTGGAAGGTGGGGTGGTTGGCTGCGATCATGGAGGGATCATGACGACGCTCGACGACCGGAAATGGGCGGCCTTCACCGAGGAGGGCCCGTGGACCCTCCATCGCGACCACATCCGCTGGATGCCGGTGGCCGCCGACCTCCGCGCCGCGGCCCAGGCCGAGGTGCCCGGGCTGACCAAGCCGTCGAAGGTGCCGCCCGGCCGTCGGGTGCTGCGCGTGGTGCGCACGCTGGGCATGGCGGTCGGTCCGTGGATGATCGCCAAGCGCCGCGGCAGGTACACCACCCCCGAAGCCAGCCGGGCCGAGATCTCCAAGCGCCTGCGTGAGGCCGCCGAGCAACTGGGCCCGACCTACATCAAGCTCGGCCAGATCATCTCCAGCGGCGAGGGCCTGTTCCCCGCCGAGCTGGTCGGCGAGTTCAAGAAGTGCCGCGACCAGGTGCCGGCCGAGCCGTTCTCGGTGGTGCGCCAGGTGGTCGAGGCCGACCTGGGCTGTCGCATGGAGGACCTGTTCGCGTCGTTCGATCCCGCCCCGCTGGCCGCCGCCAGCATCGCCCAGGTGCATGCGGCCACGCTGCGCACCGGCGAGGAGGTCGTGGTGAAGGTGCAACGGCCCACCGTGGCCAAGTTCGTCCGCAACGACCTGCGCGTCATGGCCTGGCTCGCCCCGTTCCTGGTCGGCCGCATCCCCATCGCCTCGCTGGCCAACCCACCGGCGCTGGTCGAACTGTTCGCCGAGACCATCGTGGAGGAGCTCGACTTCCGCATGGAGGCGGCGAACATGGTCGACGTGGCCGCCATGCTGCACGAGCTGGGCAACCACGGCTACGTGGTGCCCCGGCCGCACCCGTCGCTGGTCACCCGGCGCGTGCTGGTGATGCAGCGGCTGAGCGGGTTCAACTTCGACGACGTGGCGGGCATGAAGGACGCCGGCATCGACACCGAGGAAGTGGTCCGCACGGCGATGATCGCCCTCATGGAGGGCGCCATGGTCTACGGCGTGTTCCACGGCGACCTGCACGGCGGCAACCTGTTCGTGCTGCCCGACGGCCGCACGGCCCTGCTCGACTTCGGCATCGTCGGCCGGCTCACCGGCGAGCGCCGCCTGGCGTTCCTGCGGCTCATGCTGGGCGCCACCACGAACGACCTGAAGGGTCAGATGGCGGCAATGCGCGACCTGGGTGCGGTGCCGCCCGACACCGACCTCGACGCGGTCATCCGCGACCTGCGCCTGGACGAACAGCGCATCGACCCCACCACGCTCACCGGCGAGGAACTGGTGGCCGAGGTGCAGCGAGTGGTGAAGGGCCTGCTGGGCTACGGCGCCCGCCTGCCCAAGGAGCTCATGCTGTACGTGAAGAACATGGTGTTCCTCGACGGCGCCATGGCCCGTCTGGCGCCCGACCTGGACCTGCTCGGCGAGATCGCCAAGATCTCGCTCATGTTCGCCGAACGCCACGGCGAACGCATCGGCCGCGAGTTGGGCATCGATCACACCACGGTCGAGATCGACATGGAGGGCGTCAAGGCGGGCTTCGGCGTCGACTCCAGCACCGAGCGCCTCACCTACCGCGAACTGCAGGCCCGGCGCGAGCTCATCCAGAAGCGCATGCGAGATCACGTCGGCCGCTGAGGCCACTGGCTACATTCGATCCCCGTGCGTCTTGTCGTTGCCCGTTGCACCGTCGACTACCGAGGTCGGCTCAATGCCCACCTGCCCGAGGCGGTGCGGCTCATCATGGTGAAGGCCGACGGCTGCGTGGCCATCCACTCCGACGGCGGTGCCTACAAGCCGCTGAACTGGATGAACGCCCCGAACACGCTGGTGGACCACGGTGACCACTGGACGGTGACGAACCCGAAGGGCGAGGAACTGGTGATCACCCTTCTGGAGGTGCTCACCGAGACCGCTCACGAGTTCGGCGACGACCCCGGCCTGCAGAAGGACGGCGTCGAGGCGCATCTGCAGGAGCTGCTGGCCGCGTCGCCGCACGCCATCGAGCAGGGCCTCACGCTGGTGCGCCGCGAGTACCCCACCGCCATCGGCCCCATCGACCTGGTGTGCCGCGACGAGGGCGGCCAGGTGGTGGCCATCGAGGTGAAGCGCCGCGGCGAGATCGACGGCGTCGAACAGCTCGCCCGCTACATCGAGCGCCTGCACCTCGACTCGTCGTTGGGGCAGGTGCGCGGCGTGTTCGTGGCCCAGGTGGTGAAGCCGCAGGCCCGAGTGCTGGCCGAGTCGCGCGGGTTCCGTGTGGTGGAAGTGGACTACGACGAGCTGCGTGGCATGAAGCCCGACGAACTGCGGCTGTTCTGACCATGCGCATCGTGCGGGGCGTGGTGCAGCGCTACGCCTGGGGTGACGTGCGCGCCATCCCCGACGTGCTGGGTGTGGCGGCCGACGGGCGCCCGTGGGCCGAGTGGTGGGTGGGGACGCATCCCGGCGGCCCGGCGACGCTCGACGACGGCACGCCGCTGGCCGACGTGGCGGGCGAGCTGCCGTACCTGGTGAAGCTCCTGGCCGCGGCAGAGCCGCTGTCGCTGCAGACCCACCCCGACGCCGCCACCGCCCAGGCCGGCTTCCGCCGCGAGAACGAGGCCGGCATGGCCCTGACGGCGCCCGACCGCATCTACCGCGACCCGTACGCCAAGCCCGAGGTGCTCTGCGCGCTCACGCCGTTCGATGCCCTGTGTGGGTTCCGACCGCCGGCGGCGACGGCGGCACTGCTGCGCGAACTGGGCCTGCCAGCTCTGGCCGAGCGGCTGTCGGCCGACGGCCTGGAGGCCGTGGTGGCCGGGCTGTACCGGCGCACCATCGACGCCGCGCCGGTGGTGGCCGCCTGCGCGGCGCACGACGCGCCCGAGGCGGCGCTGGTGACGGCACTCGAGGCCCAGTACCCGGGCGAACCCAGTGTGGCCGTGACGCTGTTCCTGAACCGGGTTCGCCTGCAGCCGGGCGAGGCCATCCACCTGACCCCGGGCAACCTGCACGCCTACCTGCACGGCCTGGGTGTGGAGGTGATGGGCGCGAGCGACAACGTGGTGCGCGGCGGCCTCACCCCGAAGCACGTCGACGTCGACGAGTTGTTGCGGGTGCTGCGCTTCGAACCGCTGGCCGACCCGGTGGTGCGTCCCACGCCCCAGCCCGACGGCAGCGCCCTGTACCCCACGCCCGAGGCGCCGTTCACCGTGCACCGCCTGGACCTGGCTGCCGATCGGGTGGTCGCCCACACGGCCGGCACCGGCGAGGTGCTGCTGTGCACCGACGGCGACGGCGGGCCGCTGCGCCGTGGGCAGGTGGCGTACCTCGAGCCCGGCAGCAGCGTCGAGCTCCACGGTCCGTCCACCGTGTGGGTGGTCGGCGCAGCCTGACGAGGGCGGCGTCAGAGGCGCAGCACGGCGTCGAGGGCCAGGTCCAGCAAGCGTTCACGGACGCTCACCTGCGCGTTCCAGTCGCGGTGGTCCCACTCGGCGGCGCTCACGTCGTCGCCGGCGTAGAGCATCTGCCCGTACACGGCGCCACGGAACGCGGCGCAGGCGAACATGGCCGACGCCTCCATCTCCACCGCGAGGCACCCCTGCTCACGACGGCGAGCCACCTTGCCGGTGGTCTCGCGGAACGGTGCGTCGGTGGTCCACGTGAGCCCGTGGTCGTGCGGCACGCCCGCGGCGGTGAGCACGTCGTCGATGGCCGCCAGCGCCCGAGGGTGCGGGACCACCGCCTGATCGGGCGGGGCGTAGTGGTAGCTGGTGCCCTCGTCGCGGATCGCGCCGGTGGGCACGATGACGTGGCCCAGCGGGAACCCGGACCGCACGATGCCGGCGCCACCGCAGCCGATGATGCTCGTCGCGCCGAGCGCGATGACGGTCTCGAGCGACGCCACCGCGGCCGGTGCACCCACGCCCGGGTTCACCACCGCGACCGGGCTGCCGCGATGCTCGACCACGCAGATGGGGTGGTCGCCGTGCTCGAACTGCACGGTGAAGATCGGGTCGATCTGCTCGGTCCGGGCGCGGAGCACGTCGCCCAGCCAGCACATCACGGCGTGACGGGGAAAGCCCAACGGGGCCCGGTACCGAGTGGGGTCGATGACGGCCGTCGGCGACGGGTCGAACTCGAACAGCGGCGAGTGGTGCGACATCGCCGGACTGTACCGCTGGTGACCAGCGCAGTTACCGGCAATTCGGCCGGCGGATCCAATGGTGGCCAAGCGCGGAGTCGAACCGCTTGATCGCCGTTGCCGGTCGATCGCTCACCGCCCTACCCGGGTAGCCGCCGTACATCGTGCCGGATCGACGGCCCATTTCCACCCGCCGCGCCGTGTGACGCGCGAGACAGCGGCGCTCAGCCGCCGCTGACGGTCTTGCGGATCTCGACGATGCGCTCGGTGGAATGGTTGGCGTCGAGGCCCTTGTCGTCGAGCAGCTTGCCGCGGTCCTTGGCGGCTTCGCGCTCGGCCAGGGCCGTGTCGGCGCGGGCGATGGCCGCGTCGGTGCCGTGCTCGTGGATGAACTCGGCCCACTCGACGAGCGCCTCGACCATGTCCTCCTCCTTCACGACCGCGACGTTGCGGCCCTTCACGAAGAGGTGGCCGCGCTTGTTGCCGGCGGCGATGCCCAGGTCGGCCTCGCGAGCTTCGCCGGGGCCGTTCACGACGCAGCCCATGACCGCGACCTGCAGTGGCAGCTTGCGGTCGCCGAAGGCCTTCATGGCCCGGTTGGCCACGTCGATGACGTCGACCTCGGCGCGGCCGCACGAAGGGCAGGCGATGAGGTCGACGTTCTTGCGCTCGCGCAGGCCGAGCGCCTCGAGCAGCTGACGTCCGGCACGGGCCTCCTCGACCGGGTCGGCGGTGAGGCTGTAGCGGATGGTGTCGCCGATGCCCTCGAGCAGCAGCGCGGCGATGCCGGCGGTGGCCTTCACCAGGCCGGCCGGCGGCGGGCCGGCCTCGGTGACGCCCAGGTGCAGCGGTGCGTCGGTGGCCTCGCTGAGCTGGCGGTAGGCCTCGACCATGAGCGGCACGTTGCTGGCCTTCACGCTGATCTTGTAGTCGTGGAAGTCGACCTCTTCGAAGAACGCGATCTCGTGCATGGCGCTCTCGACCATGGCTTCGGCGGTGAGGCCGCCGTACTTGTCGTACAGCGACGGGTCGAGCGAGCCGCCGTTCACGCCGATGCGGATGGGCAGCCCGCGGTCCTTGGCCTCGCTGGCGACGGCCTTGATGTGCTCGGGCCGGCGGATGTTGCCGGGGTTCAGGCGCAGGCCGTGCACACCGGCCTCCATGGCCGCCAGCGCCATCTTGTACTGGTGATGGATGTCGGCGATGACGGGTATGGGCGACCGGGGCACGATCTGCGCCAGGCCCTCGGCGGCCTCGGCCTCGTTGCACGTGCAGCGCACGATGTCGCAGCCGGCGGCGGCCAGCGCGTAGATCTGCTGCAGCGTGCCCTCGACGTCGGCCGTCTTGGTGATGGTCATCGACTGGACCGTGATGGGGGCTCCCCCACCGACGGCCACCTTGCCGACATGGATCTGGCGTGTGGTTCGACGCTCGAAGGTCATCAACCCTTCACCGTATCCAGATACAGACCGGTGAGGAACATGAAGGCCAGCAGGGCCACGGTGATGGTGACCACCGGCATGAGCTTGCTGACGTCGGCGAAGTAGCGCCGGCCGTTGCGCTCGCGGGTGCGCTCGTAGATGGCGATGGCCGCATGGCCACCGTCGAGGGGCAGCAGCGGGAACATGTTGAACACGCCGACGGACACGTTCAGTGCGGCGAGCAGGCTGAACAGCCCGGCCCAGCCGTCGTTGTGGCCGAAGTCGTCGCTCATCCGCGTGGCGCCCACCAGCGTGGTGGGCCGCGAGGTGACGTCGGTGTTCGAGCCGGTGAGGTGGCCGAACACGTTCACGGGGTTGAGCACCTTGGCGATGCCCACCGTGGCCTGGCCGACGCCGGTCACGAGGTCCTTGGGGCCCTTCACGATGGCCTGACCGAGCGTCTGGTCGACGCGGTCGCGCGAGTCGCTGGTGACGCCCAGGAAGCCACGCTGCTCGCCCTCGGCCGCTGCCGGCGACTGGGTGAGCGTGGCGTCCTGGGTGACCTGCTGGCCGTCGCGCAACACCGTGATGGCCACGGTGGTGCCCGGTGCGGTGCCGGCAAGCGTGGTGCGGAACTGCTCGGAGTTCGTGATGACCGTGCCGTCGATGGACACCACCTGGTCGCCCGCCTCCAGCCCGGCCTGCGCGGCCGGCGTGTTCTCGGACACCGAGTAGATGGTGACGTGCCCGGACTCCTCGATGCGGCCGGCAAAGGCGTACACACCGACGATGGTGACGATGGCGATGATCATGTGCATGATCGACCCGGCAGTGATGACGAGCATGCGCTTGGGGAAGCTGGCCTGCCGATAGGTGCGGCCTTCGTCCTCCAGCGGCACCTCGTCGAGGTTGTTCATGCCGATGATGCGCACGAACGCGCCGAGCGGGATGGCACGGATGCCGTACTCGATCTCGTTGCGGTGGAAGCTCCAGATGCGCGGGCCGAAGCCCATGAAGAACTGGGTGACCTTCATGCCGCTGCGGCGGGCGGTCCAGTAGTGGCCGCACTCGTGCAGGAAGATGGACACGAGCACACCGATGACGAACGCCAGCATCCACGGGCTGATGATGCCGAGGACCACGAACAGGGCGATCCAGGCACCGATGCCGAGCACCGCGGTCCTCCGCGACGGCGTCTCGTCGGGCGTGTTCTCGACGACCGAGCCACCGGCTGCCATCTCGTTCTTGAACTTGTCGAGGCGTGTGTTCACGCTGGGAGGACCTCCTGTGCCACCACGCGGGCGCGTGCGTCGGCGGCGACGATGTCGTTGACGGTTGCATCGGCACCCGGCTCGTATCGCTGGAGCGCGGCGTCGCAGACCTCGGCGATCTGCGACCAGCGCAGAAGACCGTTCAGGAAGGCGTCGACCGCGACCTCGTTGGCGGCGCTGAGCCAGGCCGGTGCGGTGCTGCCGATGCGGCCGGCCTCGTAGGCCAGCGGCAGGCAGCGGAAGGTGGTGGTGTCGGGCGCCTCGAAGTCGAGACGGCCGAGCGTGGACCAGTCGATGCGGCCGAACTGCGTGCCGATGCGCGCCGGGTAGGCCAGGGCGTAGCCGATGGGCAGGCGCATGTCGGGCATGGACAGCTGGGCGATGGTGGAGCCGTCGGTGAACTCGGCCATCGAGTGGACGACGCTCTGCGGGTGCACCACGACCTCGATCTGGTCGTACGAGGTGCCGAACAGCTCGTGCGCCTCGATGACCTCGAGTCCCTTGTTCATGAGCGTGCTCGAGTCGATGGTGATCTTCGGGCCCATCTTCCACGTGGGGTGGGCCAGCGCCTGCTCGACGCCCACGTCGGCCAGTTCGGCGGCGGTGCGGCCACGGAACGGGCCACCGCTGGCGGTGAGGACGATGCGCGACACCTCGCGGTCGTTGTACGCCGACGAGCGCAGGCACTGGTGCACGGCGCAGTGCTCGCTGTCGACCGGCACCAGTTCGGCGCCGGGGACGGCACGCAGCGGCTGCACCACCGGGCCGGCGGCGATGAGGCTCTCCTTGTTGGCCAACGCGAGGCGCTTGCCCGACTGCAGGGTACGCACGGTGACGGCCAGACCGGCGAAGCCGACCACGGCGTTCACCACCACGTCGGCCACGTCGACCAGGTCGGCGAAGTCGGCCACCACCTCGGCGAACGGCAGGGCCGCGGCCACTTCCGCACGGCGCGAGGCGTCGGCGACGGCCACCACCTTCGGGCGGAACTCGAGCGCCTGCTGCACCAGCACGTCGACCGACGAACCGACGCCGAGCGCGACGACTTCCAGCGTGCCGTCACCCTCCAGTGCGTTGGTGGCGCGGACGACGTCGAGCGTCTGCGTGCCGATGGACCCGGAGGAGCCGGCAATGGCGACCCGTACTGCGCTCATGCGGTGTTCAGTCTCGCAGCCGGGCGAACGCCTTGCACCGCGGGACCTGAAGCCCTGCTTCAGCTACTTCGAGAACCAGGGGTGCAGCACCTCGGTGAGGTAGTACACCGCCGGCAGCGTGAACAGGAAGCCGTCGAAGCGGTCGAGGACGCCGCCGTGACCCTTGACGATGGATCCGAAGTCCTTCACGTCGAGGTTGCGCTTGAACATGCTCTCGGTGAGGTCGCCGAGCGGGGCGGCGATGGC
>CBHWEI010000024.1:0-24669 GCA_966112835.1 uncultured Acidimicrobiaceae bacterium
ACTTGGCCAGGCGCTCGCGGGCGAAGTCGATGATCTCCTGCTCGGTCACGTCGACGGCGGCCTTCTTCACCACCATCGCCTTCGCGGTCTCACCCCAGCGGTCGTGCGGCACACCGATGACGGCGACGTCGGCGATGGCCGGGTGGCTCATCAGCACGTTCTCGACCTCGGCCGGGTACACGTTCTCGCCACCACTGACGATCATGTCCTTCACCCGGTCGTGGATGTACACGTAGCCGTCGGCGTCGACGTAGCCGGCGTCGCCGCTGCGGAACCAGCCATCGCCGTCGATGCTCTTCGCGGTCTCTTCGGGCATGTTCCAGTAGCCCTTCATCACCTGCTGGCCACGGATCCAGATCTCGCCCACCTCACCCTGCGGGCACTCGGTGCCCATGTCGGGGTCGACGATCTTCAGCTCCACGCCGGGGCCGGGCAGGCCGCAGCTGCGCAGGCGGTGCCGGTTGGGGCCGTTGACGTCGTGGTCGTCGGGAGCGAGGTTCACGACGGCGCCGGTGGTCTCGGTCAGGCCGTAGGCCTGCCAGAACTTGCAGCCGAACGTGAGCACGCTCTGGGCGAGCACCTCTTCGCTGATGGGCGAGGCGCCGTAGACGAGCACCTTCAGGCTGGTGAAGTCGGCGTCGTTCACGCCGGGCACCATGAGCATGAACTGCAGCACCGCGGGCACGACGAACCCGTGGGTGATGCCCAGCTCGGGGATCATCCGCACCAGGCCGGCGGGGTCGAGCTCGCGGAGGATCACCGTCGCCGCACCCACGTACTGGCCGGCCGTCGCCCAGCCGCCACCACCGATGTGGAACAGCGGCATGGCCGCCAGGTTCACGCTGGTCTCGTCCAGCTCCCACATCTCGCGGGCCAGCGGCAGCAGGCCGAAGAAGTTGCGGTTGGTCAGCATCACGCCCTTGGGGCGACCGGTGGTGCCGCTGGAGTACAGCTGGAACGCCACGTCGGCGGCGGTCTGCTGCACGCCCGGGTCGGTGGCCGGCTGTGCGGCCACCTCGGCGGCGTAGTCGGCGTAGCGGCCGTCGCCGTCGATGACCAGGATCTTGTTCACCGTGGGCAGGTTGCCGGCGATGGCGTCGAGGATGGGCAGGAAGTCGGGGCCCACCACGAGCACCTTTGATTGGGCGTCGTTGACGATGTACTCCACCTCGGGTGCGGCCAAGCGCCAGTTCACGTCGACCGCCACCGCATTCAACAGCGCGCAGCCGTAGAACACCTCGAAGTGCTCGATGCCGTTCTTGTCGAGGAAGGCGACTCGGTCCTCCGCGCCCACTCCGTTCGCGGCGAGCAGGTTCGCCACCTGGCAGCTGCGCGTGTACAGCTCGCCCCAGGTGAGCCGGCGGTCGCCCTGGATGAGCGACGTCTGGTCGGCGAGTGCCGCGCCGTGCACTCGGATGATGTCGACAACGCTGTTGATGTTCCCCATGGGCGGGCGAGATTAGTGGTGCCCGACGGCGTTTGTTGACCTGTCCGCCGAGATGTACATTCCGCTGGCATGGACGACCCCGGCCACGCCGATCACCCTCACGCCGATCACCCCTTCGCCGCTCCTCCCCCGCTGCCACCGGTGTCGGTGGTCGTCGCCGAGCCGGCGCCGAAGCGGAAGGGCGGCACACTGCCGTGGATCCTGGCCGCGCTGGCAACGGTCGCAGCCGTCGTGTTCGCCGTGCTGTGGGTGAGCACGAAGGGCGACCTGGACGATGCGAACGCTGCGAAGGCGTCGGTCGCCGCCGATCTGGCCGATGCGAAGTCCACCGCCGACGACCTGCAGAGTCAGCTCGACACCAGCCAGTCGGACCTGGACACGGCGAACGACGCGATGGGGGCCCTGCAGGCGCAACTCGACGAGGTCACGGCCGACCTGAAGCGGGTGGAGGCCGGCGGGAACAACCTCGAGATCTCCGACGAGACCGCGCTCGGCCTGGGCCGATCGTTCACCGACGGCGCCGACCCCGCGCTCACCGACGCCGAGGCGACGTGCATCGGCCGAGCGTTCATCCAGGAGTTGGGCATCTCGCTGCTCCTCGAGCTGGGAGCGAACCCCGAAGGGGTGTCGGTGGAGAAGCAGATCGAGGCGGCCCGCGCGGTCAGTGCCGCTGCCGAGACGTGCGACGTCGAGCTCGACCGGCTCGGCCCGTGACGGCCACCGGTCAGCGGACGGTGTAGGCCAGCTCGAAGCGCCGCACGGCGCGGGCGAAGATGTTCGGCTCGACGTCGGGCTCGCTGACCACGCGCAGGTCGGTGATGCGCTGCGACAGCTGCGTGAACACCTCGGCCAGCGTGGTGCGCGCCACGTTCGTGCCCACGCACAGGTGCGTGCCGTAGCCGAATGCGATCTGCGGGTTCGGGCTGCGGCGGATGTCGAACGTGAACGGATCGGTGAACACCGACTCGTCGCGGTTCGCCGACGGGTACAGCATGATGATGCGGTCGCCGCGTGCGATGGGCTGGCCGCCCACCTCGTCGTCGGCCACGGCGCGACGGAACATGTTGTTCAGCGGCGTCACCCAGCGCAGCACCTCCTCCACGGCGCCGGGCACCAGCGACGGGTCGGCCGCCATGGCCTCCCACTGGTCGGGGTGGTCGACGAATGCGCGCAGGCCGTGCGAGATGGCGGTGCGCGTGGTCTCGGCGCCGCCGCTGATGAACAGGCCCACCTCGTGCACGATGGCCGCCGGTGGCAGGCGCTCGCCCTCGATCTCGGCGTGCACCCACGTGCTGATGAAGTCGTGCGCGGGGCACGCGGCACGCTCCTGGGCGATGGGCATGAGCGCCTGGACGAACTCCATGTTGGCGTCGATGAACTCGGTGAACGTGTGGCCGTCGCGCTCACGCATGTCGATGCGCATCAGCCGCTCGCTCCAGCTCTTCACCTCGCGCCACATGCTCTCGGGGTAGCCGAGCAGCTGGCAGGTGAGGCGCGCCGGCAGTTGGCCGCTGAACTCGTCGACCACTTCCATCTGTGGCTTGGCGACGGCGGTGTCGATGAGCTCGGTGACCATCGCCTCGATGGTGGGGCGGCGCTTCGCCACTGCGGCAGCGGTCAGGTCGCCCTGCACCAGCAGGCGCTGCTGGTGGTGACGCGGGTCGTCCTGGGCGATCATGTTGATCTCGTCCGGGTTCCAGATGGCGCGATAGCCCTGGCCGCTGGCGAACACCGAGCTGCGGCGCTCGACGTCCTTCAGGTCGGCGTGACGGGTGATGCCCCACAGCCCGTTGCGGTGGTCGCGGTACACGGGCTCGTTGGCGCGCATCCAGCTGAACGCCGCGTGCATGCGCTCCTTGTCCTGGTACAGGTACGGGTCGAGCAGGTCGAAGGTCTGGCGATCGGCGGTGGTGCTCATGCCGTTCATCGAACCACACCCGCCGCCGGGCGCTGCGGTCGAGCGATGCAGTCGGTCAGCGGCGCTTCTCGCCCCACGTGTTCCAGTGCGTCACCGCCGCGGCGGGCTTGCGCGGGGCGATGCCGAAGTTGCCCTTCGGGTAGCCCACCGGCACCAGCGCGGCGATCTCGAACCGCGGCCGGCCGTCCGACTTGGTGGGCACGCCGAGCGCGGCGAACACCTCGTCGGAGTACACGCGGATGACCGTGGTGAGCGCAGTGCCCAGGCCCAGCGACCGGGCGGCCAGGCAGAAGTTCTGCACGGCCGGGTAGACGCTGGCGTCGAGGCGGCCGATGTCCATGTGGCCATCGGCGTCGTCGGCGCCCCACGGGATGATCGGCTGCAGGAACAGCACCAGCACCGGCACGTCGCCCAGGTGGTCGGCCAGATGGCGGCTCGCATCGCGAGTGCGCCGCCAGGCTGCCGCCTTGTCCTCGTCCTCGAACTCGGTGGGCTCGGGCAGTGCGGCCTCGTAGCGGTGGTAGGCGCGCTGGTAGATGGCCCCCACGGTCGCCTTCACCTCGGGATCGGTGAGCACCACGTACTGCTGCGGCTGCACGTTGCCGCCGCTCGGCGCCTGCTGCGCGGCGCGCAGGCAGGTCTCGATGTCGGCATCGCTCACCGGGTCGGTCGTGAAGCGCCGGATGGCGCGGGTGGTCATGATCGCCTGCAGGGCGTCCATGGTCATCTCCCTTCGAAGGTGGGTGTGCGGCCGTCGCGCAGCGCGTCGATGGCCTCGGCGTGGTCGTGCGACAGGAAGCACGGGATCTCGAGTGCGGTCGACAGGTCGAAGCTGGTCAGCAACGCCTGCTTCAAGCCGGCGTTGACCGCCAGCTTGGTGCCCTTCACCGCCAGCGGCGGCTGCGCGGCCAGACGCTGCGCCCAGGCCAGCGCCCGTTCGCGCACCTGCTCGGGCGGGCACACCTCGGTGGCCACGCCAAGCCGCAGCGCGTCGTCGGCGTTCAGCGGGTCGCCCAGCAGCAGGTGGCGCTTGGCGACGGTGGGGCCCAGCAGCGCCGGCCAGATGACCGCGCCGCCGTCGCCGGCCACCAGGCCCACGTTCACGTGCGGGTCCAGCACCACGGCGCGCTCGCTCATGACCATCAGGTCGCACAGCAGTGCGATCGACGCTCCCAGCCCTGCCGCGGCGCCGTTCAGACCGCACACGATGGGCACCTCGATGTCGAGCAAGTCCCAGATCATCTGCTTGGCGGCGCGGCGCAGGCTGTCGAGCACCGCCGTGTCGCGCAGCGACGGGAACCACCCGAAGTCGCCACCGGCACTGAACGCGCGGCCCTCGGCCGTGAGGACGATGGCCCGGCGCTGCGGGTCGCGGCGCAACTGCCCGAACAGCTCGCCGAACTCGTGGTGCAGCAACTCGTCGACCGCGTTCATGGGCGAGGTGGGGTGCTGCAGGGTGACGACCAGGACGTCGCCCTGGTGCTCGAACCGGAAGGCCTGCATGTGCGGCACCGTAGTCAGATCATCGAGGCGTCGATGTCGATGCCGAAGTGCAGCTTGCCCAGGGTCTCGTACAGGCGGGGCGCCACCATGATGTGTTGCGTGACGACATGTGCGTCGCGCAGGCAGCGTTGCAGCGGGCTGTGCTCGAAGATGGACGTGCCACCGCCCAGCGTGTAGGCCGCGTCGGCGGCACGCACCGCTGCCTCGGCCGCGTGGGCACCGGCCAGACGCATGCGGCCACGGGCCGCCACGTCGACCTTGCCGCCGGCGACCGCGGTCTCCCATGCCTGCGACACCTCGTCGAGCAGGAAGGCCCGGGCCGAACGCAGCCCGGCCTCGGCGCGGGCCAGGTCGGCCTGGGCCACGCCCGACTGGCTGATGGTGCGCGAACTGAACTGCGGGCGCTTCTCGGTGCCCAGCTCGACGATGGCGTCGAGCGCGTGGCGGCCGATGCCCAGCCCGGCGGCGGCCACGCCGACGGCCAGCAGCGTCATGTCGGGGAATGCGCCGAGCGGTGAGTCCACCAGCGGGCCGGTCACCTGCGGCTGGCTGGCCAGGTCGTCGGGCACGAAGGCGTCGTCGACGCTGTACTCCAGCGAGCCGGTGCCGCGCAGGCCCGAGGTGTGCCACGTGTCGTGGAACGTCACCTGGTCGGGCGTGAACCACATCGAGCCGCTGTAGCCATCGCCGGCCGCGCCACCGGTGATCCAGTCGCAGTGCTGCGTGCCGCTGCCCCACAACCAGCGGCCGGTCACCCGGTAGCCGCCGTCCACCTTCGTGGCCACGCCGTTGCGGGCGAACACGCCACCGGTGACGTGGCGCGGGTCGCCCCAGATCTCGCGTGCTCGTGCCGGATCGACGTAGTGGCTGAGCAACGAGGTGGTGCTGGCGATCATGACGCACCAGCCGGCGGCGCCATCGGCCTGGGCGACGCGCTCGATGACGCGCAGCATGGTGGGCGGGTCCACCTGCGGCCCGCCGTAGGCCTCGGGCACGCACATGCGCAGCACGCCCTCGTCCTTCAATGCGTCGACCACCACTACCGGCAGGCGGCGCAGCTGGTCGCCCTCGGCACCGTGCGCGGCCGCCACCGCCGCGGCGCGATCGGCCCGTGCCAACCAGTCGGCGGTCGTCCCCGTGGTGGTGTTCGTCATCTGCTGCTCCCCATCCGTTGTGCCTCGGCCCAGCTCATGCCCAGCGTGGCGTCACCTTCTCGGGGCAGGCCCAACACCCGCTCGCCGATGATGTTGCGCTGCACGGCGAACGTGCCGCCGCCGATGGTGAGCGCCTGGCTGAACATGAACCCGTGGAACCAGCTGGGGTGCCACAACGGGTCGGCCGCGCCCTGCTCGGTGAGCACCCGACCATCGCGCTCGGGGTCGTACCCGTCGGGGCCGGTGGCCGTGAGCATCGCATCGGCACCGATGACGGCGCGGGCCAGCGACATGACGTGCTGACCGTGCTCGTCGGCGAGCAGCTTGCGGATGCTGGCCTCGGGGCCGGGTTCCTGGCGCTTGAGCGCCGCGGTGAGCATGCGCATACGGATGAGGTCGAGGATGACGTGCTCGGTGTACACCCGCGCCGCGTCCTGGCGCAGCAGCGGGTCGTCGAGCGGTCCGTTCGCACGCAGCTGGTCGATGAGCTCCAACCCGGTGGGACCGTTGCCCCACAGCACTCCCCCGGTGCTCAACGAGACGCGCTCGTTGCCCAGCGTCACCTTCGCCAGCCGCCAGCCGTCGTGCAGCTCGCCCACCAGGTTCGCCGCCGGGATGCGCACGTCGGTGAAGAACACCTCGCAGAAGTGGTGGCCGCCGGTGATCTCGGTGATGGTGCGCACCTCGATGCCCGGAAGGTCCATCGGGCAGATGAAGTAGCTGATGCCCTTGTGCTTGGGCACGTCGGGGTCGGTGCGGGCGATGAGGATGCCGAAGTCGCTGTGCTCGGCCGAGGTGGTCCACACCTTCTGGCCGTTCACCACGAACTCGTCGCCGTCCAGCACGGCGCGGGCGCTCAGGTTGGCCAGGTCGCTGCCGGCGCCCGGTTCGCTGAACAGCTGGCACCAGAACTCTTCGCCGGCGAGCATGGGCCACAGGTAGCGGTCCTTCTGCGCCTGCGTGCCGCCCACCAGGATGGTGGGGCCGCCCCAGCCGGTGCCCATGGGGTTCATCGGCAGCTGCACCTTCGCCCGGGCCAGCTCGTCGTCGATGATCAGCTGGTGGATGGGGTCGGCGCTCAGCCCCCAGGGTGCCGGCCAGTGCGGCGCGACGTAGCCGGCTTCGGCGAGCTCGCGACCGGTGGGGTTCGGGTGCTCGGCCAGCCAGCCGCGGACGGCCAGGCGGCGCGGGTCGTCGTCGGCCGGCAGCTGGAAGTCCATGCGGCGGAAGCTAGTGCGCGGCCGCCGCGTCCCGGGAACGCGACCGGGCGCCGCCGCGCAGCCGGTCGATGCGCCGGTCCCACGAGGCGCCGGCGTCGAGCAGCCAGCCCACGGCGGCCGCCAACGGTTCGGGCTGGGCCCGGTAGCGCACTTCGCGTCCCACGCGTTCGGGCACCACCATGCCCACCGCTTCCAGCGCCTGCAGGTGCTTCACCACGGCCTGGCGGGTGAGCGGTACGTCGGCCGACAGCACGGTGGCGGTGGCCGGCCCTCCCGCGACCAGGCGCACCATCAGGGCGCGCCGCGTTGGGTCGGCCAGGGCACCGAACAGCTGGTCGAGCGCCTCGGCGCCCTGCGTGTCCTTCACCTGCGGCTCACACCCGGCTCGTGGTGCATGCCCTCAGGCACAGCAGACACTCGCGCAGGTCCCAGCGCGAGGCGCGGGCGTCGGCCCGCAGGGGGCAGGTGGCGCAGGCCGCGACGACGTCCTCGGTGATGCGCAGCACGCGCCGCCGGTCGGCGGTCTCGTCCAACTGCAGGGTGACGCGCGCCGCGTCACCGTCGTCGGCCGACCACACGAACGTGATGCGGACGCCCTCCTGCATGGTCTCGATGCGCACGGCCCGCCGCACCTCGTCGTCGATCACCTCACCGTCGCCGCCCTCGCGCACGTCGACATCGGCGTGGTCGACCAGCCACTCGCGCCAGCCCTCGGTGGTGCCGATGAGGCGCCATGCCTCGTCGGTGCTGAGCCCGAGCTCGTCGAGGTGGACGGTGCGTTCGATGCCGGTCGCTGCCATGACGGCACGGTAACCCGGACGATCACCAGATGCAACTCACGAGTTGCACATCGGACCCCGGCCCGCTACCGTCCGACCCGCAACTCGTCAGTTGCACATCAGAACAGGAGGCGCTCGTGCTCATCCCCACCGTCATCGAGACGACCAGCCGCGGCGAACGCGCCTACGACATCTACTCGAGGCTGCTCGTCAACCGCATCGTGTTCCTCGGCACAGCCATCGACGACCAGGTGACCAACCTGATCATCGCCCAGCTGCTGCACCTGGAGAGCGAGAACGCCGAGCAGGACATCGCCCTGTACATCAACAGCCCGGGCGGCGACATGAACGGCCTGTTCGCCATCCACGACACCATGCAGTACATCGCACCCGACGTGGCCACCATCTGCGTCGGGCAGGCCGCCTCGGCCGCCGCGGTGCTGCTGGCCGCCGGCACGCCCGGCAAGCGCTCGGCCCTGCCGAACGCCCGGGTGCTCATCCACCAGCCGCACGGCGGCGCGCAGGGCCAATCCACCGACATGGAACTTGCCGTGGCCGAGATGGTGGAGATGCGCCGGCGGATGGTCGACATCCTGGTGGCCTCCACCGGCCAGCCCCGCGAGCGGATCATGGCCGACATCGACCGCGACTACATCGTCCGCGGCGAACAGGCCCTGGCCTACGGGCTGGTCGACCACATCATCGAGCGACGCGAACTGCCCGCGCTCGGCGCCCCCATCGCGCCTGCCGCGCTCGATGCCGCCCGCACGGCAGTCGAGGGGGCCGTTCCGGTGGGCATTGGCTAGGTTCGCGGTCCATGACCGCAGGCTGGAACCTCGCCGAGATCTGGGAACACAACGCCGATCGCTTCCCCGATGCCATCGCCCAACTGCAGGGTGAACGCACGTTCACCTGGGCCGAGTTCGATCGTCGGGCCGACGGCATCGCCGCCACCCTGCTGGCCGCCGGCGTGCAGCAGCAGGACAAGGTGGCGCAGTACATGTACAACTGCCCCGAATACCTCGAGAGCATGTTCGGCCTGTACAAGGCGGGCCTCGCCCCGGTGAACACCAACTACCGGTACAGCGACGACGAGCTCGCCTACCTGTGGACCAACAGCGACGCCGTGGCGGTCATCTTCCACTGCACGTTCACCGAGCACTGCCAACACATGCGGGCGCGGGTGCCCAACGTGCACACGTGGATCTGGGTCGACGACGGCCACGGCGACTGCCCCGAGTGGGCCATCCCGTACGAGACGGCAGCGGCGTCGGCCACGGGCCGCACCATCGCACCGTGGGGCCGCAGCCCCGACGACCTCTACATCCTCTACACCGGCGGCACCACCGGCATGCCGAAGGGCGTCATGTGGCGTCAGGACGACATGGTCGGCAGCCTCGACGCCCCGTCGAAGCGACCCCTCCCCGCCGTCCCCGGCTGGGACGACTTCGACGAGCGCATCGCCAAGCCCGGCCCGCGCAACCTGCCCGCCGCGCCGCTGATGCACGGCACCGGCGCCTTCAACGCCATGTGGAACCTGGTGCTCGCCGGCTCGGTCGACACCCTCATCGGCCGCCACTTCGACGCCGTCGAACTGCTCGACACCATCCAGCGCGACCGGGTGAACAGCATCTCCATCGTGGGTGATGCGTTCGCCAAGCCCATCCTGCGCGCGCTCGACGCCGAGCCCGACCGGTGGGACATCTCGTCGCTGCGCGTCATCGTGTCCAGCGGCGTCATCTGGGCCGCCGAGACAAAGGCCGGCCTGCTGCGCCACAACGCGCGGCTCATCATGATCGACAGCCTGGGCAGCAGCGAGGCCATCGGCATGGCCAGCAACACCACCACCGCCGACTCGTCCGACACGGGCACCGCCAAGTTCTCGCTGGGCCCGAACACGAAGGTGCTCACCGAGGACGGCCGCGAGGTGCAGCCGGGCAGCGGCGAGCGCGGTCGGGTGGCCCTGCGCGGTCGCACGCCCATCGGCTACTACAAGGACGCCGAGAAGACCGCGAGCACGTTCGTGCTGCACGACGGCGTGCGCTGGAGCATCCCCGGCGACTGGGCCGAGGTCGAGGCCGACGGCACGCTGAAGCTGTACGGCCGCGGCAGCCAGTGCATCAACACCGGCGGCGAGAAGGTGTACCCCGAAGAGGTGGAGGAGGCGTTGAAGCTGCACCCGTCGGTGAACGACGCTGCCGTGGTGGGCGTGCCCGACGAGCGCTTCGGCGAGGCCATCACCGCGCTGGTGGAGGTGCACGCCGGCGACACGCTCGACGAGGCGGCCCTCATCGCCCACGTGAAGGAGCGCCTGGCCCACTTCAAGGCCCCCAAGCGCTGCCTGCCCATCGACACCATCGGCCGCGCCGCGAACGGCAAGCTCGACTACAAGGCCCTGAAGGCCAACGCCCTCACCCAACTCGGCCTCGGCTGAGGTCCCCCGGGTTTCTGGTTGCGATTCTTCCCAAATTGGCTTCTGGTTGCGCTCGTTCCCGGATTCCGGGAACAAACGCAACCAGTTCGAACGCGGGTCGGGTCACCATCTCCGAGAGTGGCAAGTCCGTTCCCCAGTTCGCCGACGGTCAGAGGTGGCGGCGCATGACGACGCGGAGGGCGGGGTCGAGGCCGTAGCCGGCTTGCTCCTCGACGAGGGCGTGCAGTGCCGGCGACAGGTCGCGCACCACCCGGTAGCGCAGGTGCTCGTAGTACGGCATGTTCCACGGCACGTCGCGGAACGTGGTCAGCGTCACCGACGGCAGGCCCTGCGCAGCCGTCCACGCCTCCACCTGCTCGACCAGCGCTCGACCCACGCCTCTGCGGCCGTGCGAGGGCGCGACGGCGACCTCGTCGAGGTGCCCTTCGCCGTCCACGATGGTGGCGATGGCGAAGCCGATCACCTCAGCCCCGGCGACCGCCACCCACGCCCGGCCCTGCTCGCCTGCCTCGACCAGGTGCGCGGCCGGGTAGGGAGGGTGGTCGGCGCACGCGGCGATCCTCGGCTCGGCGATCGACCGGAACCGTTCCCCCGCCGCCATCTCGGCGGCCTGGACCGCCGGAACGTCGGCGGCGCGCAGCAGCCGCACTTCCACCGGTACGGACACGTCAGCCACGGGCCGGCGGATCCAACTCTTGGAACAGCGTCAGCTGCAGACCGGCCGGCCCGGCGAGGCGGCTGTTCAGCGAACGCCACGGTGTCTCGACCGGCGCGGCGATCAGTTCGGCACCCGCGTCGAGCAGGGCGAGGGTGATGCCTTCGGCGTCGGTCACCTCGAACGCGACGCGCAGGTGCGGGCTCACCGGCCGGCCCACCTCGACGGCGTCGATCATCGCCTTCTGTGCCGGGTTCGCCAATTCGAGCGTGGCCCGCCCGGCGTCGAGGATGACCACTCGAGCATCACCCTCACCCTCGAACGCCGCCTGCTCGGGCAACCCGAGCACGTCGCGGTAGAAGTGCAGCGCCGCCTCGAAGTCGACGGCCTCGACGACCAGCCGCATCTGCAGCACGGGTGGCCGATCGGTAGACGTGGTGTCGCTCATGCCGGCTCCAACCGCGACGCCCGGCGAACTGTTCCCGTACGTTCCGGACCGGTTTCGCCCGCGACGTGACCGGCCGGTAACTTCGGCCGCATGAGCGAACTCGGTTACGACGGCAAGGTAGTCATCATCACGGGCGCAGGCGGTGGCCTGGGCCGGCAGCACGCGCTGCTCATGGCGTCGCGCGGTGCGCTGATCGTCATCAACGACCTCGGTGGCGCGGTCGACGGCAGCGGCAGCGACAAGGGCGCCGCCGAGCGCGTCGTCGACGAGATCAAGGCCCTCGGCGGCGAGGCCGTCGCCGACACCAACTCGGTCGCCACGCCCGAGGGCGGCAAGGCCATCGTGCAGACCGCGGTCGACGCGTTCGGCAAGGTCGACGTGGTCGTGAACAACGCCGGCATCCTGCGCGACAAGGCGTTCGGCAACATGGAGCCCGAACTGCTCGACCCGGTCATCGACGTGCACCTGAAGGGTGCATTCAACGTCACCCGTCCGGCCTGGGCGATCATGAAGGAGCAGGGCTACGGCCGCATCGTCTCCACCTCGTCGGCCGCCGGCATCTTCGGCAACTTCGGCCAGACGAACTACGGCGCGGCGAAGATGGGCCTGGTCGGCTTCACCCGCGTGCTCGCCGTCGAAGGCGCGAAGTACAACATCAAGGCCAACGCCATCGCCCCGCTCGCGCTCACCCGCATGACCGAGAACCTCATGGGCGGTCTGGGCGAGAAGCTCGACCCGGGCCTGGTGTCGCCGCTGGTGGCGTTCCTGGCGCACGACGAGTGCCCGGTGAGCGGTCAGACGTTCAGCGTCGGTGGCGGCCGCATCGCCCACGTGTTCATCGGCGAGACGCAGGGCTACCACAAGGCCGACCTGCAGCTGGAGGACGTGCGCGACAACTGGGGCACCATCACCGACCAGTCCGGCTACTCGGTGCCGAACAACCTCGCGGAAGAGACCGCTATGTTCCTCCCCTTCTTCAAGTGACGGGGGCTCACGGCTACGTTCGTCGGTGATGAGCGAACTCACCGTCGACGACTTCCAGGCCCAGGCACGCGAGTGGCTGGCGGCCAACAAGCACGACGCCCCGCGCGACTACGGCGCCATCTGCCCGCCCGACCTGGTCGAGCGCGGGCTGGCGTGGCAACGCCAGGTGCATGCGGCCGGGTTCGCCGGCATCCACTGGCCCACCGAGTTCGGCGGCCGGGGGCTGACGGCCGCGCACAACGCGGCGTGGCAGTACGAGTGCGCGCTCGCCGGCGTGCCGAGCGTGTTCAACATGGTCGGCCTGGTGCTCACCGGTGGCGCGCTCATGAAGTTCGGCACGCCCGAGCAGCAGTCGCAGCACCTGGCGAAGACCCTCAGCACCGAGCACGTGTGGTGCCAGCTGTTCAGCGAGCCGGGCGCCGGGAGCGACCTGGGCAGCCTGTCCACCCGCGCGGAGCGCGACGGCGACCGGTTCATCATCAACGGCCAGAAGGTGTGGTGCAGCGGCGGTCGCTACAGCAACTGGGGCATCCTCATGGCACGCACGAACCCCGAGGCGCCCAAGCACGAGGGCATCTCGTTCTTCCTGTTCCCCATGGACCTGCCCGGCGTGGAGGTGCGACCGCTGAAGCAGATGACCGGCGAGTCCGAGTTCGACGAGGTGTTCTTCACCGACGTCGAACTCCCGGCCGACCATCTTCTCGGACCACTGCATGGTGGCTGGGGCGTGGGCATGGCCGTGCTCACCAGCGAACGCGGCCACATCGGCACCAGCGTCATCGGCCTGGAACGCCGGTTGGAGGGCATGTCGAAGCTGGCCGAGGGCAAGGACCTGGGCCCGGCCGAACAGCAGCGCCTGGCCACCCTGCTGTCGAAGGGCCAGGCCTACAAGGCCATGGCGCAACGTCAGGGTCCCATCGCATCGACTGCAGCAAGTCTGATGAAGTTGGGTATCACCGAGATGATGTTCGACACGGCCATGCTGCGCGCCGACCTGGCAGGCGCCGAAGCGATGCTCGACGGCCCCGACGCGTTCGGCATGCTCGCCGCCCCCGGCGGCCGCATCGCCGGCGGTACCAGCCAGGTGCAACGCAACATCATCGGCGAGCGCCTGCTGGGCCTGCCGAGGGAACCGAAGGGCTGATCACACCATGAGCTTCGACGACGACGATCGCACCCCCGGGCAGCGCAACGAGGTACGACACGGCACCGCGAGCGGCTCGTCCGGGCCGTCGCCGAAGTTCATCCTGTTCCTCGTGCTGGCCGTGGTGGTGGCCGTGTTCATCATCGCCAACGACAAGCCGGTCGAGATCAGCTTCGCCGTGTTCACCTGGGAGACCACGGTGCGGTGGGCCATCTTCATCGCCGTGCTGCTGGGCATTGCGCTCGACCGGCTGTTCTCGTTCGCCATGCGCCGGCGGGGCGAGCACGACTGATGACGTCCCCCAGCGCACCGACTGTCGCCTCCACTGACGACGTCGACATCGCCGTGCACGACCTGGGCGGCAACGGGCCGCTGCTGCTCGTGTCGCACGCCACCGGCTTCCACGGCCGCTGCTACGAGCCCGTCGCCCACGCCCTGGCCGATCGCCGGCACAGCGTGGCGTTCGACTACCGCGGCCACGGCGACACCCCGCGGCCGCCCGGCCCGGTCGACTGGCACCGCTACGGAGACGACGCGGTCGCAATGGCGCAGTGGGCGGTCGAGCAGAACGGCGGGCAGCCCATCGACGCGTTCGGCCACTCGATGGGCGGGGCGTGCCTGCTGATGGCCGCGCACCGACGGCCCGAGCTGTTCCGCCGGCTCGTGGTGTTCGAGCCCATCGTGTTCCCGCCCGGCGGCATCCGCCCGGCCGACCAGGGCGGTTCCAACCCCGACGACAACCCGATGGTGGCGGGTGCCCGGCGCCGGCGAGCGACGTTCGCGTCGCACCAGGCGGCCATCGACAACTACGCGGCCAAGCCGCCGTTGAACGGGTTCACCCCCGAGGCCCTGCGTGCCTACGTGGTGCACGGCTTCGCCCCCGACGACGACGGAGTGCACCTGAAGTGCCGGCCCGACACCGAGGCCGAGACGTTCGCCACCGGCTCGCTGCACGACACGTGGGACCACCTGCCCGAGATCCTGACCGAGGTGCTCGTGGTGGCGGGTCGGGTCGAGCCCATGCAGCCGTCCACCATCGCCGCCGGCGTGGCCGAACGCCTGCCCAACGCCCGCTACGTGCAACTCGAGCAGCTCGACCACTTCGGCCCCATGGTGCGGCCCCTGCTGGTGGCCGACCTGATCGCCGAGGAGCTCTCCCGAACCTGAGTTCTGCGGGACGGGCTCGGGTCGTCACACCGTTGTGTCACACCCGTTCTCTACGATGCAGGGCATGTACCCGGTCCCCAACAGCCTGTCGCCCAGCCGGGTCGAGAGCTTCCTCAGCTGTCCGCTCGCGTTCCGGTTCGCCAGCATCGAGCGCCTGCCCGAGCCGCCGGCCACCTACACCACGAAGGGCTCGCTGGTGCACCGTGCGCTCGAGCTGCTGTTCATGCACCCCAACGCCGACCGCACCCCGGCCACCGCGAAGGTCGCGTTCGACCAGGCGGTGGCCGAGTACCGCGTCGACCCCGACTTCACCATGCTCGGCCTCGACACGGCCGCGGCCGACGAGTTCTTCGCCGACGCCTGGGTGCTGGTGCAGCAGTACTTCGACATGGAGGACCCCACGGCCATCCGCGACATCGGTCTGGAGCTGCGGCTCGAGGCCAAGGTGGGCGACCTGGCGCTGCGCGGCATCATCGACCGGCTCGAGCTCGACGCCGACGGCCGCCTGGTGGTCACCGACTACAAGACCGGCCGCGCCCCCGGCGCCAACTGGGAGCAGAAGAGCCTGGCCGGCGTGCACTTCTACTCGTTCCTGTGCCAGGAGGTGCTCGGCCAGCGGCCGGCCGCCATCCGCCTCATGTACCTGCGCAGCGGCCAGGTCATCACCGCCACACCGTCCGAGCAGTCGGTGAAGTTCCTCACCACCCGCACCACCGCGGTGTGGAAGGCGGTCGAGAAGGCCTGCCTCACCGGCGACTTCCGGCCCAAGGAAGGCCCGCTCTGCAAATCGTGCTCGTTCCAGCAGTGGTGCCCCGCGTTCGGCGGCAACCCCGACCTGGCCGCGGTCGAGGCACCGCTGCGGTTCGGGCCGCCCGCCGCCGCATGAAGCTGCTCGAACACCCCACGGTCGAACGCTTCGACACCTGGGCCGACCTGCAGCTGGAACGGCTGCGCGGCCACGCGGTCACCGACCGGGTGTTCGTCGCGGCCAGCGAGCTGGGCGACTTCAGCCTCATCTGGCACCTCACGGGCGCGGTGCGCGGCCTCACCAGCATCCACCACGCCAACCAGGCGTTCGTGTTCTCGGCACTCATCGGCGCCGAGAGCCTCATCGTGAACCAGGGCATCAAGCGCCTGTTCCGCCGCACCCGACCCACCGAGACCGGCGATCCGCGGTTCCCGGTGCGCAAGCCGTCCACCTCCAGCTTCCCCAGCGGCCATGCGTCGGCAGCGTTCTTCGCCGCCACGGTGCTCACCGGGTGGGACGGCCTGGCGTGGGCGCCGCTGTGGTACGGCATGGCCGTCGTGGTCGGCACCAGCCGCGCCTATGTGCGCATCCACCACCCCAGCGACGTGGTCGCCGGGGCGGCGGTCGGCCTGGCCCTCGGCGGTCTGGCCCGGGCGCTGCTCGCCGCCGCGGGGTAGCCTCGCCCACCATGGCCGACCTGCCGCACTTCGACCGCAAGATGAGCGATGCTGAAGGGCTGATGTGGCGCCTCGAGAAGGACCCGCACCTCAGCTCCACGTTCGCCAACGTCACCATCCTGGACCGTTCGCCCGACTTCGACCAGTTGGTGCGGCGCATGGAGCGGGCCGTCTACGCCGTGCCCCGCCTGCACCAGCGGGTGCAGCCGGCGCCGGTGAACCTCACGTCGCCCATGTGGGTCGACGACCCGAACTTCGACATCCGCTACCACGTGCGCCACGTGTCGCTGCCCAAGCCGGGCACCATGCGCCAACTGCTCGACTACGCCAGCCTGCTGGCGGGCGACGCGTTCGACCGCACGCGGCCGCTGTGGCAGTTCGTGGTGGTCGACGGGCTGAAGGGCGGCAAGAGCGCCCTGGTGCAGAAGATGCACCACACCATCGTCGACGGCGAAGGTGGGGTGCAGCTGAGCCTGCAGTTCCTCGACTTCGCCCGCGATGCCAAGGAGCCGCCGCCCCTCGACCCCGACCTCATCGCCGCCGCCGAGGAGCAGGCGGCCGCCGAGGCCGTGCCGCCGAACCTGCTCACCGAACTGATGAACGGCGGGCTGCGCGTGCCCATCACGCTGATGAAGCAGGTGAAGGACCTGTTGGCCGACCCGACGGGCATCCCCGAGGCAGGGTCGGCCGCCGCCGACACCGTGCGCGGCGTGCTCGCCCAGCTGAGCGAGACCGACGCCGCCCGTTCGCCGCTGTGGACCAAGCGGTCGTTGAAGCGGCGCATGGAAGTGATCCGGGCCCCGTTCGCCGAGACCCGGGCCGCTGCCAAGAAGCTCGACGGGACGCTGAACACGGCGTTCCTGGCCGCCGCCGCCGAGGCCGCCGGCCGCTACCACCGCGAGATGGGCAGCCCGGTCGAGGAG
This sequence comes from uncultured Acidimicrobiaceae bacterium, assembly GCA_966112835.1. Classification (GTDB taxonomy): domain Bacteria; phylum Actinomycetota; class Acidimicrobiia; order Acidimicrobiales; family Ilumatobacteraceae; genus UBA668. Next base: position 17,202 of record CBHWEI010000024.1, read on the forward strand.
CTGCGCTCCAGCATGGCCATCAGCACCCGCACCGACACGTCGGGCGCCAACGCGTTCTCGCTGGCCCGCATGCTCGTCCCCACCGGCGACATGCCCATGGGCGAACGGTTCCGGCGCATCCAGGCGATGTCGGCCGAGGCACGCGAGGCCGGCACCAGCGGCTCGGTCGACGCACTCGCCGCGGTGGCCGCCACCCTGCCCACCAGCGTCATCACCCGGCTGGCCCGCCAGCAGGCGCAGACGGTCGACTTCGCCACCAGCAACGTGCGTGGCGCCCCCATGCCGCTGTACCTGGCGGGCGCGCAGCTGCTCGAGAACTATCCGGTGGGCCCGCTGCTGGGCGTGGCGTTCAACCTGACCCTGCTCAGCTACAACCACAGCCTGGACATGGGCGTGAACATCGACACCGACGCGGTGGAGGATCCGGCCCTGTTGCAGCGCTGCCTGCAGCGCGCGTTCAAGGACCTGTTGGCCGTCTGAACGGCCGGGGCGGCGTCAGCCGCCCTGGTGCGAGGGCTCAGCCTTCGGCGATGGCCGACGCCGGCACCTTGGCCGGCATGGTGAGCAGCGTGCGCACGTCGAGCAGGACGTCGGTGATCTCACCCGACGAGACCAGTTCGCGGCTCATCATCTGCGACAGCGCCTTGTCGATGACGGTCAGCGCTTCGTTGATGACGGCTTCGTTGGTCTCGGTCATCGGGCTCTCCTTCATGCGATCTGGCTCGTGGTCCGCACCGTACATCGCGCGAACCGCCTGTGCTGTGCATGGTATCGACGTCCAGGGGGTTCCAACCCTGCCGAAGGTCATCAACCGTCCGGAACAGGTCACACGGCCTACAGTCGCCCCATGATCGACGCGGCCACCCTGCACCGGCTGGGCCTCCGACCGGGCGAACCGGTGCGGTTCCGCAAGGGCGAGGCCAGCCGCTGGTACTCGGGGAAGATGTCGGGCATCGCGGTCGATGGCAGCATCACGGTGTTCGACGCCAACGGCAACGCACGCAGCCTGCGGCCCGAACGGGTCGAGGTGCGCCGGCCGGGCAGCCGGGGTCGTCTCACGTGGCAGTCCGTCAGCGACGTGGCGATCACGTGGGAACAGCTGCAGCTCTGGTGAGCGCACGCTGCAGCACCACGTCCAGGAGGCTCAGCACGGTGTCCTTCACCTCGCCGCGGGCGCGGGCGTCGGTGGTCACCACCGGCACTTCGGGCATGATCGACAGGGCTTCGCGCACGGCGTCGACCGAGTGGAACATGGTGTCGTCGAAGCGGTTCACGGCCACCACGAACGGCACGGCCTTGTCCTCGAAGTAGTCGAGCGCCGGGAACGAGTCCTCGATGCGCCGACTGTCCACCAGCACCACGGCGCCGAGCGCGCCCTGGATGAGGTCGTTCCACATGAAGCCGAAGCGGTCCTGGCCGGGCGTGCCGAACAGGTACAGCACGATCGTGTCGTCCACCTTCACCCGGCCGAAGTCCATGGCGACGGTGGTGGTCGTCTTGGTGGTCACCTCGCCCGTGTCGTCGATGCCCTGGCCGATGGTGGTCATCGCTGCCTCGGTGGTGAGCGGCGTGATGTCGCTGATGGCGCCGACGAACGTGGTCTTGCCCACACCGAAGCCACCGGCGACGACGATCTTCACGGGGATGGGCCCGCTGCGGTGGTCGATCTCAGAGTGCACGGACGCCCGCGATCAGCCGGGTGAGCAGGAACACGTCGTTGGCCACGTGCTCGCTGGGTTGGTACGCCTGCAGCAGGCCCTCGTCCAGCAGGTCGGCCGCCACCACGCGCACCACACCGACGGGCACGCGCAGCAGTGCAGACAGTTCGGCCACCGACAGCGGCTCGACGGCGCAGCGCCGCAGGATGTCGTGCCGTTCGAACCGTTGCCCCACCAGCGTGGCGACACCCGACGGGGTGGACTGCAGCATGGTCTCGAACTCCAGGTGCACCACCGCGTGCGCCCGGCCGCGGGTGATGGCGAACGCACGCACCCCCGCCAGCGACGGGTCGGTCGGATCGGCTTCGGGCACACGGCCGAGGGCCTTCCCCCGCTCCAGGAACGGCCGGACGGCACCGCCGTCGGCGTCGAGCGCCGGCACGTCGGTCACGCGGCCACCAGTGAGTGCTTCAACTCGGTGATCAACGCCGGCGTCAGCTGCGGGCCGACCCGGCTGACCAGCATGGCGATCTCGTAACCGACCAGCCCCAGGTCGCAGTGCTTCGAGGTGACGACGCCCAGCGTCGAGCCGCCGGAGATGGCGCTCACGAACAGGTAACCGTCGGCCATCTCGACCAGCACCTGGGCCACCGGGCCGCGCCGGATCTCGACCGCCGCACCGTGCGCCAGGGCGCGCATGCCCGTGATGATGGCCGCCAGCTTGTCGGCCGCCGCCCGCTCCAGTTGCGCGCTGATGGCGATGAGCAAGCCGTCGGACGACACGGCGATCGCCTGGTCCACGCCCGGGGTGGCCTGCACGAAGCTCGCCATCAGCCAGTTCACGTTGTCGGCCTGTGCGGACAGTGCCATCGCGGCCACCTCGCTCTCGTCCTCAGTCGTCGCCCTGTCGTCGGCCCAGGTCGATGCCGCGCTGCAGGCTGGCGAGCGAGTCGCGTACCTCGTCGGCCGATCGGATGGGTGGCGCGTCCAGTTGGGCCGCGCCGACGTCCGGCAGTTGCGCGCCGCGGACCCGCTTCGTCAATCCCTCCGCGGCGAGCACTGGTGCCGCGGCGGGAGCGACGGACGCGACCGGTGCGGCGATGATGGGTCGCACGTCCACCGTCGGCAGTTCGCCGGTGGAGATCTGCGACTCGATGCTGGTGAAGCTCACCGGTGCCACCGTCATGGGCGTCACGATGGGCAGCGGCGCGGTCAGCAGCGCGGCCGACTCGCCCACGTCAGCGAGCGGCGTGTCGGGCTGCACGGCGCTCGGGTCGTCGAGCATGGCCTTGGGCAGGCGCACGATGGCCGTCACGCCGGTGCCACCCGGTGTGGTGGTGAGCATGACCTTGATGTCGTGGCGCTGGGCGAGCTTGGCGATCACCTGGAAGCCGAGCATCTTGTTGCTGTCGCGGTCCAGCGACGACACGGTGTTCAGGCGCTCGTTGGCGGCCGCGAGGTCGTCGTCGGTCATGCCCAGGCCGTGGTCGAAGATGGCCAGCTGGTGGCCGTCGGGCACGGCGCGGCCCACCACCGTCACGATCGTCGTCGGCGGCGAGAAGCTGGTCGCGTTCTCGAGCAGCTCGGCCATCAGGTGCGACACCTCGGGCGCCAGCGCGCCCTGCACGTACACCTGGCCGACGTCACCGATCTCCACCTGGCCGTAGTTCTCCACCTCCGACAGCGCGGCGCGCACCACGTCACCCAGCGCCACCGGGTGCGACCACAGGCGGGTGGGCTCGGCGCCGGCCAGCACCAGCAGCGACTGCGCGTTGCGGCGCATGCGCGTGGTGAGGTGGTCGATGCGGAACAGGTTGTCGAGCGTCTCGGGGTCGCGCTCGTTCTGTTCGAGCGTGGTGATGAAGCCCAGGGTGCGGCCCAGCAGCGACTGGTTACGGCGGGCGATGTTGACGATGTTCTCGCCCACCACGCGGCGGGTGCGAGCCTGTTCGGCGGCCAGGTCGACCGCCACGTCCTGCACGGAGTTGAACGAGGTCGCCAGATCGGCCAGCTCGTCGCGCGTGGTCACCACGAACGGCGCCAGGTGCGGCACGGGCGCACCCCCCGGCAGTTCGTCCACCGACGCCACGGCCGCGGGCAGGTCGTGGTTGGCCACGGTCTTCGCCTGGCCGACGAGCGCACGGATGGGGCGCACGATGGACCGGCGCACACGAACGGACAGCAGCAGGGTCAGCAACACCAGCAGCGCCGCGCCCGCGGCGCCGTACAGCAGCACCTTGGCCACGAAGTCGTCGGTGCGTTGCTCGCCCGCGGTCACCTCGGTCTCGGACCAGGCCAGCGCGGTCGAGGCGGCCACCTTCTGCTGCTCGTAGAGCGGCTCCATCGACCGGATGACCGCGTTCACGGCCTCGGCGTCGCCGCCGTCGATGGCCGGCACGAGCTGGTCGTCGACGACGGTGAAGAAGGCGTCACCGGCGGCGCGGCCGTCGTCGACGAACGCGGCGCGCACCTTCGGGTCCAACGCTTGGGCATCCCAGAACGCCATCGCCTCGGTGAAGTCGGCCTTGGCGCGCTCGATGGTCCGCAGGCGGCGGTCGATCTCGTCCCGACCTTTGCCCTCCAGACCGTTCGGCCCCGCGGCGGCCACGCCGATCGCGTTCACCTCGGCCCACGCCTGCAGCAGCGTCGCCGGGGGCGGCAGCGTCTGCGCGCGCAGCTCCTGCGCCGACTTCAGGGACTTGTAGTCGTCACCACGCACGCTGGCGCGCTGCAGCGCCACGTACCCCAGGGTCGACACGGCGATCAATGCCAGCAGCGGAACCGCGATCAGCAGGTTCACCCGTCCGCCGATCTTCATCCTGCGCAGCATTGGCCTGTCCCTTTCCCCTCACCACGGTGACGCGTCCACCGAATGACCATCGGCCCGAGACGGCCATCGCTTGAGTCCTGCGACGGTGTGACGAAGCGCCGTTTCGTGCCCGATCTGTTGAGAAACCCTCAAGATCCGAGCCCGTCCGACCGAAACAGCCTGAGGACGCGATCGATGTCAGGAGGACGCGGTGATGACCCGCAGCGAGTTGCAGGATTTCGGCGAGAACGAGCCGATCTGGGGGTTCATCGCACAACTCGGGCGGGAACGTTTCACCGGTCAGGCCGAGGTCGGCGTGCAGACGCGGGTGGAGTTGTTCGCCACCGAGGGCCGGCTGTACTTCGCCCAGAAGCCCGACGATCCGCCGCTGGGTGCCCGCTTCGTGGCCACCGGCGTGCTCACCACCGAACAACTGCGCAACGGCAGCGTGAAGGTGGGCGACACGGTGTCGCTGGCACGTCTTTTCAGCCGGGTGCCCGAGCTCGACCGTGACGCGGTGGAACTGATGGCCGACCGCTTCACCCAGCAGGTCCTGGAAGCCGTGAGCACGCAGCCCGTGGGCAGCGTGACCCTGCGCCCCCTCCGCCACCACCCGAGCGGCATCCAGCAGTGGTACGCCGACGCCGAGCCCGACGAGGCACCCGGGCCCCAGCCCGCGATGGACGCCCTGGTGGCCGACGTGGTCGCCCTGGTGAGCGGTGAGGTGCCCGTGGTCGCCGCGATCGCCGAGGTAGAGCCCGAGCCAGAAGCCGTCGTGGAACCCGAACTCGAGCCGGAGCCGGAGCCGGAGCCGGCGACGATGACGTTCGAACCGGTGGTGAGCGTGCCCGTCGAAGCCGCCGCTGCGCTGCCCACGTTGAGCACCCTCAGCGGTCTGACACCGCTGCCCACACTGGGCGAGGTGGGCACCCGCATGCCCACCCCCACCATGGTCCACACACCCGCACCGATGGCCGCCGACGGCCTGCCCTCGCTGGGCCGCGTCGGTGTGTCGTTCCATCCCAACGCCGTCAACGGCGAGCCGCCGGACGACGGGAACGACCACGGGCACGACGACGGGCACGACGACGGGCCGCAGGACCCCACGGTCGCCGAGCTCGAGGCGATGATGGCCGGCGAGGCACCCGACCCGCAGCCGCGGAACACGAGTGCCGTGACGGTGCTCGAGCCCGGCAGCCCGCTGCCGCCGCCGGTCGTCCCCCCTGGACTTTCGCCTCTCGACCTGCCGTCGTTCAGCGCGATGACGACCCCAGCAGCTCCGGCACCGAACGCGGTGGGTGCACCGGTCGCGCAGGAGACCGAACAGATCTGGGACATGGTCGACGATCTGCTCGGCCTGCCGCACTCCGATGGAGCGGCCGCCGACGGCAACTCGCCCGAGTCCGACAAGAAGGGACGCGGCTGGCTGCGCGGCAGACGAGGGTGATCTCCATGAACGAGCCGACGACCGACGAGAAGATCCAGCAGTTGGTGCGAGCCGTGCTGGAAGCGGTCGACTCGCGGCTCGACGGGGTTCGCCACGAGCTGGCCGTCTTCGCCGGCGACGTCGAGCGCCGTCATCACGACGTGCTCGACGTGATCGCCGCCATCGAGCAACGCGTCCAGCTGTTGGAGCACGCGCAACACCAGACGGTGGCCGCGACGGCCGCGGCCGTCGCCGACCGCCTGGCGCAGGTGCAGACCCGCCTCGACCGGCTCGAGACCGACGCGCATGCGGCCGTCAGCGCCGCGGCCGACCTGTCGCAGATCTCCAAGCCCCTCTACGCGGGCGGCCACATCACCACCCAGCTTCCGGTGGTCACCGACCCAGCCATCCACGAGATCACGTCGCTGGCCATCCCGCCGGCCGTGCAGCCCACCATGACCGTCGCCGCCCCCGCCCCGCAGGCGCCGGTCCCGGCGCCGGCCCCGCCTGCGCCCGCGGCCGCTGCCGAGGCGGAGGACGAGATCGATCTCGAGCAACTCACCAACCTGCTGAACGAGCGGCTCGGTCACCTGAACCTGCCCACCCGTCCCGACGCACCCGGCGACCAGCCCGCGGGCTGAGCCCCTCCGGTGACGAGCGGCGCGGAGCCGCTGGGTACGGTGACGCGCATGGCAGTCCGTCTCGACCCCTCCGACGAATACATGCACGAACTGGGCCCCGAGTCCAACTTCAACGAGAGCATGTACATCAACTGTTTCGACCCGCAGCAGCAGGTGGGCGGCTGGTTCCGCATGGGCAACCGCGCCAACGAGGGCTACGCCGAGATGACCGTGTGCCTGTACCTGCCGCCCGAGGACGGCCAGCCCGGCCGCAGCGTCGGCTTCATGTACAAGCGCCCCACCATCACCAACAACGACGAGTTCAACGCCGGTGGCCTGAAGTGGACCATCGTCACCCCCTTCGAGGAACTGCGCATCGACTACACCGGCAAGGTGGTGCTGCTCGACGAGCCCGAGCAGATGGCGAACCCGAAGGAAGCGTTCACCAACAACCCCTACGCCGAGTGCGAGGCGCACATCACGTTCACCGGCCAGGGCCGGCCGAGCATGTTCGGTGGCGAGCCCGACACGCCGCACGAGGCACCGGGCGAGGAGTTCGCCAAGGGCCACTACGAGCAGCTCGTGCAGGCGCACGGCACCATCCGCGTGGGTGATCGCGAGTGGGAGATCGACGGGCACGGTCTGCGCGACCACTCGTGGGGGCCGCGCTACTGGCAGGCGCCGTGGTACTACCGCTGGCTCACCGCCAACGTGAACGAGGACTTCGGCTTCATGGCCAGCCGCGTCGCCAAGAAGGACGGCCCCGGCACCCGCGGCGGCTTCGTGTGGGAGAACGGCCAGATGCACTACTGCGACGACGTGCAGATCAGCACCGAGACGCGTGGCGACGACCAGTACCACGACCGCATCCAGGGCGTGCTGCGCTCGTCGCGGTCCGAGAAGGAGTGGAAGTTCTCGGGCGAGGTCATGGACCTCATCCCGCTGCGCAACCGCC
>CBHWEI010000025.1:0-24212 GCA_966112835.1 uncultured Acidimicrobiaceae bacterium
GGCACGAACACGCTGGCGGGCACCAGCCCGGCGATGCGCGCCGTGGCCCAGTACGACACCTTCACGGTGACCGCGCCGAACTGCGGCGTGCGCGGCGCGGCGCAGAACCGCTCGGCCGCTTCCTTCTGCACCATCACCAGCATGCGCTCGATCTGCGGCACCCCGTCGAGCAGGTCGCAGACCAGTGGCGTCGCCACGTTGTAGGGCAGGTTCGCCACCAGCACCCAGCCGGCCTGGTCGCCCAGCACGGTGGACCAGTCGAGCTGCATCGCGTCGCCCTCCACCACCGTGACGTTGGGGTGCGGGGCCATGATGTCGCGCAGCAGCGGCACCACGCCGCGGTCCACTTCCACGGCGGTGATGTGCGCCCCGGTCTCGGCGAGCGCGAGTGTGAGCGAGCCGAGGCCCGCACCGATCTCGACCACGCGGTCGCCGGGGCCCACTTCGGCCAGGCGGGCGATGCGCCGCACGGTGTTGGCGTCGGCGACGAAGTTCTGGCCCAGGTCGCGTCGAGGGGCCAGACCGCCGCGCGACAGCAGTTCGTTGATGTCGCCGCGGTTGTGCACGGCTACCAGCTGACGCGCACGGGCACCGGGGCGTCGGCCAGGTCGCCGATGGTGACGTAGATGGCCGTGTTCAGGACGATGTCGCTGCCGGCCGGCAGCGCCATGCCCAGCGTGTTGGTGCACGTGGTGGTCTGGCCGTTGTCGAGGTTGGTCACCTTCAGCAGCGCGCCGTCGGGTGCCAGCAGAGTGGTGCACACGGCTGCGGTGGTGGTCATGTAGCGGTGGAAGCTCGCCTTGGCGAGCACCTCGTCGGCGCCGGGCGCCGGCGGCACCACCACCTTGATGACTGCGGGCGGCGTGGAGTTGTCGTCGCCGCCCACGAAACCGGGTCGCTGCGGCTGGTACGCGGTGGTGCTCGGTGCGGTGCCGGCACCGGCGTCGGCCGCCACGTCGACCCCCGCGGCGCCCACGGTCGGAGCACCCGTGCTGGCCGCGGAGTCGCGGCTGAGCGCCCACAGGGCAGGGAGGGCGACCAGCGTGAACACGCTGGCCACCACAACACGACGTCGGTCGAAGGTGTTCATGGTGATGACTGCAAGTACATCGGACCCACGTCGTCTCGTCGAGGTGACCGTCCGCTGGGAAAAGGCTACGGACGCAGGGCGGGGAACGCAAGGCATGCGTTCGCCGCGGTCGCCACGCGAACACTCTCCGTGGTCTCGTTGCGGAGGTCGGCGAGGTACTGCACCACGTGGGTGACGAAGGCCGGCTGGTTCGTCCGGCCGCGGTGAGGGACCGGGGCGAGGTACGGGCTGTCGGTCTCGGCCAGCATCCGGTCGGCCGGGCAGCGCAACGCCGCGGCCTGCACGTCGGCCGCGGCCTTGAACGTGACGATGCCGCTGAAGCTCAGGAACGCACCCAGGTCGAGGCACGCGTCGGCCTCGTCGGGGCCGCCGGTGAAGCAGTGGAACACCACCTGCTCGGGGATGCCCTCGGCGCGCAGCACGTCGAACGTGTCGGCCCACGCGTCGCGGGTGTGGATGACCAACGGCAGTCGCCGTACGCGGGCCAACTGGATCTGTGCGGCGAACGCAGCGCGTTGCGCGTCGCGGGGCGAGTGGTCGTAGTAGTAGTCCAGCCCGCACTCGCCCACGGCCACCACGCGCGGGTGGTCCAGGAACGGCACGATCGTGTCCACGCCGTGCACGGCCTCGTGCGGGTGCAGCCCGGCGGTGGCCCAGATGTGATCGTCGGTCTCGGCCATGGCGATGGCCGACGCCGTGGTGGCAGCGTCGCAGCCGACGTCGATCATGGTGACCACACCCGCGGCCCGGGCGGCGGCGATGACGTCGCCGGCCGGAACGCCGCGGGTGTCGTACAGATGGCAGTGGGTGTCGACGTAGCCGGTCATTTGTCGACGACGAGGCGGGGGAACAGCGGGTCGCCCTTCACCACCGGCAGCGCGCCGGGGTAGACGCCCCACGTGGCCGCGTCGGGCAGGCGCTGATCGCTCACCAGGCCGGGCAGGCCGATGCGCTCCCAGACCTTCTGCGCCGAGTCGGGCACGGCCGGCGACGCCAGCACGGCCACGATGCGCAGCGCCTCGAGCGCGTCGCCCATGACCGCGTCGACCGCCGGGCCGGGCTCGGCCTTCCACGGCTCGTTCGCCTCGAGGTGGGCGTTCGTCGCCCGGATGAGGCTCCACGTGGCTTCGAGCGCGCGGCTGGGCTGCACGTCGTCCCACGCCTTGGCCGTGTCGGCGTACGCCTCGGCGGCGACGGCGGCGAGCGGCGAGTCGGCCGACGGGGCCGGCCCCACGCCGTCGCACTTCTTGCCCACGACGGTGGCCACGCGGGCCAGCAGGTTGCCCAGGTTGTTGGCCAGGTCGCTGTTGAACCGTGCCGTCAAACCCTCGTAGGTGAAATCGCCGTCCTGACCGTACGGCGTCTCGGCGAGCACGTAGTAGCGGAAGCCGTCGACACCGATCTCGTCGACCAGGTCGAGCGGGTTCACCACGTTGCCGGCGGTCTTGCTCATCTTCTCGCCGCCCGACAGCAGCCAGCCGCCCACGGCCCATCCGGCCGGCGGCTCGATGCCGGCGCTCATGAGCATGGCCGGCCAGTAGACGCAGTGGTGGCGGATGATGTCCTTGCCGATGACGTGACGTCCGGGCCACCAGTGCTCGAACCGGTCCTGGTCGCTGCCGTAGCCGATGGCGGTGATGTAGTTGGCGAGCGCGTCGAACCACACGTAGGCCACGTGCTTGGCGTCCCACGGCAGGGGGATGCCCCACTTCAGCGTGGTGCGGCTGACCGAGAAGTCGCGCAGGCCACCGCGGATGAGGCCGAGCGCCTCGTTGCCGCGGAACTCGGGCTTGATGGCGCCCGGGTGTGCGTCGTACCAGTCGAGCAGGCGCTGCTGGAAGCGGCTGAGGCGGAAGAAGTAGTTCTCCTCCTCGTAGTACTCGACCGGCCGCTTGTGGATGCGGCACAGGTCGCCCGGGTCCAGCTCGTCGTCGGTGTAGTACTCCTCGCAGGCCACGCAGTACTTGCCGGCGTACACGTCGAGCTCGATGTCGCCGGCGTCGTAGCAGCGCTGCAACAGCTCGGCCACGCCGATCTTGTGGCGCTCCTCGGTGGTGCGGATGAAGTCGTCGTTGGTGATGCCCAACCGCTCCCACGCCTGGGCGTAGAGCGGGGCGATCTCGTCGACGAAGTCCTGCGGGGTCTTGCCGGCGTTCTCGGCGTAGTCGGCCACCTTCTGGCCGTGCTCGTCGGTGCCGGTCAGGAAGTACACCTCGTCGCCGATGAGGCGGTGCCAGCGGGCGAGCGCGTCGGCGGTGATGGTGCTGTAGGCGTGGCCGAGGTGCGGCTTCGCGGTGACGTAGTAGATGGGCGTGGTGAGGAAGTAGCGGCTCATGGCAGGTCCTTTCGGGGAATGGCGAACAACGGCTGGGTCAGGAGCCGGTGCACATTCGACGAGTGAAGGCCTGGTGCGTCATGCCGCCAGGATACGCCCGACGTGCCGTGCCGGGGCAACGAGTTCCGCGCCGTCGGGCGGTCACTCGAAACGGGCGACGAGCCGGCGCAGTTCCTCGCCGCCGAACTCGGCCGTGAACCCGTCGACGGTCCAGGCCGTCAGTGTCGTGGGCTCGGCGGCCACGGCGCGTGCCGAGCGGGGCAGGCTGAACAGGGGCGCCATCTCGCCGAACACCTCGCCGGGGCCGGCGGTGTGCACGTGCTCGCCGCCGCGGGTGAGTGCGACGGCGCCGCTGTCGACCCGGTAGATGCGGTTGCCCTCGGCACCCTCGGCGAACAGTTCCTCGTCGGCGGCGCAGGTGACGGTGATGACCGGCGCCAGGTCGGTGCTGTGCCCGGGCGACATCTCCACCACTTGGTCGGCCAGGGGCAGCAGCCGCTGGTCGTGCGTGCTGACGATGACGGTGCGGCCGCGGGCCGTCAGGCCGCGCAGGATGCGCAGCACGGTCTCGACCTGCACGTGGTCGAGGTTGGCGGTGGGCTCGTCGGCCACGATGAGCGGCGGGTCCATCGCCAGCGCGCGGGCGATGGCGACGCGCTGCATCTGCCCACCGCTCAACGAGCCGGGCCGGTGGTTGGCGCGCTCGGCCAGCCCCACCTCGTGCAGCAGGTCGTGCGCCCGGGTCTCGGCATCGGCGCGGGCCATGCCCGCCGCCCGCAGCGGCACCATGACGTTCTCGGCGGCGTTCAGGCTGGGCACCAGGTTGAACGCCTGGAACACCACACCCACCCGGTTGCGCCGGTAGTCGGTGAGCTGCGCGGCCGAGAGCGCGGTGACGTCGAGCTCGTCCACCCAGATGTGGCCCGAGGTGGGCACCTGGATGCCGGCCAGGCACGACAGCAACGTGGTCTTGCCGCAGCCCGAGGGGCCGAGCAACAGGGCGAGCGTGCCCGGTTCGACCGTGGCCTCGAAGTGGTCGAGCGGGCGGATGGGGTAGCCGCCGCGCTGGTACTCGACGGTGACGCCGTCGATGCGAACACCGGTGGCGAGCGACATCAGGGACCTCCGAACGCGGTGGCGGGCGCGACCTTGGCCGTGCGGCGCACGCCGATGAGACCGGCGAGCGTGCCGACGGCCACCGCCAACGCAGGCAGCAGCACCATGGACCCGGTGGAGATCTCGACGTCCATGGGAAACAGCGGCGACAGCACCAGCGCGAGGACGATGCCGAGCAGCGACGCGACCACCGAGATGATGACGGCCTGCAGGCAGATGCCGGCGCCGATGGCCCGGTTGCTGACGCCCGTGGCCTTGAACACGGCGAAGTCGCGAGTGCGCTCGAGCACGGTGAGGTACACCACCGACGCCACGATGAGCGCGGCCACGATCCACAGCAGCACCTTCACGAAGTCGATCGAGTCCATGGGGTTCTGCAGCGGCCGCAGCAGGTCGGTCTTCGCCGCGTCCTGGCGGAACGCCTTGTAGGTGGTGGGCAGATCGGGCGCACCGGTGGCGACCACCATCGTGGCCAGCGGCTGCCCGCCGAGCATCAGTTGCTGGGCCTGGGCGATGGTCATGGTGACCGTGGGCGTGCCGGCCAACAGCGACGCCTTGTCGACCACGCCGACCACCTGCAGTTGGGTGCCGGCCACGCGCAACGACTGGCCCACCTTCTTCCCCAACGAGCGGGGCACGATGACCTGGCCGTCGGCGACCGTCGTGGTGCCGTCGACCACCTCGCGGGGTGCGCCGATGCCGTCGGGCACCACACCGAACACGGTGACGTTCAGGATCTGGTTGCCCACCTCGCCGGGCTTGGTCTCCACCGTCGACGTGCCGTAGAGCACCGGCGCCGCCGAACTGAAGCCGAGCCCGTTGCCGGTGAGGACGGCGATGTCGTCGGGGCTGAGGAACGTGCCCGGGCTGAACGGCCCGGCCGCGTCGTCGCGGGTGACCCACCAGTCGGCGTGCTGGCCGTCGAGGGTGCGGTCGATCTCGACCTCGAACGAGTTGCTCAACCCGCTCATGAGCAGGCTCATGCCGAACACCAACGCCGTGCCGATGATCGTGATGACGAAGCGTTTCCGTCGCCACTGCAGGTCGCGCAGTGCGGCTTTGAGCATTCCCGATTCCCCCCGTTGACCGACGTCACGACAGTAGCGGTCCGGTGCTCGGGTCCGGTCAGCCGGCAGCGTCCGCGGTACGTTCGCACGATGGTCGCACTGCAACGCGAACTCGGCCGCCACGTGACCGTGCTGTTCGGGCACGAGCAGGGCAAGTACCCCGACGGCAACACCGTCGTGGTGCGCGGCGCCCGCGACAGCGTCGTCATCGACCCGGCCCTCTCGGCCCGCACCGTCGAGCCACCGCTGGAGGTGGGTGCGGTGCTGCTCACCCACGCCCACGAGGACCACGTCGCCGGAGTGACGGCGGTGAAGGCCGGCTCGGTGCGCGTCCACTCGGCCGACCTTCCCGGCCTGCAGTCGGCCGAGGGCCTCATGGAGCTGTACGGGCTGCCCCGCTCGGGGTGGGCCGACATGACCCGCATGGTCACCGAGCGGTTCCACTTCCAGGGCTGGCCCGACGCGGTGGGCATGGCCGACGGCGAGGTGTTGGACCTGGGCGGTGTGACGGTGCAGCTGGTGCACGCGCCCGGGCACACGTCGGGTCACAGCGTGTACCTGGTGGAGGGCGACGTGCGCGTCGTGGTCACCGGCGACATCGACCTGTCCACGTTCGGGCCGTACTACGGCGATGCGGTCTCCAGCCTGGAATCGTTCGAGTCCACGCTGGCGATGGTGCGCGAGCTGCGCGCCGACCACTACGTGACGTTCCACCACAAGGGTGTCGTCGACGGGCACGACGCGTTCGTCGCACTGGTCGACGCCTACACAGCCGTGTTCGCACGCCGCGAGCAGACGCTGCTCGACCTGCTCGCCACGCCGCGCACGTTCGACGAGCTGGTCGACGACGGCATCGTCTACCGAGCCGGCACTCGTCCACCCCTGTTCGGCGACTCGGTGGAACGCCGGTCCATCGAGCAGCACCTGGCCCGCGTGGTGGCCGATGGGGTGGTGGCCACCGACGGCCACCAGTATTGGCGCGCATGAGCGACACGCACGCGTCCCCCAGCGGCTCCGAGTTCGAGTTCGACCGCGACACGGCCGTGGCCGACGGCGACGGCGCCATTCGCGACGGCTGGGACATCGGCGGCAACGCCAACGGCGGCTACCTGATGGCGCTCGCGGCGCGCGGGCTGCGCGACCTGGCCGGCCGGCCCGACCCCATCTCGATGACCGGTCACTACCTGTCGCCCGGCCGCCCCGGTCCGGTGCGCATCGACGGCGAGGTGGTGAAGCAGGGCCGGCGGTTCAGCACGGTGGCCGGTCGCATGCACCGCGACGGCTCGGCCATCCTGCAGGTGGTCGGCTCGTTCGGCGACCTGTCGCAGCCGCTCGGCACCTACGAGCACCTCGCGGTGGGTCCGCCCGAGCTGCCGCCGTTCGAGGAATGCATCCCGCGCACCGCCAACCAGGGCAATGTGACGGTGTCGATGATGGACCGGCTCGCGGTGCGGCTGCATCCCGACCACGTCGGCTGGATCACCGGCGACCGTCGCGGCGTGGCCGAGATCGCCGGTTGGTTCGGGTTCGCCGACGGCCGCCCGGTCGACACCCTGGCGTTGCTGATGGTGTGCGACGCGTTTCCGCCCGCTGTGTTCCACCTGGACATGCCGCCGGGCTGGGTGCCCACCGTGGAGTACACCGTGCACGTGCGCGGCGTGCCCGCGCCGGGACCGGTGCGGTGCGTGTTCCGCTCACAGTTCGTGCAGGGCGGCTTCCTGAACGAGGACGGCGAGGTGTGGGACAGCGAGGGCAAGCTCGTCGCCCAGTCGCGCCAGCTGGGCCTCACGCCCCTGTCGTAGCGCCGGTCAGTGCGACGAGCGGGCGTACTTGATGCCCGTGGCGAAGCCGCCCGCAGCCAGACCCACCGCGCCCACCGCCTGGGTGGTGCGGCGGATGACGGCCTTGGTGCGCTTGCGGAACACCACCACCGGCCAACCCATGTCGGCGGCCACGCGCTCGAGCTTGGCGTCGGGGTTCACGGCCACCGGGTGACCCACGGCCTCGAGCATGGGCAGGTCGCTGGCCGAGTCGCTGTACCCCCAGCACCGGTCCAGGTCCAGCCCCTCGGCGGCGGCGACGGCCTCGATGGCCTCCACCTTGCCCGGCCCGTAGCAGAACGGCCCGTCGAGCTCGCCGGTGTACACGCCGTCGGTGATGATGCTGCGCGTGCCGATGCCGGCGGTCATCCCCAGCGCCTTGGCGAGGGGTTCGACCAGCTCGATGGGTGACGCCGACACGATGTAGGTGCTGCGGCCGGCGTCGCGGTGCTGCTCGATCAGACGCATCGACTCGGGGCGCACCCGCTCCATCAGCTTCGGGACGATGTCGGCGTTCAACGCCACCAGGTCGTCGACCCGCACACCCTTCACCGCGCCGAGGATGCGGTCGCGCACGCCCATCGACGTCTCGTCGGACGCGCCGCTGAGCACGAAGTTCAACGCGCTGAACGCGTCGCGCACGAACTGGTGCGTTGGCACCAACTTGCCGCGCCACGCGGCGATGCCGAGCACGAACGCGCTCGAGCCACTGATGAGCGTTCGGTCGAGGTCGAAGAACGCAGCGCTGGGGGCAGGGGTCCGGTCACTCATGTGCAGTACGGGGGATCGTGAGGGCGAGGTCGTACACCCGGCGCTTGTTGGCACCGGTCGCACCCATCACGGTAGCGATCGCGGTGCGCCGATCGGCACCGCCCCCCAGGGCGGCGCGCAGCGCGTCGACGATCTGCTCGTCGGTGGCGTCGGCCGGCGGGGGAGCCCCCTCCACGACCAGCACGTATTCGCCGCGCGGCGCCACTTCGGCCAGGTGTGCCGCGGCGTCGGCCAGCGAACCCCGCCACACCTCCTCGTGCAGCTTGGTGAGCTCGCGGGCCATCGCGACGCGCCGCCGGCCGCCGCATGCCGCACCCAGGTCGGTCACGGTGCGTGCCACACGGTGCGGCGCCTCGTACAGCACCACGGTGCGACGCTCGCCGGCGATCTCGGCGATGCGCTCGTCGCGCTCGCGGCCGCTGCGCGGGATGAACCCCTCGAACACGAAGCGGGTGGTGTCGAAGCCGCTCACCACCAGCGCCATCACCAACGCCGCCGGACCGGGGACGGCGGTGACCGGATGGCCGGCGGCGACCGCCGCGGCCACCAGGCGCATGCCCGGGTCGCTGATGCCGGGTGTACCCGCGTCGGTGATCACGCCCACGTCGCCGCCGCCGGCGAGGATGCCGAGCACCTCCTGGGTGCGCGCCGCCTCGCGGTGCTCGTCGGCCACCGCCAGGCGCACACCGCTGATGCCGGCGTGCGACAGCAGCTTCCCGCTGTGCCGGGTGTCCTCGCAGCAGATGAGCGAGCAGGCGCGCAGCGCCTCGACCGCCCTTGGGGCCAGGTCGCCGAGGTTGCCGATGGGTGTGCTCACCAGCACCAGCCGACCGGTCACTCGCGGATCTCCACGACATCACCCAGCTGCAGCCCCCACCGTTCGAACGCGCCACCCTGCGCCTCGACCACCCGCGCCGCCTTGTGCACGAACGACCCGATGCGGTTCGGTGGCATGTGGCTGATGCGGATGACCACCCCGTCGGCGTCGAGGTGGGCCACGTCGATGGCGAACTTCATGCCGATGGTGTGCACCCACCGGGTTCGGTCGAAGACCATCGCCCCTTCGATGCTGGTGCGGCCGAGCAGGCCCTTGCCGCGGTCTGCGTGCGACGTGGCGTGCTCGGCGCTCGCGAGGACGGTGCCGTTGCTCACCAGCCACGCGTCACGGGTCATGGCCTCAAGATTGTCACGTCGGCGGGTGCTCAGAGCAGCGGCACATCGGGCGCCGGCGTGAAGTCGGACCGCTGACCGGCCGCAGCGTCGTACCAGGCCTTGCCGACGACGGCGGCGAAGATGATGGCGCCGCCTACCAGCGTGAGCGGCTTGGGCACCAGGTCGAGCACGAGCCAGCCCCAGATGGGCACGAACACCATCTCGGTCTGGGCGAACACGGTCATCGGCACCGCCGGCACCTCGCGGGATGCACGGTTGAACATGACCGTGCCGACCACGATGATGACGGCGCCGTGCAGCAGCGCCCAGCCCAGGTCGTCGGCGGGCGGCACCAACGGCTTGCCGTGCGCCAGCGTCACCGCGGTGCAGACCACGATCATCAGCAGGCCGTAGCCGGGCAGCACGGGCGACCAGTCGCGGTCAGTGTCGGTCCGCAGGCACACGGTGTAGATGGCGAAGCCCACCGACGCGGTGAGCGCGGCGATGTTGCCGATGAGGCTGCCCGCCTCCAGGTCGCTGACCACGGTGATGACCAGACCGGTCATGCCCACGGCGAGCGCCACGATGGTGCTGCGCGAGAGCTTCTCGCCGAGGAACCGGGCGAACACCACGGCCACCAGCGGGGTCAGTGAACCGAGGAACGACGCGTTGGCGGGCGTGGTGGTCTTCACCGCGTAGACGAAGCAGATGGACGCGAGGAACAGGCCCAGGTTGGCGAGCATCATCGTGCGTCCACTGCGCCAGGCTCGGATGGTGGGGAACGGCGAGCCCTGCAGCGCGGCCATCACCTCGACCACCACGATGATGCCGACGGAACGCCAGATCATGTACTGGAACGCGTCGGAGTCGTCGGCCAACCGACTGGCGATGGCGCCGAAGCTCCACACGATGCCCGCCCCGACCGCCAGCAGCGAGGCGACGATGGGAAGTCGCTGTCGGGTCATCGAGCTGACGCTAACGCTGTGACCATTCGTCGCCCGAGTTCTTCGGCCGGGCCGGCGATCGAGTTCGGCCCCCGGCCGGTAGGAATGGGGTGTGGATGCCCCGCCCCAGTACGCGCGCAGCTTTCGCCCTCGCCGTCGGGGGTTGCCCGACGCGCGGGCCGAGGCGTACGAGCGCGACGCGCCGCGGTGGCGTCTGGACGTGTTCGGCGAGCCGCTCGACCTGTCCGTCGTCTTCGGGGCGTCGGACGACGCGCCGGCCGATGTGGTGCCGGCCGATGTGGTGCTGGACATCGGGTTCGGTGGCGGCGAAGGCCTCATCGACATGGCGGCGCAGCGGCCGGCCGAGTGCCTCATCGGTGTGGAGGTGCACACCCCCGGAGTGGCGAAGGTGATCGACGCCATCGAATCCGGTGGATGGCAGCACGTGCGCGTGGTGGAGGGCGACGTGCTCGACTTCCTGCCCCGGCTGGTCCCCGGCTCGCTCGCCGGCGTGCGCATCTGGTTCCCCGACCCGTGGCTGAAGCGCAAGCAGCAGCACCGCCGCCTGGTGCGGCCCGCGGTGCTGCCGCTGCTGGTCGACCGGCTGCGCCTCGGTGGCACGCTGCACGTCGCCACCGACATCGCCGACTACGCACGGCACACCGAGCGCGTGGTGGCCGACGAGCCGCGGCTGCGCGGTGGCACGGTCCCACGGCCCGACTGGCGGCCGCTCACCCGGTTCGAGGCACGTGGATTGCGCGAGGGTCGCACCGCCACCGACCTCGTGTACGAGAGAATCGGCTGACATGAGCGACACCACGCCACACCTCGTCACCGCACGCCGCCGGCTGTACATGTGCGTGGTGGTCGGCCTGGTGGCCGGAGGGCTGTGTTCGCTGTTCACGCCGTGGCAGTTGGCGGTGCTGGTGGGCTGGAACGTCGCCGCGTTCGTGCTCATCGAATGGGTGCTGCGCGAGATCATGCCCGCCGACGCCGAACAGACCCGGGCGTGGGCTGCGCCGGAGGACAACAGTCGGCGCAGCACCGGCCTGGTGGTCACCACCGCGGCGGCCTTCAGCCTGGTGGGCATGGCGCTCGGCCTGGCCAAGGCGCGCCAGGTCCACCACACCATGGAGGTGCTGCTCACCGTCATGGCCGTGCTGTCGGTGGCGGTCAGCTGGGTGTTGGTGCACACCATGTACGCGCTGCGCTACGCGCACCTCTACTACCGCGACCATCCGGGCGGCATCGACTTCCACGACGACGGCCCACCCGACTACCGCGACTTCGGGTATCTGGCGTTCACCATCGGCATGTCGTTCGCCGTGAGCGACCCCGACATCGACGACCGCACCATCCGGCGCACGGTCACCGAGCACGCGCTGGTCAGCTACGTGTTCGGCGCCGTCATCGTCGGCCTCACCATCAACGTGATGGCGGGCTTCATCCGCTGATCGCGGCCGGGTCGTCGGGTCAGCCCGGCACGGGGTCGGGGGTGCGTCCCGCCACGCCCGTGCGCCGCAGCAGCGTGCCGGTGAGCTGGCGGTCGAGGTGGTTCTGCCGCCAGGTGAGCATCTTCTGCGCCAGCGGGAGCACGACGGCCGGATCGGTGACCCGGGTCTGCCAGGTGGGGTCGGCGGTCAGGTCGAAGCACAGCCAGTCGCCGTCGCCGAACTGCACGTAGGCGTACCGGTCGTCGCGCAGCACCGCCAGGTTCGACCGCTCGAGCCGCCGGTCCCACGGCCACTCGTGGTCGCCGAGCTGGATGAGGATGTCGCGCCAGTCCCACTCGTAGTGCGCCTCGGTGCGCCAGCGCGCCGGGCGCTCGCCGCGCAGGAACGGGGTGAGCGGCAGGCCGTCGCACTGCAGGGGGACCGGCACGCCGATGGCCTCGCACAGCGTGGGCATGATGTCGACGTTCTCGGTGAAGTCGGTGACCGTGGTGCCGAACCCCTGCGGGTGGCGGGGATCGCGCACGATGCCGAGGATGTGATAGCTGCTCTCGAAGAAGCCGAGCTTCTGCACCAGGCCCTGGTCGCACAGCTGCTCGCCGTGGTCGGCGGTGACGATGACGACCGTGTTCTCCCAGTCGCCGCGGTCCTTCAACGCCTGCCAGATGCGACCCATGTGGTGGTCGACCTCGCTGATCATGCCGTAGTACTGCGAGCGCAGGTGGGCGATCTCGTCGGGGTCGGTGGGCGCCGACGCCATGTGCACCTGCAAGAACGTGTCGTGCATGGGGTGCCGCTCGGCCGGGATGGGCAGCGGCGGCGGGCAGTCGGCCGGGTCGTACATGGTGGCGTAGTGGCCGGCGGCGTCGTACGGCGGGTGGGGGCGGATGTAGGAGGTGTGCGCGAACCACGGTCCGTCCTGCTCGTCGAGCCAGCCGAGGAAGTGGTCGGTGAGGAACTGGGTGACCGAGTGCTCGGCCGGCCGCTCGTGCTCGGTGGCCAGCACGTGGTCGGGGTCGGTGGCGTCGTAGCCCAGCGACCGCAGCCACTCGAGCCATGGCGCGTGCCGCTCGTCCAGGCACAGCAATTCCTCGAACCCCGGCAGCACGCCCTCCCAGTTGCGCAGGCGCGGGTCGTCGGGGTCGTCGATGCGGCGCAGGTCGGCACCCTGGTCGGTGTACCCCCACATGACCGGGTGGTAGCCCGCGCGCAAGCCGACGCGGGCCACGTTGTCGAGCCCCCAGTCCAACGGCGTGCCGTTGGCGACCACGCGGTTGTTCATCTGGTACGTGCCCGTGTACAGCGCGGCACGGCCGGGCGCGCACGGCGCAGCCTGGGCGAAGTGGCGTGCGAAGCGGACTCCGTCGCCGGCCAGCGCGTCGAGGTTCGGCGTGCGCACCAGCGGGTGGCCCGCGCACGACAGCGAGTCGCCCCGATACTGGTCGAGCGTGATGAGGAGTACGTTCGGGCGCATGCTGCTCCGTGATGTCGCGTTCGACGGCGACGCCGTCGAGGTCCGTGGTGCGTTCGACATGGATCGTACGCCCGACGGTTGGTTGCCCCGTCGTCTGCCGGCCTGGACGCGGCCGCAGATCCCCGACGTGTTCATGAACACCATGGTCACCATGACCGCCGGCGTGCGGCTGGTGTTCGCCACCGACTCGCCGGTGGTCGAGCTCACCACGCACCCGCGCACCATTCACAACGTGCCCGGCGCGCTGCGCCTGCCGGTGTTCCAGATGGTGGTCGACGGGGTGGTGCAGCCCGACGTGGTGGCCGAGGGCGGCACCATCGTGCACGTCGATCGGTTGAAGGGACCCGAGGGTGTCGAGTTCGAGGTGGGCGAGGCGGTCACCGTGCGGTGGGACGGTCTGGGCGAGCAGCGCAAGCAGATCGAGATCTGGATGCCGACGAACGCGTCGATCGAGCTGCAGGCGTTGCGCGTGGCCGACGGTGCGACGGTGGAACGTGTGCCGGTGACGCGTCGGCGCTGGACGCACTACGGCTCGTCGATCAGCCACTGCATGGACGTCGACCGACCGTTCGACGCGTGGCCGGTGATGGTGGCACACGACGTCGGGCTCGAGCTCACCGACTTCGGTCTGGCCGGCCAGTGCCAGCTCGACCCGTTCATGGGACGCGTCATCCGCGATGCGCCGGCCGATGTCATCAGCGTGAAGATCGGCATCAACCTGGTGAATGCGGCATCCATGAACGAGCGCACGTTCGTGCCGGCCGTGCACGGCCTGCTCGACCACATCCGCGACGGTCATCCCGACACGCCGCTGCTGGTCGTCACCCCCATCTTCTGCCCGTCGGTGGAGGACCACCCCGGCCCCACGCTTCCGACCGCCGAGGGCACGTTCACCACGGTCGCCGCGCCGGCAGCGGCGCGGCCGTTCGGCCTGACGCTGCGCCGCATCCGCGAGATCGTCGGCGACATCGTGACGGCACGCCAGGCCGCGGGCGACGCGACGCTGCACCTGCTCGACGGGCTCGACCTGTTCGGCGAGGCCGACCAGGCGCTGCTGTACGACCACCTGCACCCGTCGCCCGAGGGCTACGCCCTGCTCGGCCGCCGCTTCGCCACCGCCGCCTTCGCCCCCGGCGCCCCCTTGGCCTGACGCCACACGCGGCCTGGCCGCGAGTTCATGTCGGTGACTCCTCTGGTGCCATCCAGAAGATGTACCGACATGAACCGGAACGCAGTGTCAGCGGGCGAGCTCGGCGCGGAGCTGGTCGAGGCCGACGGCGCCGAGCTTCAGGGCGCGGGTGTGCCAGGCGCGCAGGTCGAACGCCCCGCCCTCGCGGGCCCGGGCCTCGTCGCGTGCGGCCAACCACTCGCGCTCGCCGATCTTGTAGCTGATGGCCTGCGCCGGCCAGCCCAGGTAGCGGTCCAGTTCACTGGCCAGGAAGGCCTCGCCCTGGCCGGTCTCGGACACGGCGAACGTGTAGCCCATGTCGGGTGTCCACACCTCGCCACCGTGGAACGGTGTGCCGTCGGCCAGCGTGGTGCCCTGAGGGATGCGCATGCCCAGGTGCATGCCGATGTCGATGATGACGCGGACGGTGCGCAGCATCTGCCCGGCCAGGAACCCCAGGCGGTGGTCGGGCACCTCGAACCAGCCGAACTCGTCG
Source organism: uncultured Acidimicrobiaceae bacterium (assembly GCA_966112835.1). Taxonomy (GTDB): domain Bacteria; phylum Actinomycetota; class Acidimicrobiia; order Acidimicrobiales; family Ilumatobacteraceae; genus UBA668. The sequence goes on from CBHWEI010000025.1 coordinate 14,885, forward strand.
CACAGTCGCTCGGCGTACAGCGCCCAGCCTTCGCCGTGCCCACTGATGAACGAGTTGCGCTGGATGCGGCTGAGCGACTCGGCCTGCACCAGCGCGTAGCCCAACTGCAGGTGGTGCCCGGGAACGCTCTCGTGGTAGCAGGTGGTGACGTCGCCCCACATGGGGAACTGCTCACGGCCGAGCGTGGGATACCACGTGCGGCCGGGGCGGCTGAAGTCCTCCGACGGCGACGTGTAGTACGGCGCGGCCGACGAGCCGGCGGGCGGGATGAGCGCCTCGCAACGGTTCATCACCTCGGGGATCTCGAAGTGCTCGTGGCTGCGGCGCAGTGCCTCGTCGGTGATGGACTGCAGCCACTCGCGGTAGGCGTCGACACCGTGCACGGCACGCGCGGGGTCGGTGTCCAGCAGGTGCAGCACCTCGGCGAACGACGCGCCGGGCAGGATGCGCTCGCACGTGGCGCGGATGTCGGCGCGCAGCACGTGGAAGTCGTCCCAGGCCCACGCGTACATCTCGGCGGGGTCGAAGTCGGCGCCGAGCATCTGGCGCACGCCCACCCGGTAGCGCTCGGGGCCGCAGCCGTCGGCGGTGGTCGCGTCGGAGGCGTACACGTCGCGCAGGTAGGCGGCGAAGCCGGCGTAGGCGGCGTTGGCCGCGTCGGCACCGCGGCGAACCTGGGCCCGCAACTCGTCGCCGAGGCCTTCGGTGGTGTCGGCCTCGCGGGCCAGCGAGTCGAACCAGCGGTCGGTGGCCCAGATGGCGGCCTGCGCCGCGGTGGCCAGCACCTGGCGGCGCGCCGCGGTGGTGCCGGCCGCGCGGCCTTCCTCGTAGGTGGCCTGCAGCCCGGCGAGCGCCTGCGGCACCAGGTGCAGGCGCGTGGCGATGTTGTCCCACGCCTCGGCGCCGTCGCGCGACATCAGGTCGAACGTGCTGCGCAGCGAACTGCTGGGCGCGGCGATGGCGCGGATGGCCCGCCGCCACTCGCCGGTGTCGTGGGCCATCAGGGAGGTGCTGAACCGTTCGACGATGAAGTCGCGCGCCAACCGGTCGGCGTCGTCCTGCAGCGGCAGCGACTGCAGGGTGGCCAGCCCGCGTCGGGTGTGGTCGGCCCGCTCGGCGTAGCCGGCGGGTGACCAGTCGGTGAGCTGGTCGTCGAAGCCGACGACGCCGCGGGCGGTGGCCCCGCACGGGTCGAGGGCGGCCTGCTCGTCGACGAAGCGGTCGGCGAACTCGAACACGGGGGTGGGGGAGCGCATGTCCTCGAGCGTAGACCGGTGCCCCGGGGGAGGGCCCGGAAGCCCCGGCGCAGGTTCGCTCTTCCATGGAATTGGAAATTCGTTGTAAGGTTTCCAACGGTGGCAACCCTGTCCGAGATCGCAGAACATGCCGGCGTCGGCATCGGCACCGTCTCGCGCGTGTTCAGCGGCAGCGCCAACGTCAGCGAGCCGATGCGCGCCCGCGTGCTGGCTTCGGCCGCTGAACTCGGTTACGAGGCGCCGGCGCGCAGGCGCTCTCACCAGGCCATTTCCGAAGGGTACGTCGGCCTGTTGGTGACGTTCTTCGACGAGCCGTCAGCGTTGCAGCGCTTCAGTGGGCTGGTGCCGCGCCTGCAGTCGAACGATCTGCACGTGGTGCTCTACAACATCGAGTCGCCCAGCCAGGCCCGCGCCGAGTTGTTGGAACTTCCACGAAAGACCAATCTCGAGGCGCTGCTCATCATCTCGGTGCCGCTGCTCGACACCGAGGCGGCGGCACTCGCCAAGGCGCCGTTCCCCACGGTGCTCATCGACACGTGGGGCAAGGGCCTGCCCAGCGTCACCATCGACGACCGCCACGGCGGCCGCATCGCCACCCAGCACCTCATCGACCTCGGCCACCGGCGCATCGGCTTCGTCGGCGAACCGCCCGACAACAGCTTCGGCTTCGTGTCCAGTTCCCGCCGTCAGGAGGGCTACCTCTCGGCCATCGCCGCGGCGGGCATCCCTGCCGACCCGGCGCTCATCCGGCACGGCGCGCACCAGCGCGCTGCGGCGCGACAGATGACGCTCGACCTGCTGGCGCTCGACGATCCGCCCACGGCCATCGTCGCGTCGTCCGACACGCAGGCCGTGGGTGTGATGGAAGCCGCCGAGTCGCTGGGGCTGAAGGTGCCGTACCAACTGTCCATCGTCGGCTACGACGACATCGACCTGGCGTCGGTCATGGGCCTCACCACGGTGCGCCAGCCACTGGTGCGATCCGGTGAACGTGCGGCAGAGTTGGTGTTGGAATCGCTGGGTGCCAAGCGGCGCTCCACCTTCGACGAGCGGCTCGAAGTGGAGTTGGTCGTCCGCAACACCACCCGGCCCCCGAACTGATCACCTCGAAACCGGAGACGAGTCGCCATGACCGATCATCCCCACCGCGCCTGGTGGCGCGACGCCATCGTCTACCAGGTGTACGTGCGTTCGTTCGCCGACTCGAACGGCGACGGCAAGGGCGACCTGCAGGGCATCATCGATCACCTGCCGCACTTGCAGCAGTTGGGTGTCGACGCGGTCTGGCTGTGCCCGTGCTTTCCGTCGCCGCAGATGGACCACGGCTACGACGTGGCCGACTACTTCGACATCGAGCCCACCTACGGCGACCTGGCCACGTTCGACCGCATGGTCGCCGCAGCCGGCGACCACGGCATCAGGGTGATGCTCGACCTGGTGCCCAACCACTGCAGCAGCCAGCACGAGTGGTTCCAGGCGGCGGTGAAGGCGGGTCGCGGCAGCCGCGAGCGCGAGCACTTCTGGTTCCGCGACGGCAAGGGCGAGCACGGCGAGTTGCCGCCCAACAACTGGACCGCCATCTTCGGCGGCCCGGCCTGGACGCGGGTCACCGAGCCCGACGGCTCGCCGGGGCAGTGGTACCTGCACGTGTTCACGCCATGGCAGCCCGACTGGAACTGGGAGAACGAGGAGGTGCAGGAGCACTTCGATCGCGTCCTGCGGTTCTGGTTCGACCGCGGCATCGGCGGCTTCCGCGTCGACGCGGTCGGCGTGGTGGGCAAGACCCCCGGTCTGCCCGACCAGGTGATCGACCCCGACGCCGGCACGGCCACCGAGCAGGCCGGCAAGAACGAGCACATCCAGTACCTGCCCAGCGCGCACGAGCACTGGCGCCGCTGGCGCCGCCTCATCGACGCGTACGAGGCCGAGCACCCCGGCCGCGACCTGGTGACCGTCAGCGAGGCCTACACGCCCGGCAAGCCCGAGTTGCTGCTGAAGTTCGTCGAGCCCGACCAGTTCCATCAGTCGTTCAACTTCGACCTCATGCTCGCCCCGTGGATCGCTCCGGTCATCCGCTCGTCTGTGGCCGACGTCTACGACGTGCTCACCGGTGCGGGCACGTCGGTCACGTGGACGTTGAACAACCACGACACGCAGCGCGCCGTCACCCGGTACGGGCGGGCCAATGCCTCCGAGATGGTGAGCTGGACGAAGAACAACCTGGTGTACGTCGACGCCCCGATCGACGAGGAGCTGGGCCTGCGCCGCGCCGAGGCGATGATCACGTTCACCGCCGGCCTGCCCGGCTCGCTGTACCTCTACCAGGGTGAAGAGCTCGGCCTGCCGGAGGTGTTCGACATCCCTGCCGACCGGCGCGAGGACCCGCTGTTCATCCGTACCAACGGCAAGGAGCTCGGCCGCGACGGTTGCCGCATCCCGCTGCCGTGGTCGTCCGACGCGGCCACCAGCGACGGGTTCTCGCCCACCAAGCACGCCGAGCCGTGGCTGCCGCTGCCCGAGGGCTGGGGTCGCTACGCCGCCGACATCCAGGCCGACGACCCGTCGTCCACGCTCGTGCTGTACCGCCTTCTCATGGCCGAGCGCCGCGCGCTCGACGTGCACGCGCCGCTCGAATGGGAGCTGCCCGACAGCGACGAGGTGGTGGTGTTCCGCCGCGGCGACGTGCTGGTGGCGCTGAACGTGAGCGACCACGACGTCACGCTGCCAGCGGGTCTCGTCGAGGGCCGCACGGTCGTGGTGTCGTCGGTGCGTGGACATGGCGCCGCCGCCGTGGTGCCGGCGAACGCGTGCGTGTGGGTCCGGCGCTCGTGAGCGACCCGGCGTGGTGGCGGCACGCCGTCATCTACCAGGTGTACATCCGCAGCTTCGCCGACGGGAACGGCGACGGCCTGGGCGACATCGCTGGGCTGCGCGACCGGTTGCCGTACATCGCCGGGCTCGGTGTCGACGCCATCTGGATCAACCCGTGGTACCCGTCGCCGCAGAAGGATGCGGGCTACGACGTGATCACGTACTTCGACGTCGAGCCGAAGTTCGGCACCATGCCCGAAGCCGAGGCGATGATCGCCGAAGCGCACGCGCTGGGGCTGCGGGTCATCCTCGACATCGTGCCGAACCACAGCTCGGACCAGCACCCGTGGTTCCAGGCCGCGCTGGCGGCCGGCCCGGGCTCGCCCGAGCGCGAACGCTTCGTGTTCCGCGACGGCAAAGGGCCCGACGGGGCGCTGCCGCCGAACGACTGGCCGAGTTGCTTCGGCGGCCCCGCGTGGACGCGGGTGATCGAGGCCGACGGCACGCCCGGCCAGTGGTACCTGCACCTGTTCGCACCCGAGCAGCCCGACCGCAACTGGGAGCACGCCGACACCTGGGCCGACTACGAGGCCGCGTTGCGCTTCTGGTTCGACCGGGGCGTCGACGGGTTCCGCATCGACGTCGCCCACTCGCTGTTCAAGGCCGAGGGCCTGCCCGACGTGGGCGACATCCGTTACGAGTCCGACGAGTCGCGCCCGCACCCGTTCTGGGATCGCGACGAGGTGCACGAGGTGTACCGATGGTGGCGGCGGATCGCCGACTCGTACGACCCGCCGAGGGTGTTCGTCGCCGAGGCGTGGGTGCCGCACGCCGATCGGTTGGCTCGCTTCGTCCGCGGCGACGAACTGCACACCACGTTCAACTTCGACTACCTGCGTTCACCGTGGCGCGCCGACCATCTGCGCGCCGTCATCGACGCCACACTCGCCGAGCACGCCTCGGTGGGCGCACCACCGACCTGGGTCCTCGCCAACCACGACGTCACCCGTCCCGTGTCGCGCTACGCCCGGCTGGAACAGGTCCACAACCAGCACCAGCTGCAGCACCTGCAGGGCGAGGTCGACCTCGCCCGCGGCACGCGCCGCGCCCGCGCCGCCCGGCTTGTGGTGGCCGCGCTGCCCGGGTCGTGCTCCGTGTTGCAGGGCGGGGAGTGGGGGCTTCCGGAAGTGGAGGACCTGCCGCCCGACGCCCTGCAGGACCCTGCGTGGGAGCGGTCGGGGCACACCGATCCGGGTCGCGACGGGTGTCGCGTGCCCATCCCGTGGTCCGGTGTCGCATCGCCCTTCGGCTTCTCGCCGGAAGGGTCGGCGCCGCCGTGGTTGCCGCAGCCCGAATGGTTCGCGGCGTACACGGCCGAGGCCGAGGAACACGACCCGAACTCGATGCTCGCCCTGTACCGATCGGTGCTCGGGGCGCGGCGACACCATCCGGCCCTCGGCGACGGCACCCTGGAGTGGCTGCCGTCGGGCGAGCGCGTGCTGGCCTTCCGGCGCAGCCCGGGCTTCGTGTGCATCGTCAACTTCGGCACGAGTGTGGTGGCGCTGCCCGCGCACACCGACGTGATCGTGGCCAGCGCGCCGTTGCGCGGTGGCCTGCTGCCGTCCGACGCCGCAGCGTGGCTGGCGGTCTGAGCGACCGCGCTAGCGGATGGCGAGACCGGTCTCGAGGTCGAACAGTTGCAGGTGCTCGGTGTCGACCGCGAGGTTGGCGGTGGTGTCGGGCACGAGCTTCGTGGTGGGCGAGACGCGGGCAACGATGACGCTGCTGTGGTCGTCGCCGGGCGTCTCGCTCTCGATGTCCTCTGCGGTGACCTTTCCGGCGTCGACCGTGACGTGCAGGAGGACCTCGGAGCCGAGTCCTTCGCGGACCTCGACGTTGCCCGTGAGCCGCGACCGGCCCTCGGCGTTACCCAGGTCGGCGTCGGCGATGTGCTCGGGGCGGATGCCGACGGCCACGTCGCGCCCGTCGTAGCCCGCCAGCGTCGGCCGCGCGGCCTTCACGGCCTCGGGGACCGACAGCGTGTTCGACCCGACCGTGAACGTCGCGGCGGCGGCGTCGTAGCGGCCGCGCAGCATGTTCATCTGCGGTGAACCGATGAACGTGGCGACGAAGATGTTGTTCGGGAAGTCGTACAGGTTCTGCGGCGTGTCGACCTGCTGCAGCTTGCCCCGCGAGAGCACGGCCACCCGGTCGCCCATGGTCATGGCCTCGATCTGGTCGTGGGTGACGTAGACGGTGGTGACGTTCAGTTGGCGCTGCAGCTTCGAGATCTCTGCACGCATCTGCACGCGGAGCTTGGCGTCGAGGTTCGACAGCGGCTCGTCCATGAGGAACGCCTGCGGCTGGCGGACGATGGCCCGGCCCATGGCGACGCGCTGGCGCTGGCCGCCCGAGAGCTTGGCCGGCTTGCGGTCGAGGTACTCGGTGAGCTCGAGGATCTTCGCGGCGTCGTCGACGCGGCGCTCGATCTCGTCCTTGGGCATCTTCTTCAGCTTCAGGGCGAAGGCGATGTTGTCGCGCACGGTCAGGTGCGGGTACAGCGCGTAGCTCTGGAAGACCATGGCGATGTCGCGGTCCTTGGGGTCGAGGTCGTTCACCCGCCGCCCGCCGATCTGCAGGTCGCCGCCGGAGATGGACTCCAGGCCGGCGATCATCCGCAGCGCCGTGGACTTGCCGCAACCGGACGGGCCCACGAGCACGAGGAACTCGCCCTCCTGGACTTCGAGAGACAACTGGTGCACGGCATGGAATCCGTTCTCGTACAGCTTGTCGATCTCGTTCAGGACGATGTTGCCCACGGGGTCCCCCTCAGTAGCCGGTGGTAGTTGGAGAAATCGTAGTCGGAACGCTTTTCACGTCCGGTACGAAGTGTTATGGTACGCCTCGGAATGTTCCAAGGAAATTCCACACCATTTCCACGGGGAGCGCAAGACCCGTGGTCCAGCATCCTGAGGGGGATACCAATGAAGACGAAGGGCATCGCATTCGCTGCGGTCGCACTGTCGCTCGTGGTCGCCGCGTGTGGGTCGGACAGCTCGACCGACTCGAACGGCACCACTGGTGGCAGCTCGGCCGACTCGATCCTGAACGGCGAGATCAAGTGCGAGCAGCAGTTCAAGGGCAAGACCGTCAGTGTCTTCTCGCCCGTGCGTGACAGCGACAACGACAAGCCGATCGCCGACTACGTCGCCGCCTACCAGCCGCTCGTCGACTGCACCGGCGTGACGATCAAGTGGGAGGGCACCGACCAGTTCGAGACCGAGATCAACGTCCGTCTCGAGGGTGGCAACGCTCCCGACGTCATCGACTTCCCGCAGCCCGGTCTGCTCGCCGCCACGGCGCGCAAGGGCTTCCTGAAGGAGTTCCCGGCCGACCTGGCCTCGCACGTCACCAGCGACTTCATCGCCGGCTGGGACACGTACGGCACCGTCGACGGCAAGATCTACGGCATCCCCGGTCGCTCGAACATCAAGTCGCTCGTGTGGTACAGCCCGAAGGCGTTCGCCGACAAGGGCTACAAGATCCCCGAGTCCCTCGACGACCTGAAGGCGCTCAGCGACCAGATCGTCAAGGACGGCGGCACCCCGTGGTGCGTCGGTGCCGAGTCCGGTGTGGCCACCGGCTGGGTGCTCACCGACTGGATGGAAGACTTCATGCTGCGCATCAACGGCGAGAAGGTGTACGACCAGTGGGTCAACCACGAGATCCCGTTCAACGACCCGAAGGTGAAGGCCGTTGCCGACGCCGTCGGTGAGTACGTGAAGAACGCCGACTACCTCGGCGGCGACGCCCTCGTGAAGGCCATCGCCACGACGAAGTTCCAGGACGGCGGTCTCCCGATCGTCGCCAACGACGGCAGCTGCTACATGCACCGCCAGGCGAGCTTCTACGCAGGCCTGTGGCCGGAAGGCACGAAGATCGGTCCCGACGGCGACGTCAACATCTTCTACCTCCCCAGCCCGGCTGACGGCCCGAAGTACATGCTCGGCGCCGGCGACCTCTACGCCGCTGGTTCGGACAAGCCCGAGACCTTCGCCGTCCTGAAGTACACCGGCTCGGCCGACTACCAGATCCAGATCGTGAACAAGCGCCAGGAACTGTCGCCGAACAAGAACATCGACTTCAACACGATCACCGATCCGTTCACCAAGCAGCTCTCCGAGCTGCAGGCCGGTGCCGACGTGTTCCGCTTCGACGGTTCGGACCAGATGCCCGGTGCGGTTGGCGCCGGCACCTTCTGGACCGAGATCACCAAGTGGATCGTCGGTGGGCGCACCGACGACTTGCTGAAAAACGGCGAGGCCAGCGGGCCCAAGAGCTGAGCACCTCGCTCACTCTGACAAGATGACCAGAGGGGGTCGGGCTCCGGCCCGGCCCCCTCTTTGTCACCGGACGTACTGAAGCCGATGTTGAGGAGGGGGTCATGGGGGACCTGTTGACGACGATCGTGGTCGTCGTCCTTGGTGTGGGAAGTCTGCTCGCCGTGTTGGGCGGGCTGTACTGGCTCACGAAGTGGTTGCCGGGCAAATGGACCGAGCGCGGACGCGTCACGGTGTTCCTGCTGCCCGCGCTGTTCCTGATGCTCATCGGGCTCGTGGTGCCGGCGCTGCGCACCATCTACACGAGCTTCCTCGACGACAACGGGAAGAAGTGGATCGGCCTCGGCAACTACACCGAGATCTTCAACACTCCCGACACCCGGCTCACCGTGTTCACCAGCCTCACGTGGGTGCTGGTCGGTACGTCCATCACACTGCTCGTCGGCCTCACGGTCGCCCGCTTCGCCGACGGCATGCGCGGCGAGAAGACGGCGAAGTCGATGATCTTCATCCCTGGCGCCATCTCGCTGGTCGGCGCCGGCATCATCTGGCGCTTCGTGTACGCCGGCCCGCCGTTCAAGGTGGGTCTGCTGAACGCCATCCACAAGCTGTTCGGCGGCAACGGACAGAAGAACTGGCTCGTCGATCGCAACTTCGGGCCGTTCACGCCGCCCGCCACGGTGCCCGGGTTCAACACGTTCCTGCTCATCGTCATCTTCATCTGGGCCAGCACCGGCTTCGCCACCGTCGTGTTCTCGGCGGCCATGAAGGGCGTGCCCGAGAGCCTCGTGGAGGCCGCTCGAGTCGACGGCGCCACGAAGCGCCAAGCGTTCTACAAGGTGACGCTGCCCTACATCCGGGCCACCATCATCACCGTCGCCACCACCACCACCATCGCCGGTCTGAAGGCGTTCGACATCG
>CBHWEI010000026.1:0-22850 GCA_966112835.1 uncultured Acidimicrobiaceae bacterium
CGAGCGGCGTCGGACCCCTGATCGCCCCGGCCGCTCACCGGGTACCCGGAACGGGTGGGTTGCTACAGCGGACGGCCTCCTTCGTTCCGGTCCGGCGTGATGATGCGGTTCCCTGTAGCGGGGGGGGGCCGGACCCCCCCGGGGGGTGGCCCGGCCCTCACCGTGACTGAAAGGACTCGAGTACTACCCGATGTTCAGGTTCATCCTTCGGCGATTCCTCGTCGCCATCCCGCTCCTGTGGGCTTCGAGCATCCTGACCTTCATATTGGTCACCAGGATCGGGACCCCGCTGGCCATCGAGAATGCCCAGGCGCGTCCGAACGCGTCGAAGGAGCAGATCGACAGCCTCCGCCGTCAATTCGGCATCGACAAGCCCCCGCTCCAGCGCTACTGGAACTGGTTCACCAACTTCATCACCGGTGACTGGGGCAAGAACTACAAGGGTCTCGAGATCCGCCCGCTCATGGCCCAGGCCATGGTCGTGACGGTCCGTCTGCTCATCGTGGCGACGGTGGTCTCGGTCCTGTTGGGCGTCTTCGTGGGCGTCCTGTCGGCCATCCGTCAATACACGGTGTTCGACTACCTGATGACCTTCTTCGCGTTCACCTTCTTCAGCATTCCTGCAGCCGTCCTGGCCGGGTTCCTGAAGGAGTGGGGCGCCATCAAGATGAACCCGTGGCTGCGAAATCCCAGCATTTCCACCCCGATGATCATCATCGTCTCGTTGTTCGGTCTGCTCTGCGGCTTCCTCGTCATGAAGAGCCGCTACAAGTTCGAGCGCGAGAAGCCCGCCAGCAAGTACCTCATGGGTGCGCTGGCCGGCCTGGGCATCGCCATCGGCGGCATCCTGGTGTTCAACGTGGTGTGGGGCGGCGAGGTGTTCCGCAAGGGCAACCCGAAGCCGCTCATCCCCACCGTCGGCCAGGTCACCCCCGGTTTCGTGGGCAACTTCTTCGAGACGAGCCAGGACTACTTCTGGCACATGCTCCTGCCGTCCACCGCGCTGATCCTCATCGGCTTCGCCGGCTACAGCCGCTACATGCGTGCCTCCATGCTCGACGTGATGAGCAGCGACTACGTGCGCACCGCTCGCGCCAAGGGCATCAGCGAGAAGCGGGTCACCACGCTGCACGGCGTGCGCAACGCACTCATCCCGCTGGTCACCGTCGTCGCTCTCGACTTCGGTGCGCTGCTCAGCGGCGCCATCATCACCGAGACCATCTTCGGCTGGTCGGGCATGGGCCGCTTCTTCACCGAGGCGCTCACCCAGCGCGACCCGCGCATGTTGCTCGCCTTCGTCATGGTGACGGCCATCTCGGTCGTGGTGTTCAACCTCATCGCCGACATCGTGTACGCCCAGCTCGACCCGAGGATCCGAATTGGCTGACACCCCCACCCTCCAGGCCTCACCCGACGAGCGCGAGTTCACGGTCGAGGCCCGCTCGCAGTGGAAGACAGTCACCCGTCGCTTCCTGCGTCACCGGCCGGCCATGATCTCGCTGGGCGTGCTGGTGTTCATCACCCTGTTCGTGTTCATCTTCCCCATCTGGTGGAAGTGGCCCTACACCCTGCGCGACAAGACCGCCCGCAGCCAGCCGCCGTCGTGGGAGCACCCCATGGGCACCGACGACCTGGGCAAGGACGTGTTCGGCCGAGTCATGCGTGGCACGCAGCGCTCGCTCGAGATCGCGTTCATCGCCTCGTTCCTGGTCACCATCATCGGTGTGGCCATCGGCGCCGTCGCCGGCTACTTCCGTGGCTGGATCGACGCCATCCTCATGCGCTTCACCGACCTGGTGCTCACCATCCCGCTGCTCATCATCGTGGCGGTCGTGTCGGTCGGCTACCCGAAGGCGCCGTGGTACATCATCCCGATCATCCTCGGCATCTTCGCCTGGACGGCGCTCGCCCGCATCGTGCGTGCCGAGTTCCTGTCGCTGCGCGAGAAGGAGTTCGTGGAGGCCGCTCGCGCGGTCGGCGCCCGCGACCGACGCATCATCTTCAAGCACATCCTGCCGAACCTGGCCGGCCCCATCATCGTGTCGGCCACGCTCGCCATCGCCGGCACCATGATCACCGAGACGGCGCTGTCGTTCCTCGGCCTCGGCGTGCGGGCCCCCGACGTGTCGTTGGGCTTCCTCATCCAGGACGGCCTCACCGCGTTCAAGACCCGGCCGTGGCTGTTCTGGTTCCCGTCGGCCGCCAACGTCATCATCTGCCTCACCGTGAACTTCATCGGTGACGGCCTGCGTGACGCATTCGACCCCAAGCAGAACAGAGTGAAGGCCTGACCATGGCGCTGCTGGAAGTGAACAACCTCAACGTCCGGTTCCCCACCGAGGACGGCGTGGTGCACGCAGTGCGCGACGTGTCGTTCTCGGTCGACCGTGGCGAAGTGCTCGGCGTGGTCGGCGAGTCCGGCTCGGGCAAGTCGGTCACCAACATGGCCATCATGGGCCTGCTGCCGCGCAGCACCCGCATCGACGGCTCCATCCTCTACAAGGGCAACCAGCTCGTCGGTCTGGACCGCAAGCGCCAGGCGAAGTTCCGGGGCAGCGAGATCGGCATGATCTTCCAGGACCCGATGACCTCGTTGAACCCCGTGTACACGGTGGGCTGGCAGATCGGTGAAGCGGTCCGCGCGCACAGCAAGGTCAGCAAGAAGCAGGCCCACGCCCGTGCGGTGGAGCTGCTCGACCTGGTCGGCATCCCGCACGCGGCCACCCGCGCCGACAGCTACCCGCACGAGTTCTCGGGCGGCATGCGCCAGCGCGCCATGATCGCCATGTCCATGGCGAACGACCCCGAAGTGCTCATCGCCGACGAGCCCACCACGGCGCTCGACGTGACGGTGCAGGCGCAGATCCTCGAGACGCTCATCGACATCAAGGAGCGCACGCAGATCGCCATCATCCTCATCACCCACGACCTGGGTGTCGTGGCCGGCATGGCCGACCGGGTGATGGTCATGTACGCAGGCGCCGCGGTCGAGATCGCCTCGGTCGACGACATCTACTACCGGCCGCGCATGCCGTACACCATCGGTCTGCTCGGGGCAATCCCCAGCGATGCCAGCGACGGCCAGAAGCTGCGCCAGATCAAGGGCACCACGCCGTCGCTCATCAACATGAAGCCCGGCTGCCCGTTCAGCACGCGCTGCCCGATGGTCATCGACAAGTGCCGCACCGAGACACCGCCGCTGGAATCCATCGACACGCTCAGCCACGTGGCCGCGTGCCACCGGCAGGCCGAGGTGCTCACCACCGACGTCCGTTCGCTGTTCGCACCCGAGGAGGTCGCACCGTGAGCGAGCCCCTGCTGGAAGTCACCGGACTCGCCAAGCGATTCCCCATCAAGGGCGGCTTCTTCGGCCGCACCATCGCCGTCGTCGACTCGGTGTCGGGCATCTCGTTCACCGTGAACAAGGGTGAGACCCTGGGCCTGGTGGGCGAGAGCGGTTGCGGCAAGTCCACCACGGCACGCTGCATCCTTCGCCTGCACGAGCCCGACGAGGGCACGGTCATGTTCGACGGCAAGGACGTCACCAAGCTGTCGAAGGACCAGATGCGGTCGCTGCGTCGCGACATGCAGATCGTGTTCCAGGACCCTTATGCGTCGCTGAACCCGCGCTGGCAGATCAACGCCATCATCGGCGAGCCGCTGGCGGTGCAGGGTGTGCACGGCAAGGCCAACGAGGACCGTGTGGCCGAGCTGCTCCGCCTGGTGGGCCTGAACCCCGAGCACGGCAACCGCTACCCGCACGAGTTCTCGGGCGGCCAGCGTCAGCGCATCGGCATCGCCCGTGCGCTCGCACTCGACCCCAAGCTCATCGTGCTCGACGAGCCCGTGTCGGCGCTCGACGTCAGCGTCCAGGCCGGCGTCATCAACCTGCTCGAAGACCTGCAGGACCGCCTGGGCCTGTCGTACGTGTTCGTCGCCCACGACCTGTCGGTGGTGCGTCACATCAGCGACCGCGTCGCCGTCATGTACCTGGGCAAGATCGTCGAGATCGGCACCCGCGACGAGGTGTACCACAACGCGGCGCACCCGTACACGAAGGCGCTGCTGTCGTCGGTGCCCGTGGCCGACCCGGACCGCGAGCGTGCTCGCCGCCGTGTGGTGCTGCAGGGCGACGTGCCCAGCCCCATCAACCCGCCGTCGGGTTGCCGGTTCCGCACCCGTTGCCCCATCGCCCAGGAAGTGTGCGCGGTGGAAGAGCCGGCGCTCATCGACCGTGGCCAGGGCCACCCCGTGGCCTGCCATTTCGCCGACTCGACGCCGGTGAACGTGACGCCCAGCGTTTCGGTCTGGGAACGCCCCGAGTAGGATCGATCCCCGTGCGCGACTTCATCCTGTACGTCACCATCATCGTCAACGTCCTGTCCCTCGTGGGCATGGTCGCCGGTGTGCTCATGCACAGCGGTCGCGGTGGCGGTCTGAGCGACATGTTCGGTGGCGCCGGCACGACCGCCCTGGGCAGCACCGCTGCCGAGCGCAACCTCACCCGCATCACCACGGTGCTGGGCATCATCTGGATCGGCACCGTCGTGGCGCTGAGTTTCCTGTTGGTGCGTTGAGGCTGCTCCGGTAGGTTGAAGACCCACCACGTCGGAGTGGCGGAATAGGCAGACGCGCTAGCTTGAGGGGCTAGTGAACGTAAGTTCGTGGGGGTTCAAGTCCCCCCTCCGACACGCAGGGTCCGGTACCGGTTTCGGTGCCGGACCTTTCTCGTAGTCCGACCTCGCTGGGAAGGACGACGATCTCAGGAGCTCCGTAGATCCTGACCTGCAGCCGGTCCGCGTGGATGATCACAGCGTCGATGAGTTCGTTGACGAGCTGCCGGCGCTCGCCGTCGGTCGCTGCGCGCCAAAGTGCTTCGATGTCGAGCTTCTGGAGGGTGTCGGCGACGCGGTCGAACTGGGCTACGAGGTACCGACGGTTCTCCGCTGTCTTGAGTCGCTCGGCGGCGGCGTCCTCGATGGCCTTTAGCTTCCGGGTGAGCGTCCGTTCCTGCTCTGCGAAATAGTCGTCGGTGACGTTTCCGGCTAGGCAGAGTTCCATCAGCTTGTCGCGCTGTCGACGGAGCTTGGCGGCGTCCGCCGCACGCGGCGGCAGAGCCGCCTGCGTGCCGGCGTAACGCCGATCGAGCTCGTGTCGGATCGCGTCGCTGAGTTGACGGTCGCTGGCGAGCTCTCGCAGGGCAACACGGGCAGCGTTATGAAGGCCCTTGGCTGACCGGCCGGGAATGGCGCAGCCCTTACCCCTGTGCTTGCAGCGGTAGATGCCCTCGTTGCGGCCGTTCGAATCGATGGCGATGCGCTTGCCACACGAGCCGCAGACGACACGCCCGGACAGCAGATCTCGACCGATGCGAACCCCGACGCGGTTGCCCTTCTGAGCGGCCTCGAAAAGTTCGGGAGTGACGAGAGGCTGATGGACACCCGGGTAGGTCTTGGCGCCGAGCCTCGTTTCGCCGAGGTACACCCGGTTGTGGCACACCTGCCGCACGGTGGAGTACTTGACGCCGGTGAGCCGCTCGATCTGCGGATAGGAGAGCCCTTCGGCGCGGAGCTGGAAGATCTTCGGAATGAGTAGTGCGTCCTCGTTGGGTTCGAGGTATCCGTTGATCATGTCGTAGCCCGTGGGCGCTCTGTTCAACCACCGCCCCTTGTTCACGATTGCCTCGTGATTTCCCATCTTCACGTTCTCGACCAGGCCCTCGCGGAAGTACTGCGCGAAGACGCCATGGATACCGGCCTGCATTCGGCCGGCTGCGGAGGCGACGTCGACCTTGCCCTCGTTCACGGAGTGGAGCGATACGCAGTGGGTGTCCAACAGGCGGATGAGCCGGCTGAGGTCGGCGCTGTCTCGCGAGAGTCGGTCGAGTCGCCACACGATGACGTGAGCCACCTCGTTCGCCTCGACGCGGGCGATGAGTTCGCGTGCACCTGGGCGATTGAGATCCTTGCCCGACAGGCCCTCGTCACTGATGAACGTCACAGGGCCGAGCTTGTTACTGATCGCGTGCTGTTGGCAGCGGCTCTTCTGCGCGTCGGGTGAGTAGTCCACCTGGTCGTCCGTCGACACTCGGATGTAGGCGATGGTCAGCATCGGTCACCTCCTCGACTGTTTGGGTCAGCACCATACGCTCTGCGATGTCGGCCATGATTCGAGCAACGACCGCCCATGCCGGCGAGCTGCTCATGGTTCTCTCCGTCGGCGCTTCTCGGCGACGCGGTCCTCGAACCTGCGTCCCGACATCAGTTCGTAGTTGAACAACTCCCAGCCGGCAGCGTCCAGCGTGTCCTCGAGGTCGTTCGTGCCCATCGGTACAGCCATACTCGAGAGCACGCCGGTAGCCAGCTTGCGGTAGGTCCGTAGTGTGCCCTCGCGCTGGCCGGCACGGATTCTTTCGGCTGCCGCGGTGCCGCCACTGAGTGACGACCGCTGAATCGCCTGCCACCGAGGATCTACAGGCCATCGGGACCGGGTGTCGTCGTTCGTGGGTACACGCAGCGACAGCCACGAACCCGTCGCATATGCCCAGAGAGCCCCTGAGCGATCGAATGCTTGCCGGGGTGTGTCCACCCCGAACTCTGCCAGACCCGAACGCGTGAACTCGAACTCGATGCGGGTGACGCGTCGCTGGGGGTCGTACTTGGTGCCCCACACGTCGGGCCACCAGTCATTTCCCTTGTCGTGGGCTTCTCGACTTTTGTCGTAGATGCGTGCGTAGAGCTTCCCACCACGCTTGCCGAAGTTCAGCCCGGACATCTCCTCGGCCACCTCATACAGGGCACGTCGATCGGAATACGTCACGAAGTTCGAGCGCTCGTTCGCCTTGATCTCGATACCTTGCCAGTCGCTGTGCAGGTCGAGGCGACTCACATGCAGCGAGGCCTCGATGCCTGCCGCATCGAGAATGCTCTCGACCCATCGCACCGTGAGGTCCGGGCCGAGGCTGTGCAGCGCGATAGCAGTCGGTTGAACTCGCATTAGCGGGAGGTTCTCGCTCGGCGTGACACCGATCTGAGCGAGCTCGTGCGTCAGGGAGAACCGGTACTTGCCGAACGCTCGCGGCTGTACCTTCATGGGTGTGCCACCGATCTGGAAGTCGACCGGCTGATCGTTCGCTTCGGCCGCCGCACGCATCACCTCCAGATCAATCAGGAGCGACGGGGGAGCGTCGCCGCGTGCCGACAGGTACAGACCATCGATGCCTGAGCAGAGCTCTACTGGCGAATGTGCGAGTAGCTCGCGAGTTCGGTGACCCGGAAGGGGTGGCATCGAGATCTACTCCGCCCGCTCTTGGAGCTGCTGGTCAACGCCGAGCGAGTCCCACAGCTTCGGGGGCTCGATCGTGATGCCGGCGATCGTGTACTCGTCCGGATGCTTGCCTGTGACCATGCGGAACTTCTTCACCTTCCGCCAGATCGTGGACTTGTGCATGCCGTAACGCTCGAGGCCCTCGAACCCGCCGAGCGAGTGCCACAGAACCCAGAAGCCGATGAGATCTTCCGTCAGGTGCCGTGCCCAAGCCATCGCGAGCGGCTCGATCGCGGGGCCGGCCACGCGATTGACGCCCCGCGCGTAGGAGTCCCAGGCGCGCCGAGCGATGCCCTTGCCTTCTGCGCTCTCGCTGGGATCCGATCGGAAGTCAACCACAAACTCGGACCCTACTCGCAGATCTGCGACTCGTCAACACTCTCAGATGTGCGAGTCTTGGTTCCCGCCCTTCGGCTGGTCCTGCCTTCGCCCAACGGCTTCGGCGGCCCGGTTAGGAGTGCACACATTGGTTGTGCAGTTTGCGGGTGCTGTGTTACAGGACACGCACCCGCAGCGTCCTAGGTGCGATCTCGCACTCTACGCAGCCGAC
This sequence comes from uncultured Acidimicrobiaceae bacterium, assembly GCA_966112835.1. GTDB lineage: Bacteria > Actinomycetota > Acidimicrobiia > Acidimicrobiales > Ilumatobacteraceae > UBA668. Next base: position 7,877 of record CBHWEI010000026.1, read on the forward strand.
CCGGCTGGACTTTCCTAGCCCACCTCCAATCCCGCAAGGCGGAGAGATGGCCTCTCGCGTAGAACCTAGAGATGTCATTCAGGCAGAACTAATCGCACAGCGTCAGAATCTCATCGAAGGAGCCGAGGGCCAAGAAGAAGTCCGGATCGATCGGAAGCCCCGCCTGCTCAAGGGATACAAGAATCTCCACTACCGCGAGCGAGTCACACACCTCGCACGGACGATCAGTAAGCCGAACACTAGTTTGGTCGAGGGCGCGAGCGACGATCGCCTCAAGAGTTGACCTCGCGAGGATCCTCACCTAGCCCTCCAAACCAAACCGTCGCCGAACTGAGTCGGACCAATCAGCCGCGTACACGGCATAGGTGACGTGATCGACATATGTGCCCTCGAACATCTCGTGTTGGGCGAGCCTGCCCTCCTCGTGAGCCACTCGCGACAGTGCCGGGCCAACTGCTCCAAGCGACGGTTCTGGCCCCTCAACGTACAACTTGCGGAAGCCCCATACTCGAAAGGCGAGATCTGCGACGATTGCGGCGCCAACCAGCGTCCTCGTCGCGGACGCGTTTCTCGGCACGCTCAACGCGTGGAGATAGCCGAACCTTGAGGCCAAGTTGACGTTGTATAGCCCGGCAATTCCACAGCGGGCACCGCCCGAGTGCATCACGACGTATTGACAATAGAAGCCATCAAACATCACACGTGACAGCACCTCCGGGCTCGGGGTTGCACCACGAAACTTCCAATACCGCCCGCTTTCCGGGCTTGCCGCAAGGAGGTGTGCAAACTCAAGATCCGAACCGGTCAGCGGCTTGAGCCAAACTCCAAGCGGAGAGCGTCTCTCATCCGCGACCATCGCCTGACCACTCCAGTTGGTCTGGTCCATCGTGGCCTAGTGAGTGATCCACGTTCCTACACTGACGGAATCTCCGCTCGTGTAGCCGTCGCTGCAGTTGTCGCCCGACGTGCAGTTAGTGCCCTTGTAGAACGAGGGCCTCGATGACTCCTGATAAAGATGTGTGCCAGCTGTAAGCAAGCAGTCGCCGTACACAGCTTTGGAACTTGCCGTGCCCGAATTGACACCGCTAATTGCACCGCAGTATGCGCCATCCACATACAAGTAGCCGACAGCGTACAGGTAGAGCGCTGGAACATCTGAGACACTGGAGCATGCAGCTGCGACGCGCGAGTATGTCATTGCGCCGAAGTGAGCGAATGACCCGCTTTGCACGACTGTCGCCTGTGCACAACCGCTACGAACGATGTTGTCCTGGAAATTCACCTGTCGCATAAGCGTGACGCCAGAACTTGCGGCAAGAGCCGGGACACCAATCACCATTCCGGCCGTGACGATGGCTGGTGGCGCCAACGCTGCCAGAACGTTTGCCACACCCCACTTTGAGTCGCTTGCCCCCACAGTCAGGACTCCTCTTCACCGACGAGAATCGGACGAGCGGTGCCGGGATCATCAGGGCTGTCGCTGAAACCCGTTGCGTAATGCCAGTACCCGACCACCGTCTTGAAATCGAGGGCAAGAACCGGCACGGGCGCCGAGTCGGTCCGTTGCATCTCGAGAGACTTGCGCTCCGCATAGCCTGCGATTGACTGATGGTCCGACGACAGCACCGGGATGAAGTCGGGCAGCGGGGCCCGGTCCTCGGAGACCGACTTCTCACCGAGGACCGGCATCGGGCCGTAGGTTCGTCCGTCCGGTGTAAGACCAGAGCGAATGTCGAGAACAACAGGCTTGAGTGTGCTCGAGGGCGCAACCTCCGACCCAACCGGCGCCTCCACCTTGTTCGGTACCGAAGGGTTCTGCGCCGCGAGCACGGCAGCACCAGCGGCTATCGAGACCAACATCGAGCCTGAGAAAATTGTAAGGAATCGCTTCATGCCGGATGCGCCTCCCGGATCCAATCTTACGGCCACCATACGTTCGATTGTTCATTAGCGCAAGGGGTCAATTCAGCCCCACGCATTGAAGCTGGGCAGCATCGACGACGTAGGTCACTGGGGGCTCCGTAAGCCCCGCTATCCTTCGCTTACGACTTCCAGGGGCCCACGCGGGAAAGTAGCGCAGCAGGGGTGTGGCTCGCCGCGCCAGGCCAACAGGTCGATCTCGATGCCGGCCTTCGGGGAGGAACTGAGGTTCGCAGTTCGTGTTGGCTCACTGGAGCCGCCAGTGCCGGGTACGAGGATCGGTTGCTCGGTCCTCCGACACCAGTGATTGCTGTACCAGCCGCCTCGCGAGGCGGCTGTTGCGCTTTTCCGAGTCCGCAGTCACCGTATGTGGCGCTCAGCCAAACATCCGGTGACAGCGATCGGTGTCCAGCGGGGAACGGGTGGCGGTCGGCGGGGGAGACCTGGCTACATTCGTTGGTCAGACCAACGCAAGGAGCGCTGTGCCGACCCCCCTCCAACTCACCGCCGCCGCAGCCGCCGCCATGGTGGCGGGAGGCATCAACGCCGTCGCCGGCGGCGGCACGCTGGTGTCGTTCCCGGTGCTCATCGGCCTGGGCGTGCCGTCGGTGAACGCCAACGTCACCAACACCGTCGCCCTGTGCCCCGGCTACTTCGGTGGTGCGTACGCCCAGCGGTCGTCGCTCGAGGAGCAACGTGTCCGCAGCCGCCGCCTGCTGCCCGTGGCCGGTGTGGGCGGCCTGGTGGGCTCGGTGCTCCTCGTGGTCACCAGCGACGCCGTGTTCCGCAACCTGGTGCCCTTCCTCATCCTCACCGCCTGCGCGCTGCTGGGCTTCCAGGACGGCATCAAGAAGCGGGTGTTCGCCAACCGCACCCACGCCACGCACGACGCGCCGCCCGTGCTGATGGTCGGCGTGTTCCTGAGCGCCATCTACGGCGGGTACTTCGGCGCAGGCCTGGGCATCATGCTGCTCGCCGTGCTGGGCCTGCTGCTCGACGACGAGCTGCCCAAGCTGAACGCGCTGAAGACGCTGCTGTCGTTCACCATCAACATCGTGGCCGCGTGCTTCTTCGTGTTCAGCGGCAAGGTCGAGTGGGCGTACGCCGCGGTCATGGCCCCGGCCAGCCTGCTCGGCGGCCACCTGGGCGGCAGCATGGTGGGGAAGATGAACCCGAAGGTGCTGCGCGCCGTGGTCATCGCCTTCGGCCTGGCCGTCGCCGGCAAGATGCTGCTCAGCTGAAACGGCACACACCGGAAACAATCCGGAAACGCGGCGCCCCCACAATGCGCCCATGCACCTCTCGCCGCACGAGCAGGAACGACTGCTCGTCCACCTGGCCGCCGACGTCGCCGAGAAGCGCCGCGCACGCGGCCTGCTCCTGAACTACCCAGAAGCCGTGGCCATCCTCACCTCGTGGGTGTACGAGGCGGCCCGCGACGGTCGCACCGTGGTGGACCTGATGGAGGCCGGACGCCACGTGCTCACCCGCGCCGACGTGATGGAGGGCATCCCCGAGATGGTCGACGAGGTGCAGGTGGAGGCGACCTTTCCCGATGGCACCAAGCTGGTGACGCTGCACCAGCCCATCCGATGAGCCCCGACGCAGCGGGCACGGGCCCGATGATCCCCGGCGAGGTGACCGGCCCCGACGGCGTGATCGTGCTGAACGCCGGCGCGCCGGTGCTGACGCTGACGGTCGTCAACGCAGGTGACCGGCCCGTGCAGGTGGGTTCGCACTACCACTTCGCCGAGGCCAACCCGGCGCTGCAGTTCGACCGCGACGCCGCACGCGGCATGCGCCTGGACATCCCCGCCGGTACGTCGGTGCGGTTCGAGCCGGGCATGCACCGCGAGGTGGCGCTGGTGCCGTTCGGTGGCGACCGCGTGGTGCTCGGCTTCCGCGGCGACGTGAAGGGGGCCCTGGATGGTTGAGATCTCGCGTGCCCGCTACCGGCAGCTGTTCGGCCCCACCGCAGGCGACCGCGTGCGCCTGGCCGACACCGACCTGTTCGTGGAGGTGGAGCGCGACCTGTCGGCCGGCGGCGACGAAGCGGTGTTCGGTGGCGGCAAGGTGATCCGCGAGTCCATGGGCCAGTCGGCGCGCACCCGTGCCGAGGGCACACCCGACCTCGTCATCACCGGCGCGCTGATCATCGACCACTGGGGCGTGGTGAAGGCCGACATCGGCGTGCGCGACGGCCGCATCGTCGGCATCGGCAAGGCCGGCAACCCCGACACCATGTCGGGCGTGCACCCGGCGCTGGTCATCGGCCCGTCCACCGAGGTGCTGTCGGGCAACGGCCGCATCCTCACCGCCGGCGCCATCGACTGCCACGTGCACCTCATCTGCCCGCAGATCGTCGATGAGGCCCTCGCCTCGGGCGTCACCACCGTGGTGGGCGGTGGCACCGGCCCGGCCGAGGGCACCAAGGCCACCACCGTCACCGCCGGCGCGTGGAACCTGGCCCGCGTGCACGAGGCCATGGACGGCATGCCTGTGAACGTGGTGCTGCTGGGCAAGGGCAACACCGTGTCGCTCGACGGGTTGCACGAACAGGTGCTGGCGGGTGCCGGCGGCTTCAAGTTGCACGAGGACTGGGGAACCACGCCCGCTGCCATCGACGCGTGCCTGACCGTGGCCGACCGCACCGGCGTGCAGGTGGCCATCCACACCGACACCTTGAACGAGGCCGGCTATGTGGAGAGCACGCTCGCCGCCATCGCCGGCCGGTCCATCCACACGTACCACACCGAGGGCGCGGGCGGCGGCCACGCGCCCGACATCATCACCGTCGCATCGCTGCCCAACGTGCTGCCGTCGTCGACCAACCCCACTCGCCCGCACACCGTGAACACGCTGGCCGAGCACGTCGACATGCTGATGGTGTGCCACCACCTGAACCCGTCGGTGCCCGAGGACCTGGCGTTCGCCGAGAGCCGCATCCGCCCGTCCACCATCGCCGCCGAGGACGTGCTGCACGACATGGGGGCCATCTCCATCATCGGCAGCGACTCGCAGGCCATGGGCCGGGTGGGGGAGGTGGTGCTGCGCACGTGGCAGACCGCGCACGTCATGAAGCTGCGCCGCGGCTCGCTGCCCGGCGACGGCGTTGCCGACAACCACCGCGCCCGCCGCTACGTGGCGAAGTACACCATCTGCCCGGCCGTGGCCCACGGCCTGGACCACGAGATCGGCTCGGTGGAGGTGGGCAAGCTGGCCGACCTGGTGCTGTGGGAGCCGAAGTTCTTCGGCGTGCGCCCGCACGTGGTGCTGAAGGGCGGCTTCATCGCCTGGGCCGCCATGGGCGACGCCAACGCGTCCATCCCCACGCCGCAGCCCGTGTTCGCCCGGCCCATGTTCGGCGCCTCGCCGCGTGCTGCAGCCGCCACGAGCCTCACGTTCGTCGCCCAGGCGGCGCTCGACGACGGGCTGCACGAACGCCTGGGCCTGCAGCGGCGCCTGGTGGCATCGGCCGACACCCGCAGCCGCGGCAAGACCGACCTGCCCGAGAACGACGCAATGCCGCGCATCGAGGTGCACCCCGACACGTTCGCGGTGCGCATCGACGGCGAGCTCATCGAGGAACAACCCGTCGACCGCCTGCCCATGGCACAGCGCTACTTCCTGTTCTGACATGACCCGCGCCGCGCTCCTCCTGCTGGCCGACAGCCGCTTCCCCACGGGTGCCCACGCGCACAGCGCCGGGGTGGAGTCGTCGTACGCACGCGGCGACCTGCGCACCCTGGCCGACCTGGCGCACTTCCTGGACGGGCGGCTGGCCACCGTGGGTCCCACCGAGGCCGCCTTCGCCGCAGCCGCGTGCAGGCCCGGCGCCGCGTGGCCCGCGCTCGACCGCGAGCTCGCGGCCCGCACGCCGTCGCCGAAGCTGCGAGCCGTCAGCCGCTCGCTCGGACGGCAGCTGGTGCGCGCCGCCGCACGGGCGTGGCCCGACCTTCCGGCCGACCAACTGCGCGGATTGCACCAGCAGGGCCCCATGCAACCGGTGGCGCTCGGCGCCGTCGCCGCAGCGGCGGGCCTGACCCCCGCCGACGCAGCGCTGTGCTCGCTGCACCACCTGGTGGGCGCCGTCACCACTGCGGCCGTGCGCCTGCTGGGCCTGGATCCGTTCGACGTGCAGGCGCTGGCCGCACGCGCCGCCGACCTCCTGGAGCGCCTCGCCGCCGATGCGGCGGAGGCCGCCGAGCGCGCCGCCGATGCTCCCGCCCGATTGCCGGCACACAACAGCCTGCTCGCCGACATCCTGGCCGAGCACCACGCAACATGGGAGGTGAGGCTCTTTGCCTCCTGAACACCAACCCGGCGTGCCGCACGATCACGCGATCGACGGCCACACCCACGGCCACCACGACGGCCTTCCCGACGACACGCCGTGGGCGTTCGGCGTGCCCGGCACCCGACCGCTGCGCATCGGCATCGGCGGCCCGGTGGGCAGTGGCAAGACCGCGCTGGTGGCTGCGCTGTGCCGCCTGCTGGCCGACCAACTGAGCACCGTGGTGGTCACCAACGACATCTTCACCACCGAGGACGCCGAGGCACTGCGGCGCATGGCGGTGCTGCCCGACGACCGGATCGTGCCCGTCGAGACCGGCGCCTGCCCGCATACGGCCATCCGCGACGACATCTCGGCCAACCTCGACGCCGTCGAGCAACTCGAGGCGCAGCACGCACCCGTGGACCTGACCATCATCGAGAGCGGTGGCGACAACCTGACCGCCATCTTCAGCCGCGCCCTGGTGGACCGGCAGATCTTCGTCGTCGACGTGGCCGGCGGCGACAAGGTGCCGCGCAAGGGTGGCCCCGGCGTGACCACCGCCGACCTGCTGGTGATCAACAAGACCGACCTCGCCCCGCTGGTGCGCGCCGACCTGTCGGTGATGGACCGCGACGCCAAGGCCCGCCGTGGCGACCTGCCCATCTGCTTCACCTCGCTCGTCGAGCCCGAAGGTGCCCGCGAGGTGGCCGTGTGGGTGCAGGCGCAACTGGCGCGCTGGCGCGCCGACGCCCGCTGACGAAGCCGGTCGACGACGATGCGCGCGTGCACGGTGGTGGAGGTGCGGCTGGACGCGCGCGGCCGCTCGGTGGTGCACACACTGCGGTGCGAGCCACCGCTGCTGGCCCGGCTGGACGGCGGATCCGACGGCGGTCAGGCCGACGGCGTCACCGTGCTGTTGCTCGGCGGGGCGGCCGGCCCGCTGGGCGGCGACGAACTGCACCTCACCGTGCGGGTTGGCCCCGGCGCCTCGCTGACCGTGCGGTCGGTGGCGGCGATGCTGGCCCAGCCAGGCCCGGCGGGCCGGCCGTCGGTGCTGCACGCCGAGGTGGAGGTGGGCGACGGGGCGACGCTGGACTGGGACCCGCAGCCGCTCATCAGCGTGACGGGCAGCGACCACCGTTCGACCACGGCCCTGCACCTGGGCGCCGCCGCACAGGTCCGCTTCGCCGAGACGCTGCTGCTCGGCCGCCACCTGGAGCCGGGTGGCCGGGCCGCGCTGCACCAGCGCGTGGAGGTGTGCGGGGGAGTGGTGCTGGACCACGAGCTGGTGCTCGGCACGGGCGCACCCACCGGGCCCGGCGCGCACGGCGACCCACGATGGCTGCACTCCGAGTTGCACATGGGTGAGACGGCCGCCACCGAGCCCGACGCGCTGGTGACGCCCACGCTCGTGCGTGGCGTGTTCCCGATCGCCCCCGGCGTGTCGCTGTCCACCGCGGCCGGCGCCGACCCCGCCGCCATGCCGGAGCCGTCGCGGTTGGTCTGACCATCAGTCCGATTGTTCGCCGCGCGGCAACGGCGCCGAAACACGGCGGAAACGGGTGGTGCTTACCGTGCCGCACTGATGAGCCTCGACCTCGGTGCCCCGTTCCAGACCGTCGCCTCGCCGACCACCCATCTGCTGCCCGCCAGGCCGGCCACCTGCTACTGGGGGTACATCGACCGCGACCAGCCACCGTGCCTGACGGTGGACGACGGCGACATCATCCACGTCGAAGCAGTGACACATCATGCCGGCGACGCCCCCGATCTGCTGATGGACGACGGCATCCGCGCCATCTGGGGAGCGATCGCCGAGGACACCCGCGGCCCGGGGGTGCACATCCTCACCGGGCCCATCCACGTGCGCGGCGCCGAGCCCGGCGACACGCTGGCGGTACGGATCATCAGCATGCGGCCGCGGCTGCCCTTCGGCTCGAACGTCGCGGCCAACTGGGGACTCCTGTACGACACGTTCGCCAAGGAGCGGGTGACCATTTACGGACTGGACGGCTACGGACTGGACGGCTACGGACCCGACCTCGACGGGGGAGCGGCCGACCAGTTCACCGCGACCGCCAGCCCGGTGTTCGGCTTCGACTTCACCGCCCGCCCGCTGTACGACCTGCCGGGCGTGATCACCGAGCCCGACCCAGCGCAGCGCCAGCCCTTCAGCCGCCAGGTGCACGTGCCGGTGCGGCCGCACTTCGGCGTCATGGGCGTGGCCCCCGCCGAGGCCGGCCGGCTGTCGTCCATCCCGCCCGGCGTGTTCGGCGGCAACGTCGACAACTGGCGGGTGGGTCCCGGCGCGGTGATGTGCTACCCGGTGAACGTCCCTGGTGCGAACCTGTTCGTGGGTGACCCGCACTTCGCCCAGGGCGACGGCGAGATCTGCGGGACGGCCATCGAGGCGTCGCTCGACGCGGTCATCCAGGTGAAGGTGCTGAAGGGCGTGGGGAACACCTCGCCCCTGCTCGAGACCGCCAGCCACTGGTTCACCCACGGCTTCGGCGCCGACCTGGACGAAGCCATGCGCATGGCCGCCGAACAGATGCTGTGGTTGCTGCGCACGCACATGGGCTTCTCGGCCGACGAGGCCTACTCGCTGGCCTCCGTGGCGATCGACCTCGGGGTGACGCAAGTGGTGGACGGGACGTTGGGCTGCCATGCGGGTATCTCCCGTGCTATGGTCTGACCATCAGTCCAAGGCGGTTGGGGCCGCCCGAGATGCCGAGGGGGTATCCACGTGCCGATCACACGAATGAACCATGCGGTTCTGTATGTGCACGACGCGCGCCGCTCGCAGAAGTTCTACTCCGACGTCCTCGGGTTCTCGACCGTCATCGAGCATCCCGACGGCGCGTTCGTCTTCATGCGTGCACCTGCGTCCGACAACCATCACGACATCGCGTTCTTCTCGGTCGGTGCCGAGGCGGCGCCCAGCGACGCAGGACGGCGCACGGTCGGCATGTACCACCTGGCGTGGGAAGTGCCCACGCTGGCCGAGCTGTCGCAGATGCGCGAGCGCCTCAGCGCCGCCGGTGCCCTGGTGGGCCAGAGCGACCACGGGTGCAACAAGTCGCTGTACGCCCACGACCCCGACGGGTTGGAGTTCGAGGTGATGTGGCTGGTGCCGCCGGCGCACTGGGGTGCTGCCGAGGACCAGGCCATCGTCGACCCGCTCGACATCGACGCCGAGATCCAGCGGTTCCAGGCGGTGGGTCTCGGATGAGCCAGACCAGTTTCGATCCCGTCACCCGGCGTACCGTCTCGGCCGAGATCCGCCAGCGGCTGGCCGACGCCATCCAGAGCGGCCAGTTCGCCCCGGGCATGCCCCTCCCCGCCGAGCGCGTGCTCTGCGAGGAGTTCGGCGTGGCCCGCACCTCGGTGCGTGAAGCCATCCAGGGCCTGGTCATCGCCGGCTACATCGAGCGCCGCGGCAACCGGTCCGTGGTGGCCGAGCAGCTGCCCGACATGAACTTCACCGGCGACGACCGCAAGGCGCTGGTGTCCCAGCTGTTCGAGGTGCGCCAGGTCATCGAGCCGGTCATCGCCGAGTTCTCGGCACGCCGGGCCACCGACGCAGAGCGGCAGCAGATCGCGGCACTCGCCGCGCTGCAGCCCGTGTCGCTCGACGAGTTCCGCGACATCGACCGCCAGTTCCACGCACTCCTCGCTCGCTCGTGCGGAAACCCCCTGCTGCACGAGGTGCACGCGAAGGCGCTGGCGTCGCTGTTCGGTTCGGGCGAGTTCGCCTCGCTGCTGTACGCCGAGGCGAACCGGGCCGAGGTCACCGAGATCATCGACTCCTCGTGCGAGGCACACCGCGCCATCGCTGACGCCATCGCCAAGGGGCACACACGCAAGGCGCACGCCGCAGTGGTGGCGCACCTCGACGACGTCGAGCGACGAATGGTGGAGCGACTGCTGTGACCGACCCGACCAGCGATCCCCGCTACGTCTTCTTCCTCGACGACGACGAGTTCGTCGAGACCGACCGCCCCGGCTTCCGCCGGCGCGTGGTCACCGGCGAGCACCTGGAACTGTGGTTCTGGCGCATCACCGGCGGCACCGAGGGCTCGTTCCTGCACAAGCACGACGGCAACGAGCAGCTGGGCATCATCATGCGCGGCACACTCGACTTCCGCATCGGCGACCCCACCCAGGCCACGCGCCAGCAGCTGTGCGCCGGCGACTTCTACCTTGCTCCTCCCACGGTGTGGCACGGCGAGAGCATCTTCATCGGCGACGACGAGCTGAACGAGGTCTGGATCCTCGACGTGTTCGCCCCACCGCGCGAAGAGAAGATCACCCGCCGTCCCGACAGTGTTCCCACGACCCAGGAGGTCACCCGATGAACGCCGACTGGCGTCTCGCCGTCGACATCGGCGGCACCTTCACCGACGTCGTCCTGTTCGACGGCGTCTCCGGCCGAGTGGTGGTCGACAAGACCCTCACCACGCCGTCCGCACCGCTCGAAGGCGTCCGCACCGGCGTGCGCCAGCTGCTGGCCAAGGCCGGCGTGCGGCCCGCCGACATCACCGCACCCATCGTGCACGCGACCACGCTCATCACGAACGCGCTCATCGAGGGCAAGATCGGTCGGGCCGGCGTGGTCACCACCACCGGCTTCGGCGACACGCTGCTCATCCGCAACGAGCACCGCTACGACATGTACGACCTGCAGATCGAGTTCCCCGAGCCGCCGGTGTCGCGCGACCGGGTGGTCGAGATCAGCGAGCGCACCAGCCCGCAGGGTGTCGTGTCGGCCACGCCGTCGGCCGACGAGCTGGCCGCCATCACGGAGCAGCTGCGTGCCGCGAAGGTGGAAGCGGTGGGTGTGTGCCTGATCAACTCGTACGCCAACCCGGCCAACGAGCGTCTGGTGGCCGACCACCTGCGCGCCGAGCTGGGCGTGCCGGTGTGCATCTCGTCCGAGATCTCGCCGCAGATCCGCGAGTACCCGCGCATGATCACCACGGCCTGCAACGCGGCCACCATGCCCGTCATCGGGCCGTACCTCGACGAGCTGCAGAAGTGGCTCGCCTCCGAGGGCTTCGGTGGTTCGGTGCTCATGATGCTGTCGAACGGTGGCGTGGTGTCGGCCGACGACGCCGCACGTGCGCCCATCCGCCTGGTCGAGTCCGGCCCGGCGGCCGGTGCGCTGGCCGGTAGCTGGTTCGCCCGCCGCCTGGGTGAGGAGCGCCTGCTGTGCTTCGACATGGGCGGCACCACCGCCAAGTCGTGCCTCATCGAGCACGGCGAGCCCGAGCTCACCAACACGTTCGAGGTCGCCCGCATCTACCGTTTCAAGAAGGGCTCCGGTTTCCCGGTTTCCGTGCCGTCGGTCGACCTGGTCGAGATCGGTGCGGGTGGCGGCAGCCAGGCCCGCGTCGACGAGCTGGGCCTGCTGAAGGTGGGCCCCGAGTCGGCCGGCGCCGACCCCGGCCCGGCCTGCTACGGCCGCGGCGGCACCAAGCCCGCCGTCACCGACGCCGACCTGTTCCTCGGTGTGCTCGACGCCGAGTTCTTCCTCGGTGGCGACATGCCGCTCGACCTCACCGCCTGCGAGTCGGCCCTCGACTCGGTTGCTTCTCGTCTGGGCCTCAGCGCCGGCGACACCGCCGCCGGCGTGCAGGAGCTGGTCGACCAGAACATGGCCGCCGCCTCGCGCATGCACGCCGTCGAGCAGGGCGCCGACCTGCGCGGCATCACCGTGCTCGCGTTCGGTGGTGCCGGCCCGGTGCACGCCTGCGGCGTGGCCGACCTGCTCGAGTCGCCCCGCGTGGTGTTCCCCGTGAACGCCAGCGTGCTGTCGGCGTTCGGCACCCTGGTCACCCCGGTGCGCATCGACCTTGCTCGCAGCATGGTGCGCCCGCTGGTCGAGTTCGACCAGCCCGGCCCGCGCCTCGACGAGCGCACCGCCATGCTCACCGAGCTGCGCGACGAAGGCCGCCGCGTGCTGGCCGCCGCCGGCGTGGCGCCGGAGGACATCCGCTTCCGCTACGGCGTCGACGCCCGCTACATCGGCCAGGGCAACGAGATCACCATCTGGGTGGGGGAGGGCGACGAATGGCCGTCCACCTATGCCGAGGTGGTCGAACACTTCGAGTCCGACTACCGCCGCATCTACGGCCTCACCATCCCCGACGTGGGTGTCGAGGCCGTCACCTGGCGCCTGTCGGCGTTCGCCCCGGCCGCCCCGGTCGAGCCGCAGTACGCGGTGGGCACCGGTGTCGCCGCACCGCACCGCTCCCGTCCGGTGCGCTTCTCGCGTGGCAGCGACCCGGTCGACACGCCGGTGTACCGGCGCACCGAGCTGGGCCTGCACCAGATCATCCAGGGGCCGGCCATCGTGGAAGAACGCGAGACCACGGCCGTCATCCGGCCGGGCTGGACCGCACAGATCGTGGAGGACGGCTCGCTCATCGCGGACCGCATCGCAAGCAAGGAGGCTGCACGATGAGGACGTTCGACCCCATCGAACTCGAGGTGCTGTGGCAGAGCCTCATCGCCACCGTCAACGAGCAGGCCCGCGCGCTGCAGCGTGCGGCGTTCTCACCCATCGTGCGTGAAGCCGGCGACCTGGCCAACGCGGTGTTCGACCGCCGCGGCCGCATGGTGGCCCAGGCCGTCACCGGCACGCCGGGCCACATCAACTCGCTGGCCCGTGCCGCGTCGGCGATGCTCGACGAGTACCCGGTCGACACGCTGGTGGAGGGCGACGTCCTCATCACCAACGACCCGTACAAGACCGCCGGCCAGCTGCTCGACGTCACCGTGCTGTACCCGGTGTTCTCGGAAGGCCGGGTCATCGCGTTCTTCGGCTCCACCATCCACCACACCGACGTGGGCGGCTACGGCATCGGCGCCGGCGGCCGCGACGTGTTCGAGGAGGGGCTGTGGATCCCCATCTGCCGCCTCATGATCGCCGGCGAACGCAACCACGACGTGTGGAAGTTCATCCTCAGCAACGTGCGCCAGCCCGACCACATGGCCGGCGACCTGCACGCCCAGATGGCCAGCGGTGAGGTGGGCGCCCAGCGCCTGCGGGCCCTGTGCGCCCGCCACGACCTGGACGGCATCGAGGACCTCGCCGACGAGATCATCGCCCGTTCCGAGGCCGCCACCCGCGCCAGCATCCGCGAGCTGCCCGCCGGCCGCTACGAGGCCAGCGCCGTGCTCGACCTGGCCGACGGCAGCATCATCGACATCGTCTGCGCCGTGACGGTCGACCCCGACAAGGGCGAGATCCTGGTGGACTACGCCGGCTCGTCGGGCGCCAGCCCGTTCGGCATCAACGTGGTGAAGAACTACACCCACGCGTACACGACGTTCACGGTGCGCTCGGTGCTGAACCCCGACCTGCCCAACAACTACGGCAGCCTGGCACCCATCCTGGTCGAGGCACCGGAGGGCTCCATCGTGAACGCCGTGTCGCCGCAGCCCTGCACCGCCCGCCACGTGGTGGGCATGTTCCTGCCCAACGCGCTGCTGAAGGCACTCGCCCAGATCCGCCCCGAGAATGCCATGGCCGAAGGGTCGGGCGCGGTGTGGACCATGCAGGTCAGCGGCAACCACGACGACGGTCGCCCGTTCATCACCGCCATGTTCACCTACGCCGGTGGCGTGGGTGCCCGTGCGTCGAAGCCCGGCCTGTCGGCCTGCTCGTACCCCACCGGTGTGGCCGCAGTGCCCATCGAGGTGGTCGAGGCGTCGGCGCCCATCCGGTTCCTGCGCAAGGAACTGCGCCGCGACAGCGGCGGCAAGGGCGGCCAGGTGGGTGGCCTGGGCCAGACCATCGAGTTCACCGTCGACACCGAACGGGCGTGGCAGCTGAACGCCGTCACCTCGCGGCTCGACAAGGCCCCCGAAGGCATCTTCGGCGGCGAGCCCGGTGCCGCCGGCTCGTTCACCGTGAACGGCGAGTCGGTGCGCACCCAGGCCCGCGTCACCCTGCAACCCGGCGACCACGTCCGCCTCGAGCTGCCCGGTGGTGGCGGCTACGGCGCGGCGACGGAGAAAGTGAGCTGACATGACCGTGACCCAGAACCCGGCAGCGCCCACCGTGCTCACCGACGATCTGCTGCAGTCGTTCGACGCGTCGGTCACCGACGTGGCCACCGCCCTCACCATGCCCCCGGTCATCTACACGTCGGAGGAGTTCCTCGCGTTCGAACGCGAAGCGGTGTTCGCCAAGGAATGGCAGTGCGTCGGCCGCGCCGACCGCATCCCCGAGGTGGGCAACTACTTCACCACCTCCACCGGCAGCGGCGAACAGATCATCGTCGCCCGCGCCAAGGACGGCGAGGTGCACGCGTTCTCGTCGGTGTGCCAGCACCGCGGCATGCAGGTGGTCGACGACGACGAGACCGGCACCTGCACGAAGTTCACGTGCAAGTACCACCTGTGGAGCTACGACCTCACCGGCCGCCTGCTCGGCGCACCGGCCATGGAGCGCACCGCCGGCTTCGACAAGAAGGAGTTCCCGCTGCCCGCCCTGAAGGTGGAGCTGTGGCAGGGGTTCGTCTTCGTGCACGTGGACCCGGACGCCGCCCCGCTCGCACCCACGCTGGCGGCGTACACGCCCTACCTCGAGCACTACGACCTGGAGAACGCGGTGTGCCCGGGCACGTTCACGCTCACCGACCTTCCGTGGAACTGGAAGGTGATGTTCGAGAACTTCAACGACGGCTACCACGCCAACAAGCTGCACCACACCATCCAGGACTTCTGCCCCAGCGAGCTGGCGGCGTTCCCGGTGGACTGGACGCCCGA
>CBHWEI010000027.1:0-22807 GCA_966112835.1 uncultured Acidimicrobiaceae bacterium
ATGGACGCACGTTCGCGCGCATCGACGGGTCGGCGAGCCGCCACGGCGTCGCGTACCTGTTGGCGGGTCTCGGACATGCCCACAAGGTACGCGGTGGTCGTCACGACCGTTGCACGAGATCGTCAAAATCAACGCTTCAGTCGCCTTCAGAACGCGCCGATAGTGACTTCGTACGGTGAGGAACCCGGCACCGGGCCGGCAGGAATCACCCCGAGGCGGAAGAACTTTCACTATGGAACCCGACGCACAACTCGCACCACGAGTGCTGCTGGCAGTGGGCGACCCCGAGCTGCGTCGGGTCGCTTCTTCAGCGCTGCGGTCACGTGGGTACTCCGTGAGCGCGACCACCGAGGAAGACGCTGCGTTGACATTGGCGCGGTCGTTCTCACCCGACGTGGTCATGGTGGACCTCGACCTGCCCAGTCCCGAGGGCGGGAACCTGTTCGACACCATGCGTGCCCTGACCGACGCCTACATCGTCGGCATCGCCGCACCCGAGGCCGACAATGCGCGCATCCGGGCGCTGCGTGCCGGCGCCGACGACGTGGTGGCATCCGATCTGAACCCCGACGAGCTGGCTGCACGCTGCCAGGCGCTGCTGCGCCGCCCGCGGCAGCTGCACGCCCGCTGGGACCCGATGCAGGCATCGGTGATCAACCTCGGCTGCCTCACGGTCGACGTGGGTCGCAAGGAGATCCGCGTGCACGACGACGACGTGCCGGTCACCCGCATCGAGTTCGCACTGTTCGAGCAGCTGTGCCGCCGTCCGGCCGAGGTGTGCTCGCGCACCGAGCTGCTGGAAGAGGTGTGGGGCCCGAACTGGGTGGGCGACACCCATGTGGTGGACGTGCACCTGTCGAACCTGCGTCGCAAGCTGCAGCAGCGGGCACCCGAGCTGCGCTTCATCCACACCGTTCGCGGCGTGGGCTTCCGCCTGAGCAACGATCTGCTCCGTGCCGCCGAACAGCAGCCGGAGCACGAAGACGACGGTCGCGAGCTGATCTCGGCCTAGCCGGTTCAGCCGCGAGCCTCGCGGCACTATTGAGTTCATGTCGGTACTTCTTCTGGACGGCTCCAGAACTTCTACCGACACGAACTCGCGTCCCTAGGGCGTGAGGGTCGCGACGAGCGCTCCGCCATCGATCACGCTCTCCGCGGACCGGATCGTCTTCGGCGCGCCGTACTGGTCGTACTCGATGACGGTGGGGACTGCACTCGGGTCGAGGAAGCGGCGCACCTCGTCGTACAACGCCTCCACCGTGTGGGGAACCGACTCGCATCGATCCCTCGAGATGGTGCTGTCACTCGCCGTGCCTTCCAGCAGCTCGGCGCCGCCGATGAGTGTCGCGTGGCCAGCGATCACCTTGAACGTGCGCAGGACGTCACCCCCAGCGTCACGATGATCGACAGCGCGGCGGCACCGAGCCTTCCCATGAAGCGCAGTCTTTCAGCTTTCAGCGGTATTCGGCGGTGAGCCACCACTGACCCCGCTCGACACCGACCAACAGCAGACGGCCCGACCGGGTGAGCACCTGGAACCGGGCCGTTCGCCGCGCCCGGGCTGCGTCCCACCAGCGTTCGTCGACCGGCCACGGGCCGGCCCATGCCTGCACCGGCTCGACCGTGCCACCCAGCTGCACGGTGGCGGGCGGCGCGCTGACCGCTCCCCTGCCGCTGACCGCGACCGGGTTGCCCGCGGCGTCGAGCACGTCGACCGTCCGCGCCGGCCGATGCACCACCGCGGGCGACGGTGACGGCAGGCTGCCCGGCCACGGCGCGGTGACCGCGGTGAGCCGCTCGACCGGGTCGGCCAGGTCGGCCGTGGCGGCCGGCACCCACGCGTGGGTGTCGTGCGGTTGGCGGCCGCCGGCCGCGGCGGGCACCAGCACCTGCTGCTCGCCGGCGATGGCCACCAGGCGCGCCACCGCACGCACCGCCCAGTCGTCGGCCTGCGTGCGCCCGCCCCACAACCCCAACTGCACGCCGTCGTCGCTGCGCACCTCCACCGGGTCGAGGCGCAGCAGCGCGACCCCGGCGGTGAGGTCGCCCGCGGTGGCCCAGGCGTCGAGCTGCCAGCGCACCCGCTCGACCATGGCCGCCGCGCTGAACCCGCTGCTGCGGTACCAGACGCGTTCGCTGCGCTCGCTGTGCTCGGTCTCGCCGACGACGACCAGCCGCGTGCACACCTGACCGTCGGCGGCGAGCAGGGCGACCAGTTCCTCGGCCAACTGTCGACCGACGAACACGAGCGCGTCGCTGTGGTGCACCGGCGGTTCGAACACGCGCTGCACCTGCAGGCCGGCGGGCGGGTCCTGCGTGCCGGGCAGGCGATCGTCGCCGCCGCCGGCGATGCGGTGGGCGAACTGGCCGAGCGGGCCGAAGCGGGCCGTCAGGTCGGTGGCGGGCAGCGCCGCCAGTGCGCCCAGGTGGTGCAGCCCCAGGCGGTGCAGCAGGTGCACGAAGTCGGCAGGCACGCCGGCGACGTCGGCGAGCAACTGCACCGGCAGGTCGTGCAGGAACCGCGCCGTGGATCGTTCGCCGGCGGGCACCACCACCGGTGTGCCCTGGCCGGCCGCGCGGCGGGCGGCGATGCCCGCGGCGAACCGGCCGTCGGCCACGCCGAGGCCCAGCGACCCCACGGCGGCGAGCGACAGTCCGACCGCCTGCGCCGCGGTGGCCACCGCCGTGTCGGCCATGGCGGCCTCGCCACCGAAGTAGCGAGCCGGGCCGCGGGCCAGGAAGGTGAGCGTGCCCGGCTCGGTGATCTCGACGCGGGGCACCATCTGCGCCACCGCCTGCACCACGCGATCGAACTCGCGGGCGTCGCGGGCGGGGTCGTGCGCTTCGATGCGCAGCTGCGTGCAACGCGACTGGGCGTCGCGGCGACGCATTCCAACGGTGACGCCGGCCGCGCCGGCAGCCAACGAATGGGCGACCACCCGGTTGGCGTGGAACACCGCGACCGGTTCGTCGTGCTGCGCGCCGGCCACCACCACCGGCCAGTGCGGGCACCACAGCACCCCGAGACGCGGCACGCGGGCCATGGGTCAACCCGTGCGGCGCAGCGGGAGCACGGTGGACTCGACCGTGTCGACTCGGCCGTCGGCGTCGGGCAGCAACAGTTCGGCCCGACGGGCTCGGGGCACACGGCGGCCGGTGAGCTCGACCGCAGCCCGGCGCTGGCGCGCCACCCCGTGGCCGTCGCCCAGACCCGACCAGGTGGCCGACGTGCACTCGAAGCGCAGGTCGGCACCGAACACCGGGGCGCCGACGGTGATGGCCACCGCGCCACGCGACTGCAGGCGTGCGGTGAGCCGGCGGGCCGTGGCCGGGCGCACCTGTTGGGTGCCGGGGCCCAGCAGCAGCACGTCGAAGCCGTCGATGCACGCGGCCAGCAGGTCGGCCCAACGGGTGTCGTCGAACGGGGTGTCGGGCTCGACGACGGCCACCAGCCGCTCGAGCGCCACACCGGCCTCGGCGGCGGCCGCCAGCCCGAGCATGGGCATGCCCACCACGGCCACCCACGACCCCTGCTGCGACGGCCCGGCGGCGAGCGCCAACGCCAGCGACACCGCTGCCGCGCCCGAGCACCCGACCACGCTGCCGCGCTGCACGGTGGGCGTTGTCATGAGCGCGGCGAACGCCGGGAGCAGCGGCAACGTTCGCTCGGCGGCCACCGAGCCGGCGGCGGCGCGGGTGACCAGGCCCCGTGCGGCGAGGTCGGACAGGTGGGTGGGGTTCGCCGTCGCCATGCGACCAGTGTATCGAACACCTGTTCGTGCGTGTCAAGCGCCGGCGCGAGGGGCCAGACCCCGTCCTTCCGACAGCAGCTCGGCGAACTGCCGAGCCGAGGGCGCGTGGTCGGTGGCACCCAGTGCCAGGGCGTGCTGCAGGTCGCGCACGGCCACGCCGCCGACCACCACCGGCACGTCGGGCAATGTCTCGCGCAGCGCCTCGAACAGTTCGGCGGCGCCGGCCAGGCCCTCGGGCGAGCTGATGGACACGCCCACGGCGGCGACCTCGGGAGTGTCGGCCACGGCGGCCACGAAGCTGGCGGTGGGCAGGTCGGCGCCCAGGTCGGACACGTCCCAGCCTTCGCCGCGCAGCAGGTCGCCGAGCATCGCCACGGGCAGCGAGTGACGCTCGCCCATGGGGGTGCCCAGCACGACGGTGCCACGGCTGCGGCCACGACGGGCGAAGCGCGGGCCCAGCCGGCCGATGAGGCGCTGGGCGATGCCGGTGGCGCGGTGCTCGACCGAGATGTCGAGCTCGCCCGCGGCCCAGCGGCTGCCGATGCTGCGCATGGCCGGGGTGATGACCTCGAGGTAGATCTCGTCGAGTTCGGCGCCGGCCGCGAGCGCAGCCTCGACCACGCCCCAGGCGCCGCGCGTGTCGCCGGCGACCAGGCGGGCTTCCAACCGCGCCGCCCACGGCGCACGGCGCTTCGCGTTGCCCGGCTCGCCCGATGACGGCACCGAGTTCTTGAACGCGTGCAGGTCGGCGGAAGTGACCTGCCAGGTGCCGCCCACCTTCACTGCGGGCAGCACACCGAGCCGCACGTAGCGATAGGCGGTCATGTAGTGCACGCCGAGCAGCTCGGCGGCCTCATGCAGGGTGAGATCGGCGTCGCTCACTGTGCGAACCGTACGGCCGCGACGCTGGTCGTGCGTAACGCAGACCCTTGATTTCTCAGTGGTTCGCCTTCCACTTCGCGAGCGCAGCGCGGCTGCGCTCGACCAGCACGGCGGGCACACGGCGCAGGTAGTCGGCCTCGGCGGGGCTGGCCCCGTCGGCTACCGCGGCAGCGGCACCGTCGGACGCGGCCTCGGGCGCGACGTCGTCGAACGTCGGCATCTCCATGCCCGGCTTCCAGTACTGGTACAGGTTGGCGATGACGTCGTCGAGGCCGTCGGCGGTGTGACCCTTGGCGAGGTCGACCGTGATGATGTTGCCGAACACGTGGACGTTGCTCACCTTGCCGGTGTCGAGCAGGCGGCGGGCCACCTTCGCCGCGGGGCGCGGGCCCGAGGCCTGCGCGACCGACGCGAACGACTCGTGCCCCATGCCGGTGAGGTTGCGGTTGGCTTCGTAGCGCACCACGCCCGGGGTGTGACTCGGCTTGGCGACGACGGCGATCTGCTGACCCATGCGACAAGCGTAGTGGGGGCGGTCGCTCCGGCGAAGCCCAACGGGTCCCTACGATCGGGTCGTGATCACCCACCACCAGATCGACGGGGTCAGTTGGATCGATGTCGTCGACCCGACCGCGGACGAGCTCGACGAGTTGGCCCGCGACCGCGGGTTGGCCGACCGCACGTTCGACGAGGCGCACCGGCGTGCGGCGCGTCCCACCATGCAGCGCTTCCCCGACCACGTGTACGTCGTCGCGTTCAGCGGCACCCACGCCGAGATCGACATGTGGGCGGGGGCCGACTGGTTCGCCACCGTCCGCCGTCACGACCCCAGCGGCGCCGAGTGGGTGCCCACCACCGCCATCGAACGCGCCCGACGGCTGCGCGAGATCACCCCGGGCACGATGCTGTCGCTGGTGCTCGAGGACCTGGTCGACGGGTACTTCGACTCGGCCGATCTGCTGGAGGACAAGATCGAGGCCATTGAGGACCGCATCTTCGGTGACGTCCCCGCCGAATCAGCGACCGAGCTGGACGTGCAGGAAGCACTGTTCGACGTCCGCCGCGAGCTCATCCGGTTGCGCCGCGCCGTGCTGCCGTTGCGCGAGGTGCTGCAGGCGTTGCTGCGCAACGAAGTGCAGTGGGTGACGGGCGACGCGCTGGTGGTGTGCCGCGACACGTTCGACAAGCTGCTGCGCGCCATCGACCTGGTCGACGAGTTGCGCGAGCTGGTGGGCAACGCGGTCGAGGCGCACCTGGCGGTGATGAGCAACCAGATGAACCTGGTGATGAAGCAGCTCACCGCCTGGGGCTCCATCGTGTTCGGGGCGACGCTCATCGCCGGCATCTACGGCATGAACTTCGCGCACATGCCCGAGCTGGACTGGAAGCTCGGCTACCCGTTCGCGTTGGGGATGATGGTGACGATGAGCGTCATCCTGTGGCGCTGGTTCAAGCGCAACAACTGGCTGTAGCGCGGTTCAGCCCGGCTGCAACACGACGTCGTGACGGATGGCCCACGCGGCCACCTCCACCCGGCTGGACAGGCCGAGCTTGGTGAGGATGTTCGACACGTGGACCGCAGCCGTCTTCGGTGAGATGAACAGCCGCTCGGCCAGTTGACCGTTGGTGAGGCCCTCGGCGATCAATGCCGACACCTCTCGCTCGCGGGCCGTCAGCTCGCCATCGCTCCGACCCGACCCCTCCAAGCGACGCAGCAGCGACTCCGCCCGGTCACGGCGCCATCCGGGCCACCGCTCCAGCAACGACAGCGCCACGCGCACGGCGTCGAGCGCGCCGTCGCGATCGCCGGCGGCGAGCAACGCGGCTGCGAGCGAGGTCTGCAACGACGCCTGCGTCGTGGCGTACAGGGCTGGATCGGGTTCGTCGAGCACGGCGCGGAGCGCATCGACGGCCCCCGATGCATCGCCGTCGGCGAGACGTAACGGACCGTCGAGATGACGGGCGACCCAGTCCTCGGCCGGATGACCACCCAGCCATGCGCCGAGGAGGTCGTCGCGAACCCGTGCCGTCGAGACGCCGCCCATCAGCGCCGCCATGCCCACCTCGGTCATCACGAACACGCTGCCACCCGCATCGGACGGCGGCGGGGTGGTGAGGTAGTGGTCGAACCAACGCTCGACGTCGGCCCGCCGTCCGGCGACGGCGAACGCGAGCAGCTCGAGCGGGACGGGCTTCTCGTCGTCCTCGATCTCGCGGGCACGAGCGAACGCCGAGAGCGCTTCACCGATGACACCCTCCTCGATCTTCAGCAGACCGAGGTGCAGGTGCGATGCGCAGGTCTCGAACGAACTGCCGGGCGGGCGGGCGCGAACCTCGGCCACCGCCTGGCGCATGGCGCGCATGTCGGCAACCGCCATCGCCGCCTCGGAGTCCCAGGTGGCGATCATCCCGATGCCACCGAGCTTGTCCAGCCCGGACCGCGCCGCGGCCGCGCGCAGTTCGCGGCGCGCCCACTGCGCCGTGGCACTGCGCTGGCTGACGACCCCGAGCAGATTGTTGAGCACACGGCACTCGAGCACGCCGTCCGACACTCGACACGCGGCCTCGTGCGCCTGCAGCAGCGCGGCCTCTGCCGCAGCACGGCTGTCGTGCCCCACCATGGCCGACGCGCGCTCCACGGTCGCCTGTGCCTCCAGCCATTGGTCGCCGTTGCGGCGCGCGTCGGCGAGCGCCCGATCTGCCCACGACAGCGCCTGTTCGTTGCGGTGGGCCAGCATGTGCACCTGCGCGACCGCTCCGGCGGCGCGGCCCCTGGCCGTACCACCCGGCAGCTCCTCGGCAAGCGTCTCCAGACGTGCGAGCACCTCGTCGCGTTGCACGCCGTGCCGCAGTTCGTGATGCAGCCGTGCGGTGAACCGCATGGCCTCGATGCGGTCCAGATCGGTCACTGCATGGTCCAGCCAGGCACCCGCGTACGAGAGTGCCTCGTCGCCGTACTCCAAGCGCCAGGCCGCGTCGGTGGCGACCGCGAGCAGCTCGGGATCGGTGGGTGCCTCGGCCAAGCCCTCGCTGGCCAGGCGGAGTGCTTGGAACGAGGCGCCCCGGTCGAGGTAGCGACGCGCACCCTCACGGGCGATGGCCGGGATGAGCTCGAACTGGCCTGCCCCCAGCGCATGGCGAGCGAGTGCGGCATGGTCCGGCGCCGCGCTGCCGCGCAGCGCGGCGAGTGACCGCTCGTGCAGGCGACGGCGCTCGCGACCGAGCAGCTGTTGGTGCACGGCGTCGGCCACCAGTGCATGGGCGAACCAGAACCGGTCGTCGCTGGGCTCGACGACGATGCCCTGTGCGACCAGCGAGCGCAGTGCCGCCAGCAGCCGGCTGTCGTCGATCTCGCAGACGTCGACGAGCAGGTCGAAGGGCGCCGGGTCGCCGAACACGGCGAGCGCGTCGGCCACCTTGCGTTCGTCGGCCGACAGGCCCGCGAGTTGCTGCCGCACGGCCTCGTCGAGCGACCACGGCAGCGTGGCCGTCTTCAGGTCGTCGGTGCACGCGTCGGGACCGCAGCAGCGCACGAGTTCTTCGACCACGAAGGGGATGCCACCGCTGCGCCTGAACACCGCTTCGACCGCTGCGGACGACGGCACGTCGCCGCCGATCGCACCGAGCATCGCGGCGATCTCGACCCGATCGAGCCGATCGAGCCGCAGTTGCTCGACGCTGTGTTGGCGTTCCAGGCGCAGCACCAGCTCGCCGCCGGGCGCCTTCCTCGACAGGTCGGTGCCTCGATAGGTGCCGACCAGCACGAGCTGCGGCCACGGCTGCGAGCAGAGCTGGTCGAGCAGGTGGACGCTGTCGGCGTCGGCCCAGTGCAGGTCTTCCACGATGAGCAACGTGCGACCGTTCCCGACCGCCTCGGCGACCAACGCGCGCACCTCGGCGGCGATGTCACCGCTGGCCCCGGTGGCCAGTTGGCCGAGGACGTCGAACGGGCGCCCCATGGACCCGGGCTGCGCCTGGGCGACGAGCACCGTCACCGAGTCGTCCAGACCGTCGACGAGTTCACGCAACAACCTGCTCTTGCCGATGCCGGCCTCGCCCGAGACCAGGGCGATGGCCGGGCCGTCCTGCGCCCGCGTGCCCACCGCCACCTCCGCGGCCTCGAGCAGGCCGTGGAGGCGATCGAGTGCGCCGCGACGGCCGATCATGATCGGCGACAGGCCCGTACGAGCACGCAGCATGGGCTGGACGCTAGCGGCGTCGGTCATGCCCACCGTTCCGCCCTCAGGCCACGCGTGCCGAGGCGGCGGTGCAGCGAGGCACCGGAAGGTCGATCACCATCGCCGAAGCCCTGGTCGGAGCGGCCATCGGGCGACGGAAGAGGCGGGCGCGGTGCTCGGCGGTCTGGATGCGCTGAGCGTGCTGGAGGCCGACAAGGTGCTGGAGGGTGGTGATCGGGGGCATGGGAGCGGTCCTTCGTGTGGTGACGCTCCGATCATGCGCTGTGGGCCCCGTCGCCCACATCGGCAGACCTACCTATTTCCGGGCCGAATCTCGCGCCCCGTGGTCTAGGTACCTCGTCCGCCGGTCAGGCGAACGCGTCGATCATGGCCTTCACGTCGCCCAACGGGTACAGGATGGGGCACGTGCAGCCGTGGTCGATGTACTCCTGCACCTTGGCGCGCGCCTCGTCGGGCGTGCCGCTGGCGGTGAGCATCTGCACGATCTCGTCGGGCACCAGCTTGCTCGCGGCCTCGACCTGCTCGTGCGTGGCCGGCCACGTGAGTACCTCGCCCACCTTGTCGAGCAGGCTCTGCGGCACGCCGGACGCCTTCATGATGTGCGGCTGCTGACCGAGGTACTGGGTGACCATCATGCGCGCCATGTCGAGCGCTGTCTGGCGGTCCTCGTGGACGCTGCACACCACCAACTGCGGGCGGTCGATGTCGTCGATGGAACGCCCGGCCTTCGCCGCGCCGGCCTCGAGCGCCTCCATGGCACGCTGGTTGTAGTCGGGCGACACCAGGTAGTTCAGCACCGCGCCGTCGGCGATCTCACCGGTGAGCTCCATCATCTGCATGCCGGTCGCGCCGATGTAGATGGGCACGTCCTTGGCGCGGCGCTCCTGGTACACGTAGTCCAGCTCGACGCCATCGAGGTGCACGTAGGTGCCGTCGAAGGTGACCGTCTCGTTGTGCAGCAGGGCGCGCACGACGGTGACGATCTCGCGCATGACCGTCAGCGGTCGGGCGCGTTCGATGCCCACCTTCTGCGCCAGCGGGTCCCACCATGCGCCGATGCCCAGGATGACGCGGCCGGGGGCCAGGTCGTCGAGCGTGCTGAACGTGGCGGCCAGGCGGGCCGGGTTGCGGCTCCAGCAGTCGACCACGCCCGAGCCGACCTTGATGGTGTCGGTGACGCTGGCGAACGCCGCCATGGGCACCGTGGCCTCGCGGACGAGCCGGCTCTCGGCCTGCCACACCGCGTGGAAGCCCTTGGCCTCGGCGTACTTGGCGATGTCCATCCCCTCGCGAATGGGGTGGGCGTCCTGCAGGTAGACGGCAACGGGGGTGTCCATGCGTCAGACGTTAGTCGTTGACATTTTGTCAACGCCCAAACTGCACATCCACACGCGCAGCGGCCTCGGCCGACGACAGCACGGGGTGCACTTCGAACGTGCCCAGGTCCGACCATTGGTCCAGCCACACCTCGAACAGCGCGGGGTCGTCGGTCTCCATGAGTTGGTAGCACGTGTCGAGCGCGCCGTCGTCGACGACCCAACTGTCGATGTAGCGCAGCCCCTCGGGCAGCATCCGGCCCTTGGCGGCGGCGCGTTCGTAGATGGGCAGCGGCCCGTGCGTGTAGTGCTCGACCACCATGTACCGCACGGACGTCAGCCTGCCGGGGTGAGCAGGACCAGTGGGATCTCGCGATCGGTCTTGGTCTGGTAGCCGGCGTAGTTCTTGTACTTCTCGGTGATGATCGGCCACATGCGGGCGCGCTCGTCGGCCGTGGCGGTGCGGGCGGTCATGGCGACCTTCGGCTTGCCCTTCCACACGACCTGCACCTCGGGGTTGGCGACCAGGTTCAGGTACCAGGCGGGGTGATGGTCGTCGCCGCCGCGTGAGGCGACGATGACGATGGTGTCGCCCTCCTGCAGCGGTGACGTGAGCATGACCGAACGCGGCTCGCCGCTCTTGCGGCCCACCGTGGTGAGCTCGAGCACCGCCATGCCGGCGGCGTCCCATCCGAACTTGCCGAAGCTGACTGCGAGCAGCCCGCGGTGGACGAGGTTCATTCCCTTGAGCATGAAGTCACTGGGCATGGTCGCACCCTACGCCGTCACGCAGAACTTAAGTTCTGCGTGACGCTGTCGCCGATCGGACGGCAGCGGCATCAACATCATGATGTTCGACCAGCAGGACGCGGAGTTGTACGAGCAACACGCACCGGAGCTCATCCGGTTCGCCAGCGCGCTCGTCGGGCCGGCGGCGTCCGAAGATCTGGTGGCCGACACGGTGGTCCGCGTCGTGCGCTCACCGTCGTGGCGGCGGGTGACGAACCACCGGGCCTATCTGTTCCGGGCGATGGTCAACGAGGCGCGTCAGCTGCACCGGGCCAACCGTCGGCGGCTGGCCCGAGAGTTGCGGGTCGGCTCGTGGCCGGCCGATGCACCGTCGCCAGCGCTGCGCCCCGCCGTCAGCCGTGCGATGAGGGCGCTCTCCGTACGACAGCGCGGAGTGGTCTTCATGACGTTCTGGCTCGACCTACCGACCGACGAGATCGCCGAGACGCTGGGCGTCTCCGTGCGGACTGTGCAACGCGACCTGGACGCCGGGCTCAGCACGATGGGGAGGTTCCTCGATGACCGATCATGACGCACTCGTACGAGATGCATTGCGTGACGTGGCCGACGTGGCACCGCGGCCGCCGAGTGTCGCCCAACTCGAGGGGCACCGGCCCCTACCCCATGGAGCGCCACGATGGGTCAACGCCACGGTCGTCGCAATCGTGCTCGTCGCGCTCGGTGCGCTGGTACTGAACTGGGCGGCGAAGATGGGCGACGACGCGGACTACGTGACCGGTGGGCCGGAGACGACCTCGGTCGCGACGTCGACCACCGCCGGGATCTACATCGACCCGGCGATCGGCGAGTGGAGCGATCGCATCGCCGGCCACACGATCAGCTACACCGCCACGATCAGCTGTGGCATCTGCGAGTCGTACGGGCGTTGGCAGATCACCGAACGCGACGGCACGATCATCTCGGCAACGTTCCTCGACACCGACCGGCCCACACCGCAGACGCAGCCGTACGTCCTCTCGGCCGCGCTGAAGGCTGCGTTGCGTGCCGACGGCTCTGTGTTCGTCAAGGAATCGACGGACAAGAGCGTGAGCATCGAGGTCGACGTCGAGAAGAACGCCATTGACGACGAGTTCAGTTACGACGCGCAGGACATCGTCATTCAGCGGTGAGCGGGATGAGGCCGGCGTTCGTGGGGGTGAAGCCGCAGGCGTCGAAGTAGAAGGGGCGCAGGTGGTCGTCGAAGTCGACGTGCAACCACTCGCATCCTGCCTCAGCAGCGCCGGCCTGTGCCGCCCTGACCACGCCGACACCGACGCCCTGGTGGCGTGCCGACGCGGCGACCATGGTGTCCTGCAGCCAGGCGTGCACCAGGCCGTCCCACAGCACGTTGATGAAGCCGACGAGCGCGTCGCCGTCGCGGGCGGTCACCCAGCCCAGGCTGTGCTGGGCGGTGAGCGTGGCCCAGTCCCACTCGTCGTCGGTGAACACGCGGGTCTCGAACGCCTCGGCGTGCAGCGCGTTCACCTCTCCATTGGTGAAGGTGCCACGCCATTCGTAGGTGATGGTCATCAGAGAGCCTCGAACAGTCTGGCGGCCTGCTCGGCAGCCTTGGCGCGCACCTCGTCGAGGTCCACTCGGGTGGGCAGTCCGTCGCGCAGCACCTGTTCGCCGGTGTCGAGCGTGACGTCGAGCGCTCGCACGCCCGGCGTGAACGACACGTGCCATGCGCTGTCGGCGTGCGGGTAGTTCCAGCGGACCGTGTCGTGGAGCGCCTCGGGGAACAGCGAGTAGCCGTTGTCGAGCCAGCCCCACACGGTGTCGGGCGAGGCGAGCACGTCGTCCTCACGAAGGCGCACGTAGGCCAGGCGGGCCTCTTCCAGCATGTCGGCGCCGATGCCGTCGGTGCCGAGCACGATGCGGTTCGGGCGAGCCGCCGGCCGGGCGTAGCCGACCGAGTTGTTCATGTTGCTGCGCGGGTTGTGGGCGATGGTGCCGGGCAGGTCGCGGTCCAGGAACACGCAATGGACCAGCCACCAGTCGTCCCGTGCGAGCGACTGCAACCGCTCCCCCGCCGCGACGTCGTCGGGGCCTTCCGCCACGTGGATGTGGACGCCCACACCGTGGTCGGCGGCCAGCGCGGCGGCCGCGGCGAGCGTGTCGTCGGTGCAGGTGAACGCGGCGTGCACACCCACCATGCCGCGGCCGCCCTCACGCAGGAAGCGATCGTTCTCGGCCAGGCCACGACGTGCGCCGTCGGGCCCGTGGCGGTCGGTGACGCCGTACGCCAGATTGGTACGCACGCCGACCTGGGCGCACGCATCGGCGATGATCGACAGGCTGCCCTCGATGCACGAGGGTGACTCGTGGTGGTCGACGATGGCGGTGGTGCCGCACTGCAGCGCCTCGACCGCGCCCAGCATGGCCGACCAGCGGATCATCTCGTCGTCGAGCGCCACGTCGAGCCGCCACCACACCTGCTCGAGGATCTGCAGGAAGTTCGTCGGCTGCCGCGGCGGCGCCGGCATGCCGCGCGCGAGCGCCGAGTACAGGTGGTGGTGTGCACACACCATGCCGGGCGTCGTGGCGCTCATCGTTCCGGACGGTAGCGCAGCGGCATCAGCCCGACACCGTGAACCCGACGATGTCGAGGATCAGGTTCGTCGCCGTCGAGCTGTAGACAGCGATCCGCCCGTCGGCACCGATGGGGACGACCGCGAGGTTCGAGACGGTCGACCCGCGAGCGGTGTTCAGGTTCGGCGCGCTCGGCCTGGTCCAGTTCGATGCCCAGGCGACGACCGACCCACTGACCACGGTGTTGGTCGACGTGAGGTTGACGATGACGGACTTGGCGTTGGCGGGGACACCGCCGACGCCCACCACCCTGACGGTGCGCTGACCGCCCGCCGCGAGCGGCGTCGACAGGAGCGCGCGCACCGGCGTCACCGACCGCACCAACTCGCCGTCGGTGGTGGTCTGTGGTTGCACCACACCGAGGATGTCGATCACGTAGTGCGTGCTTGCGCTGGTGGCCACCTCCAGCTGCCCGAGGCCGAGCGGCACGATCGCCAGGTTGGTGACGGTCTGCCCGGCGCGGAACCGGATGGTGGCCGGGCCGGATTGTGGCGACACCGAGTTGGGGGTGTTCGCCGGCCGGAGCACGAGCGCTCCGTCCGCCGCGGGCGAGATGACCGTCACGCTGGCCAGCGCGGCCACACCGGACCCGAGGTCCGGCGTGAGCGTTCGCGTCGAGTTCGCTGCGGGTCGGGCACCGTGCTGGCGCGAGTCGTACGCACGCACCGGCGGCTGCGGGTCGATGGCGAGGCCCGTGCGGTTGGTGCTGCCCAACACCGAGAACCAACCGACCACGTCGACCGTGACGGCGGCGCGTCCGGCACTGACGAACAGGTTCACGGCGCCACCCGCACCGAGCTTGGCGATCACCATGTTCGACGAGAATCGCGTCGGCGAGTACGCCGCCGTCAACGCGCCCGGACGAGCGGCACCGGCGGGGTACACGAAGACCGAACCCGCAACGGTTGGAGTGGTGACGGTGACGTTGAGGACGACCGACTGGACGCCCGTCGCGGGAACACCGAGCCGGCCCGCCACGGCGACGGACTGCGCGATGCCGCCCGTGAGCACTCGCTTCGTGAGCTGCGCGGCGGTGACCGAGTGGTACTCACCCGCAGTGCTGCGGACACGGAGGGCATCGGGGACGACGAGGTCACTGGCGGAGTCGAAGTGCAGCGTCGCTGTGCGCACGCCCCCGGGCGCCGTGGCCGCGGCGACCACGTCGAAGTTCCCTGTGTTGGTGTCGTGACGCGTGAACGTCAGCCCTGTGCCGGCATCGATGCCGACCAGCGGAGGGCCGAGGGTGCGCTCGTAGCCGTTCACGTTGAGTCGTTGCCCGGGGTGCACCACCGCAGGGCTGATGAAGTTGCCCGCCGGAGCGATGAGATCGAGGGCCGGAACACTCACCCGGCACCCGGTGGGCCCAGTGAGCGTGAGCCGGACGAGGCGATCCCCACTCCACCACGAGTCGACGGCGAGGGTGATCGAGCGGGCGCCCGACGTCGCGAAGCGTCCGAACGCGATGCCGGGCGGTACCGCGATGCCGGCCAGGGATGTGGGCAGGAAGTTGCCGGAGAGCGTGACGACACCCGGCCGGCCTGAGTCGGCCCCCGCCGAGCCGTCGACCATCGTCGCGCCACGGTCGACCACATAGGCCTGGACAGAGCCGTACGCAGGCGTTGACAGGAACGCGCCGCCCGTCAGCACCCGATTCCCGTCGTCGCTGATCGCGGCGCCTTCCATCTGCGACTGAAAGCCGACGCCGAACGGCTCGAACGAGCCGGTGACCCGGTCCAGCACCATCGGCATCCACATCGAACCAGTCGGGACCCCGGATGGAGCGCCAGTCATCAGCAGGTAGCGGCCATCGGCCGACATGTCGGACGGCACCGAACCGAAGCGGCCCGCCAGCGTGCCGACGACGGTCGGTGTCGAGTCGGCGGCCCCGGCGATGTCGAAGACGTGCAGCGCGCCGCCGAACGACGGGCTCCATGTGACGACCGTGCCGTCTGCATTCACCAGGCCGTTCACCCCGGCACCGACCAGCGTCGCCGACGGCGTCTGCACGTCGTACAGCCACACCTGCGTCGAGTTTCGGAGCGCGACCACGTATCGGCCGTTCGCGCTGACGCTCAGCCCGTCGTAGCCGGCGCCATCGTTCGCGCTGACCGTCGTGACGGTCGTGGTGGCGTAGTCGACCTGCTTGACGACTCGCACCAACCCCTCGACGACCGTGAAGGTCACCGCGACCCCTCCATCGCTGACTCCCGTGGCGACGGGCAACGAGGAGGACGGCAGCGAGACGAGCAACTTCTCGGTCGCAGTGGAACGATCGACCACGAAGAGCTCGCGATTCGCGCCGTTCGTGCGCAGAAGGGCCACATACCGCAGATCGCCCGACCACACGGCGTTGCGGTCGACACCCGCCGGCGCGTCGGCCACCAATCCCGTCGCACGGTCGCGAACCCGGACCTGTTCGCCGTTGGTGGTGTCGACGTACACGATCTTCGAACCGTCGCCGCTCATCTCGATGCCCTGTGCCGAAGGGCCGGTCGCGGGCACGACCTCGGTGTTGTGGCGTCCGGCGTTGTAGATACACGACCGCGGCGTCACGGCCACGGCATCGGTCTTGACACCCACCAGGCCGACGTTCGCCAGCACCAGGACTCCGACCAGGGCTGTCGCTCGCCGCATCACGCGGGCAACCTAGTCGACGGTCGCGGCGGCGTCGCCGGAGCGGCGCATGGGCAGCGTGGTGCGCCACTGGCCGTCGACCATGTGCAGCGCCGCGGCCACGGCGCCGCTGGTGGGCACCAGGCCGATCTCGCCGACGCCCTTGATGCCGTACGCCGACTTGGGCTGCGGCACCTCGACCAGTTCCACCTCGATCGGCGGCACGTCCTTCGGCCGCAGGATGCCCAACTGGCGCAGCGTGGTGAACGTGGGGAAGCCACGCTCGTCGCTGGGGAACTCCTCGGTGAGCGCGTAGCCCAGGCCCATGTGCACCGAGCCCTCGATCTGTCCTTCGCACAGCCGCGGGTTCACTGCCTTGCCCACATCGTGGATGGCGACGACCTTCTCGATGGCGCCGGTCTCCTTGTCGGCCACCACCACCTGCGCGGCGAAGCCGAACGCGGCATGGATGGTGGGGTTCGGCACCGCGGGGTCGCCCAGCTTCTGCGTCCAGTCGACGACGTGTTCGGCGTAGTGGTCGACGTCGGGTGCGCACTCGTTCGCCAACGCGACCTGGCACGCGTTCTGCACGCTGGCGGCGACCATCAGGGTGCCGCGGCTGCCGGTGGTCTGGCCGAAGCCGAGCTGGCGGGTGGTGTCGACGATGACCTCGATGCGGGCCGGGTCGATGCCCAGCTCGGTGACCGCGGTCTGCATGGCCACCGTGTGCACGCCCTGGCCCATCTCGGTGAAGCCGTGGCGCACCTCGACCTTGCCCACCGTCTCACCAGGAGCAGGGCTGCGGAAGTGGACCACCGCGGCGCACACCTCGCGCAGGCCGTTGCCCAGGCCCGAGTTCTTCAGACCCAGACCCATGCCAACGGCCTTGCCGGCCGCGAGTGCGGCGTCGATGTGCGGCTTGGCGCGGTCCAGGCACTCCTCGGCACCGCCCGCGCCGTCGTCCATGATCTGGCCGGGCCCCCACACCTCGCCGGGGTGGATGACGTTGCGCTTGCGCATGTCCCAGCCGCTGATGCCCACCTGTTCCGCCAGACGGTCCATCACGCCCTCCATGGCGAACTGGGCCTGGTTGGCGCCGAAGCCGCGGAACGCGCCGCACACGGGGTTATTGGTGCGCACGGCCGTGCACTCGACGTCGATGTTGCGTACGCGGTACGGGCCGCTGGCGTGGCCTGCCGCACGCTCGAGCACCTTCATGCCCACGCTGGCGTACGAGCCCGAGTCGCCGATGCCGCGCACCTTCAACGCCGTCAGGTTGCCGTCGGCGTCGCAGCCCGCCCAGTACTCGAGGCGGATGGGGTGACGCTTGGCGTGCACCAGGAAGCTCTCCTCGCGCGACAGGGTGCACTTCACCGGACGGTCCAGCAGCCATGCGGCCAGCGCCGTCTGGCCCTGGTTGCTCATGTCCTCCTTGCCGCCGAACGCGCCACCGTTCGAGACGAGCTCGACCGTGACCGTGTCGGTCGGCAACCCGAGCAGGGCGGCGATCTGGTCGCGGTCGTCCCACACGCCCTGGCCACCTGAGTACACGTGCAGGTGGCGCGAGCCGTCATCACGGCGCGACGGGACGGCCAGCGTGCTCTCGGGCTCGAGGAACGCGTGCTCGATGCGCTGCGTCTGGAACACCTCGTGCACGCTGTGCGCGCTGGCAGCGAGCGCCGCCTCGACGTCGCCGCGTTGGTAGGCGCTGACCGACAGCACGTTGTTCTTCGTGCCGTACACGGCCACTTCGGGGTCGTCGATGGCGGCGACCGGGTCGACGATGGGGCGGAGCACGTCGTACTCCACCTCCACCAACGTCGCGGCCTCGCGGGCGTGCTGCTTGGTGTCGGCCACCACGATGGCCAGCACGTCGCCGGCGTAGCTGGTGCGCTGACCCTCGCCGATGAACACCGGCCAGTCCTTGTAGATGATGCCCACGTACTGCTCGCCGGGGACGTCGGCCGCGGTGAACACCGCGACCACGCCGGGAGCGGCGGCGGCCTTCGACGTGTCGATGCGGCGGATGTCGGCACGCACGTGCTCGGTGAGATGCAGTGCAGCGTGCAGCATGCCCGGCACGCGGATGTCGTCGACGTAGCCGCGATCGCCCAGGGTCAGTTCGGCCGCCTCGTACTTGGCGCCGCTGGTGCCGATGCCGCCCGGCAGGTGCGGGTCGACCGGCGTGCCCTTGGCGACCGCTTCGATGGCGTCGAGCACCTTCACGTAGCCGGTGCAGCGGCACAGGTGGGCGCCCAGGTGGCGGGCCATGTCGTCGCGTTCGAGCGCGGCACCCTTCTTGTCGATCTGCGCCTTGGCGCGCATGACGATGCCGGGGATGCAGTAGCCGCACTGCAAACCACCGCAACTGGCGAACGCATTGGCGAACCGCTCACGCTCGTCGGCGTCGACCCCCTCCAGGGTGGTGACGGTCTTCCCGGCCACCTTGTCGACCGAGTACGTGCACGAGATCTGCACCTTGCCGTCGATCATCACCGTGCAGCAGCCGCACTGGCCCGAGGGCGAGCAGCCGTCCTTCGGCGACGTGACGTCGAGCTCTTCACGAAGGGCGGCGAGCAGGTGCGGGTGGTCCGCGCGCACCGAGACCGGCGTGCCGTTGAGGACGAAGTCGACAGACATTGCTTTACATTTTGTCAAAGACCGGCCCGCATTGCGAGCGAGTCCCGTGAACCCCGTGTGAACAGGCTCAGCCGCCCAGCATCTTGGAGATGTCGGTGGTCTCGTCCTCGGACGGCACCTCGATGGGGTCGATGGCGCCGATGGCCGTGTACGTGATGTCCTGTGCCTGCTCCTGGCCGTTGATGGTCGTCGTGTACTTCATACGGCGCATCTGGTTGGCCTCGTTCACCCACACGTCGTAGACGACCTCGTCCTCCATCTTCACGCCCGCCTTGTCGATCACCGCGGCCATCTCCGGGAACTTCTTCATGACGTCGGCCGTGACCACGGTGACCAGGTAGTGCTTGGCGGGTTCTTCGCCGACCTTCTCCATACCCACCTCTTCGATGGTCTTGGCGATGGCGAATTGCTTGGCGACGTCGAGCGGATTCGACTCGGACACGGTGCCGAACAACTCCTTCATGGCAGGCACGGTGGACAGGTCGATGCTCACCCACTTGCTGTCGACCGGGGCGCCTGCGTCGACGAAGGGCGCCGCCTCCATGTAGATGACGCCGTTCTCGAGGTCGAACACCAGCCCGATGGGCTGATCGCCGAGGCCCGGAAGGTTCATGGTCGCAGCCATCAGCCGCGCCGTGGTGTCCATCCGGCCCGTCGAGGTGGCGCTCTGACCGTTCATGGTGATGGTCTGCTCGAACGCCACTGCGTGCGCATCCGCCGCCGATTCAGCGGCAGCGACCACCGAATAGGTGGGATCGTCGCTGCCGGACGTGGCGACGAAGATGCCCACCACGACGGCGGCGACCACCAGGATCGCGGCCCCGACGCCCACGAGAAGGCCCTTGCTGCGGCGCTTCGGATCCTCGGGTTCGACGAAGACCTCGTTCACGCCCTCGGGCAGATCGATGGGAGCAGCCGGTGGCTGGGAGAAAGGATCAGAAGCAGAGGAGGAAACGTCGCCCATTTCCGGACAATAGCCTCGACTGTCACGCAGAACTTAAGTTCGGGAGAACTGTGTCACGCGGGGTCGAAGACGGCGAGGAGCGCGATGCCACTCGGAAGTGGCGTGCTGGTGCCGGCCTGGACGTCCATGAACAGCTTCCGTGCCGAGTCGTCCTTCTGGTTGCCGATGGCCCATTGACCGTCGGCGGTGACGGCCTGCAGGTGATACAGCCCGGTGTCGACGAGTTCACCGTTCAGGAACAGTTCACTGGGATTGCCCGAGGTCAGCACGTCGCAGCCGTCCACGGACAGCGGCGACGGTGTGGCGTCGAAGACGTGCAGGACGGTTGCGCGCTCCACGTCGAGCAGCACCGCGCCGGCGCCCTCCATTGCCGGAAGCGTGGCCGGCTGCAGCAGGGCGCACTTCGCTCCCGTCCATACCGGCAGCAGGCGGGTGCCCTGCCGCTCCGGGAAGTTGGTGAGCACGGTCCCCTTCTCATCCAGCAGCACCGCGCCGGTGTCCCACGCCACCAGCGTCCGTCCTCCCCCGAGACCGAAGCCGAACTTCACCGGGTGCCCCAGATCGCCGAGCGCTGACACGGCACCGTCTGTGAAGTCGATGGTCGAGAGCGTGCCAGGGGACTCGACCACCAGCGCACCCGATGTGGTCGCGCTGATCCCGACCATCTCACGGGTGAGCGTCACGCGTTCGCCAGAAGGGTTGCCGTCGATCAACAGGCCCACCGACGGGCCGTCCGCCCCAGGCAGCAGCTGCAACGCACGGTCAGCCGTTCGATCGATGACCACTCCCTGGAACGTCACCGGCTTCGCCAGGTCCGTCATTGGCACGAAGACGGTGGATGTGCGGTCGAGCGCCTGATAGTGCAGGTCGGACCCGGCCTGGCCGAGGAAGGCGTACTCGGCGCCCACCTCGCCGGCGGGCGTCACTCTGCCCGACGCGAGGTCGACGATCTCGAGGGCGCCGTAGTCGCTCGAACTGTCGACGACGACGAGGTCGGATCCGGGATGGATGGATTCCTTGCGAACGGTGAGCTTGGCACCCAACGTCACCGTCGAGACCGTGCCGTCGCGGAGGTCGATATACGTCAACGTGTCGGAGTTGGTGTCGCCATCGATCAGCCAGCGTCCGATCGTCGGCGCGGCGATCGGCGAGAAGCCCTTCGGAAGGTCGATGGTCGACGTCGAGCCGTCGGCGGCGGTCACGGTGGCGACGCCCTTGGCGATGGTCACGACGTGCACACTCGGATCGGCCGTCGCGGGCACCGAGGTGGACACCTCGGCCGTCGAGGAGCCTCCGCTGCTGCACCCGGCTGCCACCAGCATCGAGGCAACGACGAAGCACGACAGGGGGCGGAGCATTGCGCCACCGTACTGGGGGTGCGTCACGCAGAACTCAAGTTCGGGGGAACGGGCTCAGTCGGGGAGGATGACGCCGCGCTGGCCGGTGATGCGCGTGTAGACCTCGGGCCGGCGGTAGCGGTCGAAGTCGAACAGGGTGCCCTTGTACTTCTGGCACCAGTCGAGGTCGCAGCGGGCCACCACCACCTCGTCGTCGGTCGTCAGGGTCTGGGCGACGATCTGGCCACTGGGGGCGACGATCATGCTCTGGCCGAGCGAGTCGACGCCTTCTTCCACGCCGCCCTTCGCCACGCCGACCACCCACGTGCCGTTCTGGTAGGCGCCGGACTGCATGACGAGTGCGTTGTGGAAACCCTGCAGGATGTCCTGGCTGGGGTCGGGCACGTAGTGGATGGGCGTGTTGTACCCGATGAGCACCATCTCGACGCCCTGCAGGCCCATCTCGCGATACGTCTCGGGCCAGCGGCGGTCGTTGCAGATGGCCATGCCCACCAGGCCACCGAACGCCCGCCACACGCCGAACCCGTCGGGGCTGGGCTCGAAGTAGTAGCGCTCGGCGTGCTGGAACGGCCGGTCGGGCTCGTGGTGCTCGTGACCGGGGATGTGCGTCTTCTTGTAGGTGGCCACGATGCTGCCGTCGCGCTCGACCAGCGTCTGCACGTTCCAGCGGCGGCCGTCGTCGTCGAGCAACGCGTAGCCCAGGCAGAAGCCCACGCCGAGCCGCTTCGCCTCGTCGAACAGCGGTTGCGTCGCCGCGTTCGGCATGGTGCGCTCGTACCAGTGGTCGGCCTCGGTGATGTCGTCGACGAACCAGCGGGGGAAGAACGTGGTGAGCGCGAGCTCGGGGAACACCACCAGTTCGGCGCCCATCGACGCGGCCTGGTGCAGCAGTGCGACCAGACGGCCGACCACCTGCTCGCGCGTGTGCTCCTTCTGCACTGGGCCCATCTGGGCGGCAGCGACGGTGACGTATCGGGCCATTGACAAAAATGTTAACGGCGCGGCGCAGTGGACGCTCGGATCGACCGACGCGAACACCCTTCGCTACGGTTCGCGCCATGGCTGACATCACCCTGGAAGAGTTCGAGAAGAACGCCCGCGCATTCCTCGAGGCGAACGCCTCGCGCAAGGAGTCGGACAAGAAGTTCGTGTGGGGCGAGGGCTCCGACAAGGTCGCCATGTTCGAGGAGAAGGACAAGGAGACCGAGACCCGCGACGTCGCCGCTGCCTGCGCGTGGCGGCAGAAGAAGTTCGACGCCGGCTTCGGCTGGATCACCGGCCCCGAGACGTACGGCGGCGCCGGTCTCACCAACGCCCACGAGCGCGCCTACCTGAAGCTCGAGTCGCAGTACGAGGTGCCCAGCCAGGGTGCGTTCACCATCGGCCTCGGCATGGTGGCCCCCACCATCCTCGCCCACGGCAGCGACGTGGCGAAGGAGGCGTACCTGAAGAAGATGTACCGCGCCGACATCATCGGCTGCCAGCTCTTCAGCGAGCCCGGCGCCGGAAGCGACCTGGCCAGCCTGCAGACCAAGGCCGAGCGCGACGGCGAGGAGTGGATCATCACCGGCCAGAAGGTGTGGACCACCGGCGCGCAGTTCAGCGACCTGGGCGAGATCATCGCTCGTACCGATCCGAACCTGCCCAAGCACAAGGGCCTCACCGGCTTCATCGTCGACATGCACGCCCCCGGCGTCGAGGT
>CBHWEI010000028.1:0-22488 GCA_966112835.1 uncultured Acidimicrobiaceae bacterium
TACATGTTCAGCGGCGCCATCTGGCTGTAGCGCAGGTTGCTGGTCTGGTACGTGTCGAACACGCCGCGGGCGATGGCCTCCTCGTCGCCGCCGCCAGTCCACACCATCTGGCCCTTCTTGCCCTTCACGATGGCGGTGCCCGTGTCCTGGCACATCGGCAGGATGCCGCCGGCGCTGATGGCCGCATTCTTCAGCAGGTCGAGCGCGACGAAGCGGTCGTTGTCGCTGGCCTCGGGGTCGTCGAGGATGTTGCGCAGCTGCTGCAGGTGCCCGGGGCGCAGGAAGTGGGCGATGTCGCGCATGGCCTCGTGGGTGAGGCGGGTGATGGCACTGGGGTCGACCTTCAACATGGTGCCCAGCGGCGTCTCGACCGTGCTCACCCCTTCGGTGGTGACCAGGCGGAACGGCGTGTCGTCGTGGGCCAGCGGGAGCAGCTCGGTGAACTCGAACTCGGGGGAAGCAGCCATGCCAAAAGCCTACGCCCGCACCCCATCCCCGCCCCAAGCCCCGCCCGACCCGTTGCGGCTGTTCAGCCGTCGGTGACGTCATGCTGTGACCACGAGACATCGTGGGTGCGGCGTGACCTCACAGTGACCGACGGAGCGTGGCGAGCACTCGTTCGGGCTCGTCGATGACATCGGCGGTCGTGAACTCGAGCACCACAAAGCCCCGTTGCTGCAGCTCGTTGCGGCGGCGAGCGTCCTTTCGTCGATCGGATTCGGAGCTGTGTCCCAGCACCCCGTTGACTTCAACGAGAACGTGGCCGAACTGGAAGTCCACCCGGATGGCTCGGCCGTTGGAATCGCGGAACGGCACCTGACAGGTCGGGCGCGGCAGCCCTGCAGTCCGAACCAGGCGAAGGAAGCGTCGCTCCAGATCGGATTCCCCGCCTGCGTCGAGGAGCAGCTGTTTCAGCAACCTCCGTCCTCGCCGGCCCGGTGTGTCGACCAGCGCGAGCTCGTCGAGGATCCGGCTGACAGCTGTTCGACGCCTTCGAATCGAGGCCTCCATCGCGTGCTCGATGGCCCTCGCTGGGATCCCGGTCGAGGCGAGGTCGACGATCGCTCTGGCTGCCGTCGTCGTCCGGATGCCGTTGTGAACGATGGCACTGCGTGGGTCCCAGAGCTTCGACGTGTGAATCGTCATCCAGGGTGGAACGAACCGCAGCGAGCGGTGAACGAGGAACTCCGCCGCAAGCGGCTCGGGCACGTCGACGTCCAGCCAACGCAGGGCGCTGTCCGCGAAGAGTGCCCCGCGTGCGCCGAGCCATTCACCTCCTGCGTGCACCTGCATTTCGAACGTGAGCGGGGTGGCGGCATGCCGGAAGTGAATCGGGGTGACCTGCAACCACTCGCCGGTGCTCTGAAGGCGCTCCCACCGAGCGGCGCCCACGCCAAGATCGTGGAGCACTTCGAGCCTGAGCAGGTGGTGGTGTCGCTGAGCGGCTCGGACGAGGTCGATGTCGGATCCCACACCTCACTGGGCACAGCGGGAGTCCACGTTCGGCAGAAGTTTAGGAGATTCCTCGGTGGTGTCATGTCGCAACCGCCAGGTCTGGAGGCCGGCGCATGACTTCACATCCCGACCACGTGAGTGCTGCTCGGCGATGTGACGCAGAGGGCTACTTCATGCGCTTCGGTGGGGCGTTGGCGGGGTCGATGGGCCACTGGTGCTTGGGGTAGCGGCCCGCCATGTCCTTGCGGACGTCGGCCCACGTGCCCGACCAGAAGCCTGGTAGGTCGCGCGTGATCTGTACCGGCCGGTCGGCGGGCGAGAGCAACTCCAGCGCGATGGCCACTCGGCCACCCGCCACCGACGGATGCGTGGTCTGCCCGAACAGGTCCTGTACGCGCACGCTGGCGGTGGGCACGTCGCGTGAGTAGTCGATGCGCACCGATCGTCCGCTGGGGGTGTCGATGGTGGGCGGCGCCAGTTCGGCGAGGCGCGACGAGGTGTCCCAGTCGAACTGCGCAGTGAGCAGCATCTCGGTGTCCAGCCTGGCCAGGTCGGCTGCGCCGGTGGCGTGCTGCAGGAACGGGGCCAGCCACTCGTCGAGCGAGGAGAGCAATGCCTTGTCGCTCCAGTCCGGCCACTCGTCGCCCAGCTCGCGGCGCAGGAACGCGACGCGGTGGCGCAGCGCGACGGTGCGGTCGCTCCACTGCAGCGCGCCCAGCCGGCTGGTGCGGACCCGATCGAGCAGCGCGGCCACCGTGGCGTCGCCCGCGTGCGGCGTGTAGGTGCGCTCGTCCAGCAGCATGCCGCCCAGCCGCGTCTCGACGCGCTCGACCAGGTCGTCGCGCTGCTTGTCCCACACCAGGCTGATCCGCTGCTCGATCTGGTCGGCCATGGCCTCGATGAGTTCGTCGGTGTCGAGCGCGGCGCCGATGCGGATCCGGGCGTTGTCGCGCTTGCCGTCCAGGTCGGCAGCCACCACGAACCGCTCGTTCGCCAGCGGGTCGGTGGGCGACGTCCACGCGCCCGCGCCGCTGCGCAGTTGGAACCGGCCGGGTTGACTGCGCCGCACGGCGATGCGGTCCGGGTAGGCGTGGGCGAGCACCGACCCGCAGTGGGCGGCGTTCACGGCGTCGAGGTCGAACGAGATGCCCGCACGCCGGGCCAGATCGTGAGCGCGGTCGCGAACGCGGCGGACGTCGCGCATGTCGGCGCCCTCGTGGTGCTGGTGGCCGGCGACCACGGCGACGCGCAGCGACAGGTCGGCGGGCAGGTCGTCGGGCCGGCCCCGGAACACGTCGCGCTCGTCGAGCAGCGCAGCGACCACGCAGGCGAGCCCGCGGTCGTGCGGCGCCGCGGCATCGACCATGCCGGCCAGGCGCGGGTGCAGCGGCAACGCCAACATGCGCCGGCCGCGGTCGGTGATGCGCCCGTCGTCGGCCAGGGCGCCCAACCGTTGGAGCAGCTCGGTGCCCTGTTGCAGCGCTCGGGTGGGCGGCGGGTCGGCCCACCGCAGCTCGCCCGCCGGCGTGCCCCACGCGGCCAACTCCAGTGCCAGCCCGCTGAGGTCAACCTGGGTGATCTCGGCCTCCAGGTGGGCGCGGCGGGTGCCGTGCTCGAGCTTGCTCCACAACCGGTAGGCGGCACCCGGTTCCACTCGGCCGGCTCGTCCGGCGCGCTGGTCGGCCGAGGCGCGGCTGGTGGTGACGGTGGTGAGCCGCGACATGCCCGTGCGTTGGTCGAACCGCGGCACACGGGCCAAACCGGCGTCGACCACCACGCGAACACCGTCGACCGTGAGCGACGACTCGGCGATGTCGGTGCTCAGCACCACGCGTCGGCGGCCCGGGGGTGACGGTTGCAGCGCATGGTCCTGCTCGGCCAGCGACAACGCGCCGGCCAGTGGGTACACGTCGACGTTCGGTGGCACCACCGGTTCGAGCAACGACTGCACGCGCCGGATCTCGCCGATGCCGGGCAGGAACACCAGCAGGTCGCCGGTCTGCTCGCGCAGTGCGCGGCCGACCAGCGCGGCCATGGCCTCGGGCACGCGGTCCTGCTTGCCCATTGGTGCCCACACCAGGTCCACCGGGTGCATGCGGCCGTCGCTGTGGGCCACCGGCGTGTCGGCGCCGAGCACGGCGAGCAGCCCCTTCGTGTCGGGCGTGGCCGACATGGCCAGGATGCGCAGGTCGGGCCGCACGGCCTCGCGGGCGTCGAGCGCCAACGCCAGGCCCAGGTCGGTGGGCAGGTTGCGTTCGTGCACCTCGTCGAACACCACAAGCCCGCATCCGTCGAGGGTGGGGTCGTGCTGCAGGCGCCGGGTGAGCACACCCTCGGTCACCACCTCGATGCGGGTGTGCGGCCCGATGTGCCGCTCGTCGCGCGTCTGGTAGCCCACGGTGTCGCCCACGCGCTCGCCCAGCAGCGCGGCCATGCGTTGCGCCGCGGCACGGGTGGCCAGCCGGCGCGGCTCGAGCACCACGATGCGCTGCCCGACCAGCCACGGCTCGTCGAGCAACAGCAGGGGGACGAGCGTCGTCTTTCCCGCGCCGGGAGGGGCGACCAGGATGCCCGACGTGCCGTCGCGGAGCGCGGCGCGCACCGCGGGGAACGCGTCGAGTACCGGTAGGTCCGGCGGCTCGAACGGCACGCGGATCGGTCCGGTCGGGTCAGCCCTGGGCGGGCGTGCCGTGGAACGGCGACGGGTCGCCCGACGCCGGGATGATGGGCGGCAGCCACGAGGTGAGCTCGGCGATGTGCTTCGCCAGCGTGCGCCACTCGGCCGGGTTCCAGCCCTCGGTGGCCTGCAGGTTGCCGTTGCCCTG
The DNA here is from genome assembly GCA_966112835.1 of uncultured Acidimicrobiaceae bacterium. Lineage (GTDB taxonomy): Bacteria > Actinomycetota > Acidimicrobiia > Acidimicrobiales > Ilumatobacteraceae > UBA668. The sequence continues at coordinate 4,281 of CBHWEI010000028.1, forward strand.
GACGAACACGAACGCCGGCAGGGTCTCGAGGCCCAGGCCCTTCACGAAGGTGCGGTCGGCGTCGCAGAACACCATGAACTGGTCGGCGATGGGGCCGAGGAACTGCTTGGCCTCGTCGGGCGTGCACGTGAGCACCAGGTTCACGCGCACGTCGGCACCGCGGAACGCGTCGAGCACCCGGGTGGCCGTGGACAGGATCCACGAGCTCTCGTTGGTGAACGGGTCGAGCACCACACTGGCGAGGTGGAACGTGGTGACCCACTCGTGCAGGGGTCGGGTCTCACCCGTGATGGCGGTGAGGTTCAGATCGAGAGCGACGGTACTGGCCACGGGGGTGAACGGTAGCGCAGCAGGCATCTCGTCACCCACCTCGCAGTCCGGTCGGGCCTCGGGTAGGTTCCGGGCGTGCATCCCATCGAGCGTCTCCGCTACCTGGCCCGGTCCAGCGGCGCGGACCAGCGGGTGCTCGTCGGCGAGACCGCGTCGGCCCTGCGTGCGTTGCGCATGGACCCGGCGGGCCTGGTGGTCAGCTGCCGGCGCATCGTCGAGCGGCATCCCACGTCGGGCCCGATGTGGTGGCTGTGCGCGCACATCCTCACCGCCGCCGATCCGGCGCAGGCCGCCCGCGACCTGCCGCACGAGCTGGAGATGGACCCGACGCCCAACCTGCTTGCCGACGCGCTGCCCGAGAACGCCACGGTGCTGGTGGTGGGGTGGCCCGACCTGGCCGGCGAGGCGTGCATCGATCGGGGCGACCTCACCGTGCTCACCGTCGACGCCGACGACCAGGGCGCGGCGTTCGTGCGTCGCCTGGAACGCAACGACGTGGTGGCCGAGATCATCGAACCGTCGCGCATCGGTGCGGCCGTGCTGGCTGCCGACCTGGTGCTGGTCGAGGCCACCGCCGCCGGGTCCACCGAGCTGCTCGCCTCGCCCGGGTCGCGGTCTGCCGCGTCGGTGGCGTACTGCAGCGACGTGCCCGTGTGGGCGGTGGTCGGTCGTGGCCGGGTGCTGCCCGACGCCGGCTTCACGTCGCTCGTCGAGCGGGTGTCGGCCGTCCGCGTGCCGTGGGACGCCGAGGCCGACGTGGTGCCGCTCGCCCTGGCCACCTACCTGGCGAACGAGCACGGCATCAGCGATGCGGCCGACGTGCGCCTCGCCGCCGAGTGCCCCCTCGCCCACGAGCTCCTGCGTTGAGCAACGTCAGCGACACCGTCGCCGTGGTCGGCAGCGTGGCTGCGGCCGGCAGCATCGCGGTCGCAGGCAGTGTCGCCACCGCGGGTTCCGTCGCCGTCGCCGGAAGTGTTGCCACGGCCGGATCGGTCGCCGTCGCCGGCAGCGCGGCCACGGCGGGATCCATCGTGGTGGCCGGGAGTGCCGCAACCGCGGGCAGCGCCGATGTGCGGTGGAGCCTGCTCACCGTGCTGGGCGTGCGAATCCGTGCGTGCATCGCGACGGTCGCGTGCATCAAGTGCACCCGCTGCGTCGCCTGTGTGGGGTGCGTCGACTGCATCGATTGCGTCGGATGTGTGGGCTGCGTGGGCCTGCGCGGTGCCGTCGGCCAACGAGGCGTCCGCGCCGCCTGAGCCTCGCATGCCCGAACTGGTTGCGCCGGTTCCCGGAGGCCGGGAACCAGAGCAACCAGAAGCGGATTTGGGCAGAATCGCAACCAGAAGCCAGCGGCGCCCTCAGCGTTGGCCGGCTCGGGTGGGGATGGTGCCGGCGGCGTCGGCCAGGCGCTTGGCGACGTCGGCCAGGTCGTGGGCGACCAGGCCCACGGTGACGCGCAGCGACGGTTCGTCGGGCTGCACCATGAACGGCTCGCCGGGTGCGGCACCGATGCCCTGCGCAGCCAGGGTGATCAACGACGACCGCTCGTCGGCGACGCGCATCCACAGGTTGATGCCGTCGGTGCCGGTGTAGCCGACGCCTTCCGCGGCGAGTACCTCGGTGACCGCGCGACGGCGCCGGGCGTACTCGCGTCGGGCATCGGCGACGGCCTGCACGGTGGGGGCGTGGTCGAGCATCTCGAGCAGCACCGCCTGCAGGATGCGGCTGCTCCACCCTGCGCCCAGCAGGCGGCGATTGGCGACGGCGCTCACCACGTCGCCGGCGCCGCCCACGCCGGCCAGGCGCAGGTCGGGCCCGTGGCTCTTCGAGTAGCTGCGGATGTGCACGGTGCGCTGCGGCAGGTGCGTGCCCAGGCTGACCAGCGAGCCGCTGGCGATGTCGCCGGAGTGGTCGTCCTCCACCACGATGGTCTCGTACGGGGCCAGCGCCGCGGCCAGTTGCTTGGCCCGGCGGGCGGTGTAGGTGACGCCGGTGGGGTTCTGTGCCCGCGGCTGCAGGAACACGGCGCGCACACCCTGCTGCAGCGCTTCCTGCAGCAGATCGACGCGCATGCCCTGCTCGTCGAGGGGGACGCCCACCACATCGGCGCCCAGGAGGTCGAGCAGGTCGAGCAGGGGAGGGAAGGCGGGCTGCTCGACGACCACGCGGTCGCCCAGGCGGACGATCACCGAGGCGACGCGGTCGAGCGCGTCCATGGCCCCGTCCACCACGGTGAGCTCCTCGGGCGGGAACGGCCAGTCGGCGCGCAGGTGCTCGTCGAGCGGGGGCAGCACCGGGTGGTCGACGTAGCTCGACGTGAGCGACTGGCGGCTGACGCGGGCGATGACCGGGCCCAGGTCGGGCAGCAGTGCGGGGTCGGGTGTGCCGGTGCTGAGGTCGAGCGCGAAGTGCCCGGGGCCTTCGGTGACGCGGCGGTAGCGGCGCGGCGCGGCAGGGCCGGTGGGTTGGCGGACGAACGTGCCCTGGCGGCCGCGGGCGTCGATGGCGCCGACGGCGGCCAGGCTCTGCCACGCCTCGCTGACGGTGGTGGGCGACACGCCCAGCTCACCGGCCAGATCGCGCACCGTGGGCAGGCGTTCGCCCACCGGCAGCTGCCCTGCGGTGATCATCCGGCCGACGGCCGCGGCGATGCCGCGAGCGCTGCGATCGGAGATCTGTCCGGCCAGGTCGCGGGCGAACGAACGAGTCATTGTCCGGTAACAATACAACCATTGTGCGCTTGTGTCGGTCACATTAGAGTCCGACGAATGGCAAACATCGTGAGAGCAGCGCTGCTGCAGACGGATTGGCCGGGCTCGAAGGACGCGATGCTCGACAAGCACGAGCAGGCGGTGCACGACGCCAAGGCCCAGGGCGCACAGGTGATGTGCTTCCAGGAGCTGTTCTACGGCCCCTACTTCTGCCAGGTGCAGGACCCGGAGTACTACCAGTACACCGAGTACATCCCCGACGGTCCCACCACCCAGCGCTTCCAGGCCATCGCCAAGGAGACCGGCATGGTGCTGGTGCTCCCCATGTACGAGATCGTGCAGCCGGGCCTGTACTACAACACCGCGGCGGTCATCGACGCCGACGGTCGGTACCTGGGCAAGTACCGCAAGCAGCACATCCCGCAGACGAAGGGCTTCTGGGAGAAGTACTACTTCACCCCCGGCACGGGCGGCTACCCGGTGTTCGAGACCGCGGTCGGCAAGGTCGGCGTGTACATCTGCTACGACCGCCACTTCCCCGAGGGCTGGCGTGCGCTCGGCCTGAACGGCGCCGAGATCGTGTTCAACCCGTCGGCCACCAGCCGCGGCCTCAGCGAGTACCTGTGGCGCCTCGAGCAGCCCGCCTCGGCCGTCGCCAACATCTACTACGTCGGCGCCATCAACCGCGTCGGCATCGAGGAACTGGGCGACAACGACTTCTACGGCCAGAGCTACTTCGTCGACCCCGAGGGGAAGATGGTCGGCGACGTCGGCGACCCGTTCGAGCCGGACCTCATCGTGCGCGACCTCGACATCGACATGATCCGTACCGTCCGCGATCGGTGGGCGTTCTACCGTGATCGTCGACCCGACGCCTACGACGAGCTCGTGGCGCGCTGACACAAGGGGAAACGACATGGCGCAGACGCTCATCAAGAACGGCCTCGTGGTGTCCACCACGGGCACCATCGCCCAGGACGTGCTCATCACCGACGACGTCATCACCGCGCTCGGCGCGCCCGGCTTCTTCACCGAAGAGGGCATCGACTCGGTCATCGACGCGGCGGGCAAGTACGTCATCCCCGGCGGCATCGACGTGCACACGCACATGGAACTGCCCTTCGGTGGCACGTTCGCCAGCGACACCTTCGAGACCGGCAGCAACGCCGCGGCGTGGGGTGGCACCACCACCATCATCGACATGGCCGTGCAGCGCTACGGCGAGAACGTGCACGAGGGCCTGGCCGAGTGGCACCGCAAGGCCGAGGGCAACTGCTCCATCGACTACGCGTTCCACCAGATCATCGGCGGCGTCGACGACCAGTCGCTGAAGGACATGAAGTACCTCGTCGAGCACGAGGGCATCAGCAGCTTCAAGCTGTTCATGGCCTACCCCGGCGTGTTCTACAGCGACGACGGTCAGATCCTGCGGGCCATGCAGACCGCCGCCGAGTGCGGGGCGATGATCATGATGCACGCCGAGAACGGCATCGCCATCGACGTGCTCGTGCAGCAGTCGCTCGCCCGCGGCGAGACCGACCCGAAGTACCACAGCTACACGCGCCCGTCGCCGCTCGAGGCCGAGGCCACGCACCGCGCCATCGTGCTCAGCCACGTGGCCGGCAACGTGCCGCTGTACATCGTGCACATGTCGGCCGGCGACGCGCTCAACGAGGTCGCCGCTGCCCGTCACCACGGCCGCAACGTGTTCGCCGAGACCTGCCCGCAGTACCTGTACCTCACGCTGGAGGAGACGCTCGGCCAGCCCGGGTTCGAGGGCGCCAAGTGGGTGTGCAGCACACCGGTGCGCAGCAAGGACCACGACCCGCACTACATCGGTCAGATGGGCCACGGCCACCAGGGCGACCTGTGGAAGGGCCTGCGCATGAACGAGCTGGCCATCGTGTCCACCGACCACTGCCCGTTCTGCATGAAGGACCAGAAGGAACTGGGCCTCGGCAACTTCGCCGCCATCCCCAACGGCATCGGCGGCGTCGAACACCGCATGGAGCTGCTGTACCAGGGTGTGGTGAACGGCGAGATCTCGCTCGAGCGCTGGGTCGAGACCTGCTGCACCACGCCGGCGCGCATGTTCGGCCTGTACCCGAAGAAGGGCGTCATCGCGCCCGGCGCCGACGCCGACGTCGTGGTCTGGGACCCGAACCGGCAGACGAAGATCGGCATCAACGACAAGCACCACATGAACATGGACCACAGCGCGTGGGAGGGCTGGGTGATCGACGGCAAGGTCGACACCGTCCTGTCCCGCGGCAGCGTGGTCATCCAGAACGACACCTTCACCGGCCGCAAGGGCCATGGGCAGTACGTCAAGCGCGGCCTGTCGCAGTACCTGGTCTGAGAAAGAGAGCAGCAATGAACCGCATCAGCCATTGGATCGACGGCAAGGTCGTCGAGGGCAACTCCGGACGATCGGGTGTCGTGTTCGACCCCGCCACCGGTCAGCAGCAGGCCTCGGTCGACTTCGCCTCGGTGGCCGAGGTCGACGCCGCCGTCGCCGTGGCCAAGGCGGCGTTCCCCGCCTGGCGCAGCACGAACCTGTCGCGCCGCGCCGAGGTCATGTTCCACATGCGCGAGCTGGTCGACGCGAACCGCAAGGAGCTCGCCTCGCTGCTCAGCAAGGAGCACGGCAAGGTGCTGGGCGACGCGCTCGGCGAGATCGCCCGCGGCCTCGAGAACATCGAGTTCGCCTGCGGCATCCCCAACCTGTTGAAGGGCGGCTTCAGCGAGCAGGCGTCCGGTGGCGTCGACGTCTACAACATCAAGCAGCCGCTCGGTGTGGTGGCCGGCATCACCCCGTTCAACTTCCCGGCCATGGTGCCCATGTGGATGTTCGCCAACGCACTCGCGTGCGGCAACACGTTCATCCTGAAGCCCAGCGAGAAGGACCCGTCGGCCAGCATGTTCATCGCCGAGCTGCTGAAGCAGGCCGGCCTGCCCGACGGCACGTTCAACGTGGTGCACGGCGACAAGGTGGCGGTCGACCGCCTGCTGGAGCACCCCGACGTCCAGGCCATCAGCTTCGTGGGCAGCACGCCCATCGCGAAGTACATCTACGAGACCGGCACCAAGAACGGCAAGCGCATCCAGGCGCTGGGTGGTGCCAAGAACCACATGCTCGTGCTGCCCGACGCCGACCTCGACATGGCCGCCGACGCGGCGGTCAGCGCCGCGTACGGCTCGGCCGGCGAGCGATGCATGGCCATCTCGGTGGTGCTCGCCAGCGAGGCCATCGCCGACGAACTGGTCGCCAAGTTGAAGGACCGCATCCCGTCCATCAAGGTCGGCCCCGCCAGCGAGGACGGCAACGAGATGGGCCCGCTCATCACCGGCGAGCACCGCGACAAGGTGAAGGGCTACGTGCAGGGCGCGGCCGGCGAAGGCGCCACGGTCGTGGTCGACGGCACCAGCGGCGACCTGCCGGCCGACGGCTTCTTCCTGAACCCGTCGCTCATCGACAACGCAAAGCCGGGCATGAAGTGCTACGACGACGAGATCTTCGGCCCGGTGCTCACCGTCACCCGCGTGCACGGCTACGAGGACGGACTGGCGCTCATCAACGGCAACCAGTTCGGCAACGGCACGGCCATCTTCACCCGTGACGGTGGCGCCGCCCGCCAGTTCCAGTTCGACGTGCAGGTGGGCATGGTCGGCATCAACGTGCCCATCCCCGTGCCGGTCAGCTACTACAGCTTCGGTGGATGGAAGGCCAGCCTGTTCGGCGACACCCACATGTACGGGCCCGAGGGCATCAACTTCTACACCCGCACCAAGGTGGTCACCAGCCGCTGGCCCGACCCGGCCAAGAGCACCGTCGACCTCGGCTTCCCGCAGAACCGCTGAAGGAGCATCACACCGTGGAGTTCGGGGTCGTCCTGCAGACCACGCCGCCATCGGCGCGCGTCATCGATCTGGCCAAGCGTGCGGAACAGTTCGGGTTCACCTACGTGTGGACGTTCGACAGCCACATCCTGTGGCAGGAGCCGTACGTCATCTACAGCCAGATCCTGGCCCAGACGCGCAACGTCGTGGTGGGGCCCATGGTCACCAACCCGGCCACGCGCGACTGGACCGTCACGGCCAGCACCTACGCCACCCTGAACGAGATGTTCGGCAACCGCACGGTGTGCGGCATCGGCCGCGGCGACTCGGCGGTGCGGGTCACCAACGGTGCGCCCACGACGCTGGCAACGCTGCGCGACAGCGTGCACGTCATCCGCGAGCTGGGCAACGGCCGCGGCGTGGACTACAAGGGCAGCGAGATCCGCTTCCCGTGGGCCGGCAAGAGCGAGCTGGAGGTGTGGATCGCCGCGTACGGGCCGAAGGCACTGGCGCTCACCGGTGAGGTGGGCGACGGGTTCATCCTGCAGCTCGCCGACCTGTCCATCGCCGAGTGGACCATCGGTGCGGTGCGTGCGGCTGCCGAGGCGGCGGGCCGAGACCCCGACGACATCACCATCTGCGTCGCCGCACCGGCGTACGTCACCGACGGCACCGCCGAGGGCCTGGCCCACGGTCGGGAACAGTGCCGGTGGTTCGGCGGCATGGTGGGCAACCACGTGGCCGACATCGTCGCCCGCTACGGCAGCGACACCTCCGCCGTACCCGCCGCGCTCACCGAGTACATCAAGGGCCGCCAGGGCTACGACTACAACGAGCACGGCCGGGCCGGCAACACGCACACCCAGTTCGTGCCCGACGAGATCGTCGACCGGTTCTGCATCGTCGGTCCGGTCGAGACGCACATCGAGCGCATGCGCCAACTGAAGGACCTGGGTGTCGACCAGTTCGCCATCTACCTGCAGCACGACGACAAGGACCACACGCTCGCCGCCTACGGCGAGAAGGTGCTGCCGGCCGTCGCCGAGCACGTGCCGGCGAAGGTGACGAAGGAGCACACGTGACGTCACGCGCTCGCCGCGTCGTCATGTTCGTCCTCGCGTTCGTGCTGGTGGCCGCGGCCTGGGAGGGCTACAAGGCGGTCGGTCCCGAACAGGGCGGCCAGGTGCTGGGCATGCGCATCCTGGCCCGCACCGACGACCGGGCGATGCCGCACATCTGGGACATGTTCTCCCGGTTCAGCGAGCCCGAGGTGCGTGGCGGGGCCGACGCCATCTGGGTGGTCGTGCTGCGCGCCGCGTGGTACTCGTTCCGCTGCTCGCTGCTGGCGTTCCTGGCCGGCTCGCTGCTCGGCATCGGCCTGGCCATCCTCATGTCGCGCTTCAAGGTGTTCGAGCGCGCGCTCATGCCGTACCTGGTCATCAGCCAGACCGTGCCCATCATCGTGCTCGCCCCGCTCATCTTCTCGCTCATGGCGTTCAAGAGCCGCGACCTGGCCGAGAAGACGTGGCTGGCCGCCGTGCTGCTGGGTGTGTTCCTGGCGTTCTTCCCGGTGGCCATGGGCATGATGCGCGGCCTGCAGAGCACGCCCGCGGCGTCGCTCGAGCTGATGGACTCGTACGCCGCCGGCTGGTGGAAGACCATGTGGAAGCTGCGCTTCCCCAACGCCGTGTCGTACCTGGCGCCCGCGCTGCGCCTGGCCGGTGCGGCCGCCGTCGTCGGCGTCACCGTGTCCGAGATCTCGCTCGGCGTCCGCTTCGGCGTCGGCCGCCTCATCCTCTCGTACGGGCAGGAGGCCACCTCCGACCCGCCCAAGCTGTACACCGCGGTGTTCGGTGCTGCCGCCCTCGGCCTGGTGATGGCCGCCGTGGTGCTGGGCATCGACCGCCTGCTCATGCGCAACCGACCGCCGGAGGCCGTCTGATGTCCGAAGCCCAACCCGCTGTCCTCGTCAGCGGCGTCTTCAAGATCTTCAACCAGGGCAAGGCCAACCAGGTCGACGCGCTGGTCGACATCGACCTGGCGGTGCAGCCGGGCGAGTTCATCTCGCTCATCGGTCCGTCGGGCTGCGGCAAGAGCACGCTGCTGCGCATCATCGCCGACCTGCTCGAGCCGTCGCAGGGCACCGTCACCATCCACGGCAAGTCGGCCCAGCAGGCCCGCGCCGACCAGGACTACGGCATGGCGTTCCAGCAGAGCGGCCTGTTCGAGTGGCGGTCGGTGGAACGCAACATCGAGCTGCCGCTCGAGCTGAAGGGGTGGGACAAGGCCAAGCGCCGCGAGCGCGCCCAGGAGATGCTCGAGTTGGTGAAGCTGCCCGAGTTCGCCACGCACATGCCGTGGCAGCTGTCGGGCGGCATGCAGCAGCGCGTCGCCATCGCCCGCGCCCTGGCGTCGCACCCGAAGCTGCTGCTCATGGACGAGCCGTTCGGCGCGCTCGACGAGATGACCCGCGAGCACATGCAGGCCGAACTGCTGCGCATCTGCGCCGCCGCCGGCACCACGGTCGTGTTCGTCACGCACAGCATCCCCGAGGCGGTCTACCTGGCCGACCGCGTGGTGGTCATGTCGCCGCGGCCCGGCCGCATCACCGAGATCGTCGACGTGGCGCTGGGCCGCGACCGCACCGAGCTCACCCGCGAGGCCGCCGACTTCTTCGCCAAGGTCACCGCGGTGCGCGAGGCGTTGCGTGGCATCGAGCTGGCCGATCAGGCGCGAGGCATCGAGGACCGATGAACCCGCGTCTGCGTCACCTCGCTGCCGTCGTGCTGCCGCCCGTCGTGCTCGGCGTGCTGTTCCTGGTCGCGTGGCAGGCGTGGATCATCGCCGGCGACGTGCAGCCGTTCGTGGTGCCGCGCCCCACCGACATCTGGCGGTCGTTCATCGACGACTTCGACCTGGTGTGGCGGGCCAGCCTCGTCACCGGCATGAACGCGTTGGTCGGCCTGGTGCTCGGTGCCGTGTTCGGCTTCGTGGTCGCCGTGCTCACCAACCGGTATGCGTTCGTCAGCGAACTGGTGAACCCGCTCGCCATCACCGTGGCGGCCATCCCGGCCGTCGTGATCGTCGGCGTGCTCAACAACATGTACTCGCTCGACAGCCAGATCCCGCGGCGCATCATGGTGACCATCTCGGTGTTCTTCGTGGTGTTCGTGCAGGTTGCCAAGGGCTTGCGCCAGAACGACGCGACACAGATGGAGCTCATGCGGTCGTACGCGGCCACACCGTTCGACACGTTGAAGAAGGTCCGCCTTCCCAACACCATGCCGTACTTCTTCACGGGCGTGCGCACCGCCGCGCCGCTCGCGCTCATCATCGCCCTGGTCTCGGAGTACTTCGGCGGCACGCAGGACGGACTCGGGAGCAAGATCTCGGGTACGTTGAACTCTTCGAACAAGGCGTTGGGGTTCGCCTACGTGCTGGGCGGTTCCATCGTGGGTCTGCTGTTCTTCGCAGGCTCCAACCTCTTGGAGTACCTCGTCGTCCCGTGGCGTCGACGAGCTCGCTCCAGGTGACAACCAGCAACACACCAAGCACATCAAGCAACAACACAAGGGGAGGGACAATGGCAAAGGGACGTGCAGTCAAGATCGCTGCAGCCGTCACGCTCGCCGGCCTGCTCGCCGCAGCATGCGGCAGCGACGGGGACAGCAAGGGCGGGACCGACACCACCGCAGCAGGGGGCGGCTCGGCTTCGGGTCTGGCCGTCGACATCGCGAAGTGCACCGCGCCGAGCGGCGCCAAGGTGAAGCTGCAGCTGCAGTGGGTCACCCAGGCACAGTTCGGCGGCTACTTCGCTGCAGTCGACCAGGGCTTCTACACGAAGGCCGGCCTCGACGTCGAGATCGTCGAGGGTGGCGTGGACATCCCGCCGCAGAAGACGCTCGCCACCGGTGCGGTCGACTTCGCCATCTCGTGGGTGCCGAAGGCACTCGCCGAACGCGAGGCCGGCGCCAAGGTCACCGACATCGCCCAGGTGTTCCAGCGCTCGGGCACGCTGCAGGTGAGCTTCAAGGACAAGAACATCACCAAGGCGGCCGACTTCAAGGGCCAGAAGATCGGCAACTGGGGCTTCGGCAACGAGTACGAGATCTTCGCCGCGCTGTCGAAGGCCGGTCTCGACCCCGCCAAGGACGTCACGCTCATCCAGCAGAACTTCGACATGAACGGTCTGCTGTCGGGTGAGATCGACGCCGCCGAGGCGATGACCTACAACGAGTACGCACAGGTGCTCGAGGCCAAGAACCCCGCGACCGGCGAGCTGTACAAGCCCGAGGACCTCAACGTCGTCTCGTACGAGACCGAGGGCGTCGGCATGCTGCAGGACGCCATCTGGGCTGCGCAGGATCGCCTCAGCGATCCGGCGTACTGCGGTGAGGCGATCGCCTTCGTGAAGGCGTCGCTGCAGGGCTGGGCCTACTGCCGTGACAACGCCCAGAAGTGCGCCGACATCGTCGTCGCCAAGGGCTCGAAGCTCGGCGCCACGCACCAGCTGTGGCAGATGAACGAAGTCAACAAGCTCATCTGGCCGGCGGCCGGCGGCGTCGGTGTCATCGACACCGCGGCGTGGGACCGCACCATCAGCATCGCCAGCGGCACCAAGAACCTCGACGGCAAGACCGTGCTCACCAAGGCTCCGGACCCGGAGTCGTGGACGAACGACATCGTCAACGAGGCCATCAAGCAGCTCACGGCGGAGGGCGTCGACGTGAACGGTGCGAGCTTCGCACCGATCGACGTCACCCTCACCGAGGGCGGCGCCTGATCCTTTCGGATTCGGTGAAGGGCGGGTCGCTTCGGCGGCCCGCCCTTTTCGCGTGGTCGGGACTTTCGTCCCAACTTTCGCCCACGGTTCCTCGTGTACGCAGATTTCCGTACGCGCGGGTATATGTTCGCGAAAGCGGACGACAACGGTGCCGTCCCTATTTGGAGGTGGCCAATGACGGACACCGAGGAACGACACGGCAAGCGCGCGGAGCAGATCTCGCACGTCGTCGTCAGGTTCGCGGGTGACTCCGGCGATGGGATGCAGCTCACGGGCGACCGATTCACATCGGTGAGTGCCCTGTTCGGCAACGACCTGTCGACTTTCCCCGACTACCCGGCCGAGATTCGCGCCCCAGCGGGCACCGTGAACGGTGTCTCCAGCTTCCAGGTGCACATCTCCGACCACGACATCACCACGCCGGGCGACAGCCCGAACGTGCTCGTGGTCATGAACCCGGCGGCGCTGAAGGCCGACCTGCACCGCCTCGAGCAGGGTGGCCTGCTCATCGTCAACACCGACGCGTTCGAAGAGCGCGACCTGCAGAAGGCCGGCTACGACCACAACCCGTTGCACGACGACTTCCTGTCGGCGTACCGCGTGGTCGAGATCCCCATGACCACGCTCACCCAGCGCGCCACCGAGCCGCTCGGGGTGAAGCCGCGCGACGCCGAACGGTCGAAGAACCTCTTCGCGCTCGGCCTGGTGAGCTGGCTGTACTCGCGGCCCATCGAGCCCACCATCGCCTGGATCGAGACCAAGTTCAAGGACCTGGTGAAGGAGAGCAACCTGGCGGCCTTCAAGGCCGGCCATGCGTTCGGTGAGACCACCGAGATCTTCGACCACCCGTACGAGGTGAAGCCGGCCCAGCTGCCGGCGGGCGAGTACACCAACATCACCGGCAACGTCGCCCTCGCCTGGGGCCTGGTGGCCGCCGGCCAGCTGGCGAAGCTGCCCGTGTTCCTGGGCAGCTATCCCATCACCCCGGCCAGCGACATCCTCCACGAGCTGTCCAAGCACAAGCACTTCGGTGTGCGCACGGTGCAGGCCGAGGACGAGATCGCTGCGGCGGGAATGGCGCTCGGTTCGGCGTTCTCCGGTCACCTCGGTGTCACCACCACCAGTGGTCCCGGTGTGGCGTTGAAGAGCGAGACCATGAGCCTGGCCATCTCGCTCGAGCTGCCCATGCTGCTCGTCGACATCCAGCGTGGTGGCCCGTCCACCGGTCTGCCCACCAAGACCGAAGCCGCCGACCTGAACATCGCCATGTACGGCCGGCACGGCGAAGCGCCGCTGCCCATCGTCGCCGCGTACAGCCCGTCGAACTGCTTCGATGCGGCCATCGAAGCGGCCCGCATCGCGCTGAAGTACCGCACCCCGGTCATCCTGCTCAGTGACGGCTACCTGGCCAACGGCAGCGAGCCGTGGCGCCTGCCGAACACCGACGAGCTGCCCGACATCTCGGTGCCGTTCCAGACCACCAAGAACCACGTCAACGCCGACGGGGTCGAGGAGTACTGGCCGTACCTGCGCGACCCCGACACGTTGGCCCGTCCGTGGGCCATCCCGGGCACGCCGGGGCTCATGCACCGCGTGGGTGGCATCGAGAAGGAGGACGGCACGGGCAACATCAGCTACGCGCCGGCCAACCACAGCACGATGGTGCACCTGCGGGCCGAGAAGGTGGCCCGCATCGCGAACGACATCCCGCCGGCCACCGTCCTGGGCGACGCCGACGCCGACGTCGTCCTGCTCGGCTGGGGCAGCACCTGGGCGGCCATCGACGCGGCCGTGCAGCGCACCCGCCGTGTCGGCACCAAGGTGGCCTGGATCCACCTCACCCACCTGAACCCGTTGCCGCCCAACCTGGGCGAGCTGTTGCGCGGGTTCCGCACGGTGCTGGTGCCCGAGTTGAACATGGGCCAGCTGTGCCGCATCGTCCGGGCCGAGTACCTGGTCGACGCGAAGGCCATCACCAAGGTGCAGGGCCTGCCCTTCACCTCCGCCGAACTCGAGGATGCGATTCAGGAGGCTCTGCGATGAGCGACACGACCATCGTCCCGCTCACCACCAAGAAGGACTGGATGAGCGACCAGGAGGTGCGCTGGTGCCCCGGGTGCGGCGATTACGGCATCATGCAGGCCGTCCAGACGCTCATGCCCGAGCTGGGCATCGCCCCCGAGAACACCGTGTTCATCAGCGGCATCGGCTGCAGCAGCCGCTTCCCGTACTACATGAACACGTACGGCATGCACAGCATCCACGGTCGTGCTCCCGCCATCGCCACCGGTGTGGCCGTGGCCCGGCCCGACCTCGACGTGTGGGTGGTCACCGGCGACGGCGACGCGCTGTCCATCGGTGGCAACCACCTGTTGCACGCACTGCGCCGCAACGTGAACCTCACCATCCTGTTGTTCAACAACCGCATCTACGGGCTCACCAAGGGGCAGTACTCGCCCACCAGCGAGGAGGGCAAGGTCACCAAGAGCACCCCGATGGGCTCGATCGACCACCCGTTCAACCCGCTGTCGGTGGCGCTCGGTGCCGAGGCGTCGTTCGTGGCCCGCACCCACGACCTGGACCGCAAGCACATGATGAACGTGTTCCGTCAGGCACACGCCCATCGCGGTGCGTCGTTCGTCGAGATCTACCAGAACTGCAACGTGTTCAACGACGCTGCGTTCGATCACGTCACGGGCAAGCACGCCCGTGAGGAGATGATGATCGATCTCGAGCACGGCCAGCCCATCCGCTTCGGTGCCGACGGCCACAAGGGCGTCATCATGGGTAGCGACGGGCAGTTGCGCATCGTCGAGGTGGCCGAGGTGGGCGAGGACGCACTGCTGGTGCACGACGCCCACCGTCACGACCCGGGTCTGGCGTTCGCCCTGGCCCGGTTGTCGCACGACGACCACTCGCCCACGCCGTTCGGTGTGTTCCGCAACGTGGAGCGCGGCGACTACGGCACCATGGTGGGCGCCCAGCTGGCCCAGGCCAGCGAGAAGAAGGGCCTCGGCGACCTGGGAGCCCTGCTGCGCAGCAACGGCACCTGGCACGTCGGCGGCTGAGCCGCACCGTTCGTCATCGAAGCGACACGGGCGTCGATACCCTCGACGCCCGTGTCCGATGAACTCGCCGAACAGCTGCGCGCTGCCACCGAACTGCTCGAGGCGGTGGTGGCCGACCGCTCGCTGTTGGAATCGTTGCCGCTCGAGGACCGCACCCGGCTGCTGAACGCCGCGGGCGACGTCTACGAGCCCGACGTCCACGAGCGCCGCCGGCAGATCAAGGCCCAACGCCGTCAGCAGAAGCAGGCCCGCGCCCAGGCCGACCAGGCCGCGCTCGACGACACCGGCATCCGCAGCCTGCGCGCCCGTCCGGTGTTCACCACCCCGAACCCGCCCGCTCCGCCGGCACTCGATGCGGGCGAGCTCGCGACCGACCAGACCGACCCGGCAGCGGACGAAGAGCGCGAGACGTTGCTGCCGATGCACTGCTACGTCTGCAAGCGCAAGTACTCCGAGATCCACCCGTTCTACGACCAGCTGTGCCCCGAGTGTGGCGACTTCAACTATGCCAAGCGTGGCGAGACGGCCGACCTGAGCGGGCGTGTTGCTCTGCTCACCGGCGGCCGGGTGAAGATCGGCTACCAGGCCGGCATCAAGCTGCTCCGCGCCGGTGCCCACCTCATCGTCACCACGCGCTTCCCGCGCGACTCGGCGCAGCGGTACGCGGCCGAGCCCGACTTCGCCGAGTGGGGCCACCGGCTGGAGATCTTCGGCCTGGACCTGCGCCACACGCCGAGCGTCGAGGCCTTCTGCCAACACCTGCTGGACACCCGCGACCGGTTGGACTTCATCGTCAACAACGCCTGCCAGACGGTGCGCCGGCCGCCGGCGTTCTATCGCCACATGATGGACGCCGAGGTCGGCTCGCTGGCCTCGCTGCCGCCCGACGCCGCCCGGCTGTTGGGCGCCTACGAGGGCCTGCGCGCGGTCGACATGCTCACGGCCGGCCACGCCGATGCCGCCAACCCCGTCGACCCCAGCATGGCCGGCGTACCGATGCCGGTGGGGGTCACCCGTGCCGCCGAGCTGTCGCAGGCCGAACTGCTGCCCGACGACGTCGTGGGCTCGGGCGACCTGTTCCCGGCCGGGCGGCTGGACCAGGACCTGCAACAGGTGGACCTGCGCGACCGCAACTCGTGGCGGCTGACGCTGGCGGAGGTGTCGTCGGTGGAGTTGCTCGAGACGCAGTTGGTGAACGCCGTGGCGCCGTTCGTGCTGAACGCCCGGCTGAAGCCACTCATGCTGCGCGCTCCCGGTCGCGACCAGCACATCGTGAACGTGTCGGCGGTGGAGGGGCAGTTCTACCGACGGTTCAAGACCACCCGGCACCCGCACACGAACATGGCCAAGGCCGCGTTGAACATGATGACCCGCACCTCCGCCGCCGACTACCACGCCGACGGCATCCACATGAACAGCGTCGACACCGGCTGGGTGAGCGACGAGGACCCGTCGCACATCGCCGAGCGCAAGACCGCGCAGCACCACTTCCACCCGCCCCTCGACATCGTCGACGGCGCCGCCCGCATCGTCGACCCGATCATCGCCGGCGTGAACACCGGTGAGCACGTGTGGGGTCAGTTCCTGAAGGACTACCGGCCCACTGATTGGTGATGGTCGTGAAACTCAGCCGCCGGTGATGGCGGTGCCGGCGCCGATGTCGGCCCGGTCGGCCGCTTCACGCCCGGCGTACCAGCCGTACGCGTTGTAGCGCTTGGCCTTCATGGCGATGGCGTCGGGGAAGGCCTCGGCGTAGGCCTGCTCGACCGCCGCCTCGCGTTGGGCCAGCACGGGCAGCATGGCGTCGCCGTAGTCGTGGGCCGCTTCCTCGGCGACGTGCCGTCGGGCCGCCTCGAGTCGCTCGGAGATGCGGTCGGCGAACGACACCAGGAACGCACGGCGGAACGACGGGCTGCGCAACCGCTTGTCGTGCGCCGTGGCTGCCGTGGACGCGTGCGTGGCCTGCACGAGCAGCGACGTGAACAGCACGTCGGTGAGTTGCAGGTCGACGGTGAAGCCCATGAGCGTGCTGAACCCGGCGCTGGGGTGCCAGATGCACTTCGCGCCGTTCACCTGGGCGATGGCCGACAGGAACGTGGCCTTCTCGTCGGCGTACGGGTTGTCGATGTGCACCCGCCGCGATTCCACGCCGAACTGGGCCGAGCCGCCAGCGGCGTGCGCGGCGAGCATGGCCGAGTCGATGGAGTGCCGGGTCATGAGCTCCTGTGCCTTCTCGGTGAAGGCGTCGGCCTCGGCCTCGAACGTGGTGCCCTCGGCCTTGGCGAGCCGCGCCGTTATGAGCTTCACCCCCTTCGCGTCGACCGCCCCCCCGGGCGCGGGGGGCCGCACCCGCCCCTTGTGCCGGGCCCCCCAGCGACCGGGGGGAGTGAGCAGCTCGCTCAGCCGCGGCGCCCCCTCCAGCACCGCCAGCGTCTCGACCACGATGGTGAGCGCTTCGTCGTGCTCGAGCTTCTCGGACCGGATCCAGCGGTCGATGATGTCGCCGTGGCCGCCGACCACGGACCCGTCGTTGCCGAGCACGCCCAGTTCGGTGAGCTGGTCGAGCCATTGGCGCGGTCCGCGAGAGGGCGCCTGTTCGCGGCGCGAGTGTCGGGCCATGTAGCCGAGCACCAGTCGGGTGCTGCGCTGCGTGCCGTTGCGGCGCACCAGGTGCGCGAGGTCGGCGGGTTGCCATCCGTTGGCGAACAGCAGGTCGATGCGGCGCTGGTAGCGCAAGTCGAGTTGTGTGAACGTACCCATCGGCCGAGCGTGCCTGAGGGGTGTGACGGGGTGAGCCGCGGTCAGCCGGTGTAGTACTGGTCGGTGATGGTCAGGGCCTCGTCGATGATGGCGAGGCCTTCCTCCACCTGGTCGCGGCTCACCGTGCACGGCGGGGTGACGTGCAGTCGGTTGAAGTGCGTGAACGGCCACAGGCCCTTGCTCTTGCACGCGGCGAGCAGTTCCTGCATGGGCTTCGCATCGGGACCGGCAGCGTTGTACGGCACCAGCTGCTCGCGGGTCTCGCGGTTCTTCACCAGCTCGATGGCCCAGAACACACCCAGGCCGCGCACGTCGCCGACGCTCGGGTGGTTGGCCTTCAGCTTCTCGAGGCCGGGGGCGATGACGTCGGCGCCGATGGACCGAGCGTGCTCGATGATGCCCTCTTCACGGAAGATGTTGATGCTGGCCACGGCCGAGGCGCAGGCCAGCGGGTGGCCCGAGTAGGTGAGGCCGCCGGGGTACACCCGGTCGCGGAACGTGGCCGACACCTTGTCGCTGATGACCACGCCGCCGAGCGGCACGTAGCCGCTGTTGACGCCCTTGGCGAAGCACACCAGGTCGGGCACGACGCCCCACTTCTGGAACGCGAACCACTCGCCGCAGCGACCGAAGCCGGCCATGACCTCGTCGCAGATCATCATGATGCCGTGGCGGTCGCAGCGCTCGCGGATGCCCTGCAGGTAGCCGTCCGGCGG
>CBHWEI010000029.1:0-21576 GCA_966112835.1 uncultured Acidimicrobiaceae bacterium
CGCCAGCTGCGCCGCCTGGGCCTGAGCCACGACCTGCGCCGCAGCATCGACACCACCGACCCCGGCTACTACCGCTGGACCCAGTGGATCTTCCTGCAGATCTTCAACGCCTGGTTCGACCCCGACCAGCGCAAGGCCCGCCGCATCGACGAGCTCGTCGCCGAGTTCGACGCCGGCACCCGTGCGGCAACGACCGGCGACTGGGCCACCATGTCGGCGTCCGAGCGGCGCCGCGAGCTGGACCAGTGGCGCCTCGCGTACGTCAGCGACGCCCCGGTGAACTGGTGCCCGGGACTGGGCACCGTCGTCGCCAACGAAGAGGTCACCGCCGACGGCCGCAGCGACCGCGGCAACTTCCCCGTGTTCAAGCGCAACATGCGCCAGTGGATGATGCGCATCACCACCTACGCAGACCGGCTGATCGACGACCTCGAGCTGCTCGACTGGACCGACGCGTTGAAGTCGATGCAGCGCAACTGGATCGGCCGCAGCGAAGGCGCCACCGTCCACTTCGCGTCGGCTGCCGGCCGCATCACGGTGTTCACCACGCGCCCCGACACCCTGTTCGGCGCCACGTTCATGGTGCTGGCGCCCGAGCACCCGCTGGTCGACGCGCTCACCACGCCAGAGCAGGCCGATGCGATCGCCGCCTACCGGGCGAAGGCCGCAGCTGAGGACGACTTCCAGCGCCAGAACGACAGCCGAGAGAAGACCGGCGTGTTCACCGGCTCGTACGCCACCAACGCGTTGAACGGCGAGCAGATCCCGGTGTGGATCGCCGACTACGTGCTCATGGGCTACGGCACCGGCGCCATCATGGCCGTGCCGTGCGGCGACCAGCGCGACTTCGAGTTCGCCCGCACCTTCGGGCTGCCCATCGTCGCCATTCAGGACCCCACCGACGGCCGTGGCACCGACACGTCCACCTGGGCCGATGCGTTCGTCGGCGACGCGCCCTACGTGAACAGCGCCAACGCCAGCCTCGACCTGAACGGCATCTCGTCGGTCGCCGAGGCCAAGTCGCGCACCAACCAGTGGCTCAGCGAGCACGGCCACGGCGAAGCCACCGTCACCTACAAACTGCGCGACTGGCTGTTCAGCCGCCAGCGCTACTGGGGCGAGCCGTTCCCCATCGTCTACGACGAGGACGGCAACCCGCACGCCCTGCCCGACGACGTCCTGCCGGTGCTGCTGCCCGACACCGACCAGTTCTCGCCGCGCACGTTCGACCCCGACGACTCGCAGAGCAACCCCGAGAGCCCGCTCGACCGCCTGGAGGACTGGGTGTGGTTCGAGGCCGATCTGGGCGACGGCTCGAAGCGCTACCGCCGCGACACCAACGTCATGCCCCAGTGGGCCGGCAGCTGCTGGTACGAGCTGCGCTACCTCGATCCCACCAACGAGAACTCGTTCGTCGACCCGGCGAACGAGGCCTACTGGATGGGCCCGCAGGGCGCGGGCCACTCGGGCGGCGCCGACCTGTACGTCGGTGGCGTCGAGCACGCTGTGCTGCACCTGCTGTACTCACGCTTCTGGCACAAGGTGCTGTTCGACCTCGGATACGTCCGCTCGGTCGAGCCGTTCCACAAGCTGTTCAACCAGGGCTACATCCTGGCGGCGGCCTACCAGGACGAGCGCGGCATCTACGTCGACGCGTTCTCGGTGAACGACGAGGGCGGCACCTACACGTACGAGGGCAAGCCGGTCACCCGCGAGTACGGGAAGATGGGCAAGAGCCTGAAGAACGCCATCGCGCCCGACGAGGTGTGCACCGAATACGGCGCCGACACCCTGCGCCTGTACCTCATGGCCATGGGCCCGCTCGACGCATCGCGTCCGTGGGAGAACAAGGACATCGTCGGCGTCTACCGCTTCCTGCAGCGTGTGTGGCGCAACGTGGTCGACGAGGAGACCGGCCAGACCCGTCTGTTGGCCGAACCGGCCGACCAGGACACGCTGCGCGTGCTGCACCGCACCATCGCCGGCGTGCGCGACGACCTCGACAACCTGCGCTTCAACACGTCCATCGCCAAGCTCATCGAGCTGAACAACCACCTCACCAAGCTGGGCGGCTGCCCCGCCGACATCGCCGACGCGCTGGTGGTGCTGCTGGCGCCCATGGCGCCGCACATGGCCGAAGAGCTGTGGTCGCGCCTGGGCCACGACACGAGCGTCACCTTCGCCCCGTTCCCGGTCGCGGATCCGGCGCTGCTGGTGGCCGACTCGGTGGAGTACCCCGTGCAGGTGAACGGCAAGGTGCGCAGCCGCATCACCGTGGCGGCCGACGCCGCCGCCGATGCGGTCGAGGCCATCGCCATGGCCGACGAGAAGGTGCTGGCCGCGCTGGGCGGTCAGCCCCCGAAGAAGGTCATCGTGGTCCCCGGCCGCATGGTCAACATCGTCGCCTGACCCGCGGCGAGCGAGTCACGCAGAACTTAAGTTCGGGAAAGAGCGTCACGCAGAACTTGAGTTCGGGAGCAAGCGCTCGGGAGGAGGGGCCGGATGGGAGTGCACGATCCAGTGGTGGTGGAGCTCCCATGGCTCCGCGGCCGCACCGACCACACCAGCGACCTGGTGACGGTGCCGGTCGACGTGCTCCGCGCGCCGTTCGGACTGCTCGCCGTGGCGCTGCCGCTGGCGATGATGGTCCTCGGGGCTACACTGTCGGTCGTCGCCGCCCATGCCGCCGAACACGCTCGTACCGAGCAGGTGGGCGCGTTGGGTGTGGAACTGGGGGCCGTGCTGTGGTTCGGTGGCGCGGTCGTCCTGGGCGCCCGACCGCGAGCCACGGTGCTGCGTGTCGTGCTGCTGGCCCTGACCGCACTGGCGGGCGCAGCGCTCATCGCCGCGGCGCTCACCCGCGGGTGGACAGGCGCCGGGCTGAGCCTGGCGATGGAGTACGGCGTGGGGGCGCTGGCCATCCCCGTGGTGGATGTGGTGTTGCTCGGCATCCTCCACGCCACGATCGCCCGGGTAGCCGCCACCCACGACGGCCGCGTGCTGCGCATCCGCATCGGCCCGTCACGCAGAACTTAAGTTCGGGAGAGGCTCTACGCAGAACTTGAGTTCGGGAGGAACTGCTCAGGCGAGTTTGAGGAAGAGCTTCTCGACCTCGTCGGGGTCGAAGCCCGAGGCGGCGGCCTTGTCGGGGTCGCTCAGGCAGGTGGCCATGCCCGCGGCGAGCAGCTTGAAGCCCACCTGATCGAGCGCCTTGCCGGCGGCCGAGATCTGGGTGACGATGTCGCGGCACTCACGGTTGTCGCGCAGCATCGCCTGCACGCCGCGGACCTGGCCCTCGATGCGCGCCAGGCGACGAAGCAGGTCGGCAGTGGTCTCCTCGGGCAGTTCCATGTGCTGCACTATACCCCCCGGGGTGTCACTGCAGGAGGTTCTTCTGCACCTTCCCCATCGCGTTGCGCGGGAGCGCGTCGACCACTCGGATCTCCCGCGGCCGCTTGTGCACCGACAATGTGGTGGCCACGTGGTCGATGAGTTCCGTGACGATCGACTCACCCGCCACGCCGTCGAGGACCACGTACGCGACGATCCGCTGCCCCAGGTCGTCGTCGGGCAGCCCGACCACGGCAACCTCCTGCACCGCACGGTGGTCGAGCAGGGCCGATTCCACCTCACCGGCGCCCACCTTGAAGCCGCCGGTCTTGATGATGTCCATGGACTGGCGGCCGACGATGCGGTGGAAGCCGCCCGCGTCGATGACTGCGGCGTCGCCCGTACGGAACCAGCCGTCGCGGAACGACGCCTCGGTGGCATCGGGCCGGTGCAGGTAGCCGTCGAACAGGGTGGCACCACGCACCTCGAGCTCACCGATGGAGGTGCCGTCATGGGCGACGGGCGCGCCGTCGTCGTCGACCAGGCGGGTCTCGACACCGCCGATGGGCAGGCCCACCCAGCCGGGGCGGCGTTCACCGTCGGCACGGGTGCTGAGCGTGATGAGCGTCTCGGTCATGCCGTACCGCTCGACCGGTGCGTGCCCGGTGATGTCGCGAAGTTGCTCGAAGACCTGCACGGGCAGCGGTGCACTGCCCGACACCAGCAGACGCGCCCCGGCGAGGGCACGTGCAGCGTCCGGCTCGGCGGCGACGCGACCCCACACGGTGGGCACACCGAAGTACAACGAGCCCCCGGCAGCGGCGTACGCCGCCGGGGTGGGCCGACCGGTGTGCACCAGCTGGCAGCCCACCCTGAGCGCACCCAGGACACCCAGCACCAGGCCGTGCACGTGGAACAGCGGCAACCCGTGCACCAGCCGGTCGGCGGGCGTCCAGGCCCACGCCTCGGCCAGCCCGTCGAGGCCGGCGGCGACCGCTCGCCGGGGCATGAGCACGCCCTTGGGCGCCCCCGTGGTGCCCGAGGTGTAGATGACCAGCGCAGTGGCGTCGAGCGACGGTTCGGCCAGCGGCGTCCGGTCGGCCGATGGTGAGGGCAGCGGCTGCGCGCCCGAGTCGCGCAGGATGTGCTCACGCTCCACAGGGCCGGCGTCGGGCGGCACCGGCACCGCCGGGACACCGGCGGCCAGCGCCGCGCACACGGCAATCACCGTGTCGAGGGTGGGCGTCGCCTCGATGGCCACCGCGGGCATGCCCGCCAGCGCGTGGCCGAGAGTGGTGGCACGGTCGGCCAACTCGTCCCAGCCGATCGTGACGCCGGCAACCGTGACCGAGCCGTCACCGACGGCACCATCGAGTGCGGGGAGCAGTGCGCCGGAGCTCACACGCGGCCGGCGTCGACGGCGGCCTGCAGCTGGTCCATGAACTCGTCGAACACCGGGGCCAGGCGGCGGCGTTCACCCGTGGCGATGAGGTCCATGATGAGCCCGGTGAGCGTGGCCTTGGCCAGCGCGCCTTCGACCTCGGCTCGACGCGGCGACAGCCCCTCGCGCAACAGGCGAGCGGTGGCTTCGTGGCGCCAGACGCCGATCTGGTCGGCGCGCACGTCGCCCGCCAGACCGGTGACGTTCGGGTTCAGCGCTGCCGCCTCGTAGTTCAGACGCACCGCGGCCAGGTTGCGGGGCGAGGCGTTGATCCACTTCCACCACTTGCGGTACAGGTCGACGAGCGTCAGTTCCGGGTTGCGCTTCAGCCACCCCTCCTGCACGGCGATCTGCTGTTCGATGGCGCGCGCCAGCGCGGTGGCCAGCAGCTCCTCCTTGGACCCGAAGTGGTGCACGAGGCGGTTGATGCTCACGTCGAGCGCGGCCGCCATGGGGCGCAACGTCGCCTGTGCCAGGCCGTTCTCGGCCAGGTACACGACGATGCGATCCAACAGCTCCTGTCGTCGTTCGAGGTCCGGCGTCCGTGCCACGAGGGAGCACCCTAGTGGGTGACCGCCGCGCCCCCCTGGTACACAGCCGCCACGATGGGCACGCCCGGGCGGTACACGAAGTGCGTGTAGCTGGGTGCGTCGAGCACCGTGACGTCGGCCCGCATGCCGATGCCCAGCGTGCCCACGTCGTCGCGACGAAGCGCCCGCGCACCACCCACCGTCGCCGCCAGGAGCGCCTCCTCGGGCGTCATGTGCATGTCGCGTACGGCCAGGGCCAGGCAGAACGACATCGACGTCGTGTAGCTCGAACCCGGGTTGCAGTTGGTGGCGATGGCGACCATCGCTCCGGCGTCGATGACCCGCCGTGCATCGGGGTACGGCTGGCGCGTGCTGAAGTCGGTGGCCGGCAGGAACGTCGCCACCGTGTCGCTGCTCGCCAACGCGGCGATGTCGGCGTCGCTCAGGTACGTGCAGTGGTCGGCCGACGCGCATCCCATCTCGACGGCCAGCTGCACACCGGGGCCGTGGCCCAGCTGGTTGGCGTGCAGGCGCAGCCCCAACCCGGCGTCGCGGCCGGCAGCCAGCACGGCACGGCTCTGGTCGGCGTCGAACGCGCCCACTTCGCAGAAGCAGTCCACCCAGCGGGCGTGCGGCCGAGCCGCGTGCAGCATCTCGTGGCACACCAGGTGCACGTAGTCGTCGGCCCGGCCCTCGAACTCGGGCGGCACCACGTGCGCCCCCAGGAACGTGGTCTCGTCGGTGAGCTCGCGCCCCAGCCGCAGGCAGCGCGCCTCGTGGTGCACGTCCAGCCCGTAGCCGCTCTTGATCTCGACCGTGGTGATGCCCGCCCGCAGCGCCTCGTCGCGGCGCGCCGCCGTGAGGTGCCGCAGCATCGAATCGTCGGCGGCGCGTGTGGCCTGCACCGAGGTCCGGATGCCCCCGGCCTCGTACGGGCGGCCGGCCATTCGTGCCGCGAACTCGTCGCCGCGATCGCCGGCGAACACCAGGTGGGTGTGGCTGTCGACGAAGCCGGGCAGCACGCACCGGCCGTCGGCGTCGATGCGTTCGTCGGCCACCAGTCCGGCGTCGCCCACGGCGATCACCCGGCCGTCCTCCCACACGATCGCAGCATCGCGGCGCAGGCCCAGCGGCCCCTCCCCCAGGCTCGGGTCGTTGGTGACGAGCAGCCCGATGCGGTCGAGCACGGTGGTGGTCATGCGTCCTCCGAGAGAGCAGCGATGGACGAAGCGAGCGCGGCGGCCACGTCGACCGACACGTGCCGGCCGTCGCGCACCACCTGCCGGCCGGCCACCACGACCGAGTGGACATCGGCTGCGCTCCCGGCGAACACCACCGTGTCGAGGGCCGTGCCGGCATCTCCCCCGGCAGTACGCACCGTGTCGAGCCGCACCGACACCAGGTCGGCGGCCGCTCCCACGCGCAGCGTTCCGACGTCGGACCAACCGATGCTGCGGTGGCCCGCTTCCGTGGCACCGGTCATCAGGTCGGCGGCGGTGTGATGCCCGCGCACCTGTGTCGCCAGCCGCTCGTCCAGTTCGACAGCACGCGCCTCTTCGAACAGGTCGATGACCGCGTGCGAATCGCTGCCGAGCGTGATGGCCGCGCCCGCCGAGCGGAGCGCCGCGGCCGGGCCGATGCCGTCGGCCAGGTCCCGTTCAGTGGTGGGGCACATGCACACCGCACAGCGAACGCCGCCCAACAGCGCGACGTCGCCGTCGGTCAGGTGCGTCGCGTGCACGGCCGTGAACCGGCTGGACAGCGCGCCATGGTCCGACAGCAGCTGCGTGGGCGTGCAGCCGTGGGTGGCGAGGGTCTGCTCGTTCTCGGCGGGCTGCTCGGAGACGTGCGCGTGCAGCACCGCACCACGACTCCCGGCCCACGACGCCACCGCGGCCATGGCCGCCGGGTCGACGGCGCGCACCGAGTGGATGGCGGCGCCCACCTGCACATGGTCGCCGGCCGGTCGGAACCGGTCGACGCGTGCGGCCCACGCGTCGGCGCTGCCGTCACTGAATCGCTGCTGCACCTCGTTCGGCGGCACGCCGATGCCACCGTGCAGATAGCAGGTGTCGAGCAGGGTGATGCGAATACCGGCCACCTTCGCCGCGGCCACCAGCGCGTCGCTCATGGCGTTCGCGTCGGCGTACGTGCGACCACCCGGGGCGTGGTGCAGGTAGTGGAACTCCCCGACCGACGTGATGCCCGCCAGCGCCATCTCGCCGTACACGGCGACGGCCAGGTCGTGGTAGCGCTGCGGGTCCAGGCGGCGAGCCAGCCCGTACATCTGGTCGCGCCAGGTCCAGAACGACCCACCACCCACATGGGTGCGCCCGCGCAGCGCGCGGTGGAACGCATGGCTGTGCGCGTTCGCCATGCCGGGGATGGTCAGCCCCGCCAGCCGTTCTGCACCCTCGGGGCACGCCACACCGGGCTGCACGGAGGTGATGCGGCCGTCGGCGACGGTGACGAGCACGTCGGCGGTGGCGCGTTCGCCACCCAGCCACGCCAGCTCGCACCACAACGACGTCATCTACGAACCAACTCGCTGCACGAACTGGGTGATGCGCTCGACGAAGGCGGCGCGATGGAACTTCTCGAACTGCTCCCACGTGGTGAGCGTCGTGGTGTCGTGCACGCGGTCCAGGAACAGCACACCGTCGAGATGGTCCAGCTCGTGCTGGAACGTACCGGCGGTGAGGCCGCGCTTCACCTCGTCGTGCTCCATGCCGTGGCGGTCCCAGTAGCGAACCCGGATGTTCACGTGGCGCAGCACGTTGCCGCGCAGGTTCGGCACCGACAGGCAGCCTTCGTTCACGTCGACCATCTCGTCGTCGAGGAACTCGACGACCGGGTTCACCACCACCGTCAGCGGGATGGGCGGCTTGTACGGGTAGCGCGGATTGCTGGTGACCTCGATCGTGGCGATGCGTACCAGCTCGCCCACCTGTGGCGCGGCGATGCCGGCGCCGTTCGCCGCGTGCATGGTGTCGATCAGGTCGCCGATGAGTTGCTGCATGGCGGGCGACGCCAGTTCGTCGCGGCTGACCTCGCGAGAGTGCTCGCGCAGGAGCGGGTTGCCCACGTGGAGGATGTCGCGGACGCTCACGCGCGCTCCCACAGCACCGGGAAGAGCGGGTGGTCGAGTGGCGCCCGGTCGGGCAGCTCGTCGGCCAGCCCGGGGAACGGTGGCGACGTCACCCACGGGCGGATGGCATGCACCATGTCCTCGCCGAGGAACCGCACGCTCAGCACGCGGCGGCGGTTCGTGCCGCCCACACCGCCGGCGGCGTGCAGGGTGAGCATGTGGAAGAAGAGTGCGTCACCCGGCTCGAGCGCCCAGCCGAGCACCTCGAACCGGTCGGGCCGGCCATCGATGTCGGGCAGTTCGGCCAACGCGCCGTCGGGGAACCACTTCGCCTGACCGTCGAGGAACGACCGAGGCATGAACCACGGACCCAGGTGCGAGCCCTTCACGAACTCGAGCGTGCTCTCGCGCGCCACCGGGTCGACCGGGCACCACATGCTGATGTTCAGGCGGCCGTCGACGTTGTAGTAGGGCTGGTCCTGGTGCCACGGCGTGCGCTGCTTGGTGCCGGGCTCCTTCACCAGGACGTGGTCGTGGTACAGCCGCACCGTGTGCGCGCCCATCAGCTCGCCGGCGATGCGACCCGCGTCGGACTCGCGGATGAACCGCTCCATCTCGGGAAGCCGCTGCCAGTTGCAGAAGTCCTCCACGAACGCGCCGTCGTCGTCGCCACTGGCCCGCTTGGCCAACGGCGACAGGTCGGCCAGGTTGGCGTCGATGGCGGCCTGTGCCAGCGCCATGTGCTCGGGAGTGAATGCGCCGCGCACGCACACCGCGCCGTCGCGCCAGAAGTCGCCCTCGACGTGCATCAGGCGCCCTCGCGCATCGGCAGGCGCACGCCGCGCTCGTCGGCCACCTCGATGGCCCGCGGGTAGCCGGCGTCGGCGTGGCGGATGACACCCATCCCGGGGTCGCTGAGCAGCACGCGCGACAGCTTCTCACCCGCGAGGTCGGTGCCGTCGGCCAGGCAGACCATGCCGGCATGGATGCTGCGGCCGATGCCCACGCCACCGCCGTGGTGGATGCTCACCCACGTGGCACCCGACGACGTGTTCACGAGCGCGTTCAGCAACGGCCAGTCGGCGATGGCGTCGCTGCCGTCCATCATCGCTTCGGTCTCGCGGTAGGGCGAGGCGACCGACCCAGAGTCGAGGTGGTCGCGGCCGATGACGATGGGCGCCTTCAGCTCGCCGCGCTTCACCATCTCGTTGAAGCGCAGGCCCAACCGGTGGCGCTCGCCGTAGCCGAGCCAGCAGATGCGGGCAGGCAGGCCCTGGTACGCCACCCGTTCGCCGGCCATCTGGATCCAGCGGTGCAGGTGCTCGTCGTCGGGGAACTCCTCCAGCACGGCACGGTCGGTGGCCGCGATGTCGGCCGGGTCGCCACTGAGCGCCACCCAGCGGAACGGGCCCTTGCCCTCGCAGAACAGCGGACGGATGTAGGCGGGCAGGAAGCCGGGGTAGTCGAACGCCCGCTCGAACCCGCCGAGCTTGGCCTCGGTGCGCAGGCTGTTGCCGTAGTCGAACACCTCGCTGCCCTTGTCGAGGAAGCCGACCATGGCGCGGCAGTGCATGGCCATGCTCTCGCGGCTGCGGCGGATGAGCTCCTGCGGGTTGGTGCGCGCCATCTCGGCCGTTGCCTCGGGCGTGAGGTCCACCGGCACGTAGCTGAGCGGGTCGTGCGCGCTGGTCTGGTCGGTGACGATGTCGGCCGGGAAGTCCATCTCCAGCAACTGCGGCAGCAGTTCCGCCGCGTTGCCCACCAGGCCCACCGACAGGCGGCGGCCCTCGTCGCGGGCGCGCACGCAGCGCGCCACCGCGTCCTCCAACGAGTCGGCGATCTCGTCCAGGTAGCGGTGCTCGTGGCGACGCTCCACGCGCCAGGCCTCGACGTCGATGCACAGCGCGACGCCGTCGTTCATGGTGACGGCCAGCGGCTGTGCGCCGCCCATGCCGCCGAGACCGGCGGTGAGCGTGATGGTGCCGCGCAGCGTGCCGTCACCCTGGCCCCGGGCGTGGCGACGCCGGGCGATCTCGGCGAAGCACTCGTAGGTGCCCTGGAGGATGCCCTGGGTGCCGATGTAGATCCACGAACCGGCGGTCATCTGGCCGTACATGGTGAGGCCCATGTCCTCCAGCCGGCGGAACTCGTCCCAGTTGCCCCATTCGGGAACCAGGTTGCTGTTCGCGAGCAGCACGCGCGGTGCCCACTCGTGCGTGCGGAACACGCCCACCGGCTTGCCCGACTGCACGAGCATGGTCTCGTCGGCCTTCAGCGTGCGCAGCGTGCGGGCCATCGCGTCGAACGCACCCCAGCTGCGCGCCGCACGGCCGGTTCCGCCGTACACGACCAGGTCGTCGGGTCGCTCGGCGACCTCGGGGTCGAGGTTGTTGTGCAGCATTCGGTAGGCGGCCTCCTGCGGCCAACCGAGCGTGTTCAACTCGTTGCCGCGCGGGGCGCGGACGGGACGTGCACCTTCCATCAGAGGACCTCCCGGTTCCCGATTGCAGATTCGACGGCCGACAGCACGGTGCCGTCGGCGAGCAGTTGTTCGGCCGCGCGCAGGTCGGGCGACAGCCAACGATCCGGGCCGGGCCCGGCGACGCGCTCGCGCAGCACGGCCAGCGCCGCGCCGGTGCCCGCCGCGGGCTGCAGCGGGGCACGAAGGTCGACCGCAGCGGCCGCGCACACCAACTCGACCGCGAGGACCCGGCGCAGCGTGTCGACCGAACGACGCAGCTTGCGCGCCGCCGCCCAACCGTTGGACACGTGGTCCTCCTGCATGGCACTGGTGGGCAGGCTCTGCGTGCTGGCGGGAACCGCCAGGCGCTGCGCCTCCATGGCCATGGCCGACTGCGTGTAGTGGGCGATCATCATGCCGCTGTTCACCCCTGCGTCGGGTGCCAGGAACGGGGGCAGCTCATGGCTGCGCGCCTTGTCGAGCATGCGGTCGGTGCGCCGCTCGGCGATGGCGCACAGCTCGGCCGCGGCGATGGCCAGGAAGTCGCACACGAACCCCACCGGCGCGCCGTGGAAGTTGCCACAGCTCTCGACGCGGCCGTCGAGCAGGATCATCGGGTTGTCGATGGCGGCCTGCAGCTCGCGCTCGGCGATGACCCGGGCGTGCGCCATGGTGTCGAGCGCGGCGCCGTGCACCTGCGGCGTGCACCGCAACGAGTAGGCGTCCTGCACGCGGCTGTCGCCTTCGCGGTGGCTGGCCACCACCGCCGAGCCGGCCAGCAGACGGGTGAGGTTGCGAGCGCTCGTGGCCTGCCCCACCTGCGGCCGCAACGCCTGCAGGTCGGCGGCGAACGCCCGGTCGGTGCCCAGCAGACCCTCCACCGTGAGCGCCGCGGTGACGTCGGCCAGGCGGGCCAGTTCCGACAGGTCGTGCAGCGCCAGGCAGAGCATGCCCAGGATGCCGTCGGTGCCGTTGATGAGCGCCAAGCCCTCCTTGGCGCGCAGGGTGACCGGCGCGAGGCCGTGCCGGGCGAACGCGTCGGCGGTGGGCTCGACCCCGGTGGCGGTGAACACCTCGCCCTCGCCGATGAGCGACAGTGCGCAGTGGCTGAGTGGCGCGAGGTCGCCGCTGGCGCCCAGCGAGCCGTGCTCGCGCACCACGGGGGTGATGCCGTGGTTCAGCAGCGCCAGTTGCAGTTCCACCAGTTCGGGGCGGGCACCCGAGTAGCCCATCGACAGGCTGCGCGCCCGCAGCAACAGCAGCGCACGCACCACCTCGGGCTCGACCGTGTCGCCCATGCCGGTGGCGTGCGACCGGACCAGCGCGACCTGCAGCTCGGCGGTGCGTTCGGCCGGGATGACCGTGTTGGCCAACGACCCGAACCCGGTGGTGACGCCGTACACGGGGTGGTCGCTCTCGACGTAGCCGTCGACCAGCGCGGCGCTGCGTTCCATCGCGGCGCGAGCGACCTCGCCGAACGAGACCGACGCGTCGTGACGGGCGACGGCGACGACGTCGGCGACGGTGAGACCGGGACCGTCCACCAGCACGACGGACGGGGGCAGCACGACGGACGGGGGCTCGGCGGGCGGAGGCACAGCAGACGGCATGTGTTTCATCTTACGCAACACCATGCCATACTGCGCAACATGTCGGAGACACCCACCAACGGTCGGCCACGGGCCACCGATCGCGGTCTGGCCCTGTTGCGGGTGGTCGCCGACCACCCCACCGGCATCGCCCTGGCCGACGCGGCCCGGGCGGTCGAGCTCACCCCGTCCACCACCCTGCGCCAGTTGCGTTCACTCGAATCGGCGGGGTTCGCCGCCCGCGACCAGGAAGGCCGGTTCGTACCCGGCGGCGAACTGCTGCGCATCGCCCGCACCCTGGCCAGCCGCGCCGCGCTCCCCCGGTTGGCCGAGCCGGTGCTGGCTGCACTGGCCGAGCTGACCGGCGAGTCGGCCTACCTTGCCGAGCCGTTCGACGCCCGCCATGCCGAGTACGCGGCCATGGAGCCCGGCACCCACGCCGTTCGCCATGTCAGCTGGCTCGGCCAGCGCGTCACCCGTCGCGGCACGGCCGTCGGCGCTGCGTTGGCGGGCCAGGTGGATGCCGACGGCGTGGCCGTGCGGTCCGACGCGGTGGAGGACGGCGTCACCGCGCTCTCCGCGCCCGTGCACGGCCCCACCGGCGAGGTGGTCGCGGCGCTCAGCGTCGTCGGTCCCTCGTTCCGGCTCACCGGGCCCGCACTGGTCGTCGCACGCGAGGCGTTGGCCCGCCACGCCGGCGAGCTCAGCGTCCTGGCAGGAGCGCCTGCAGCCCCTCGTAGTCCTCGAGCCCGAACGGCACGAACCCGCGGATCCTGAGCGTTGCGCACGTCGCGGCCATGGCCGGGTCGGCCACCGCTGCGGCGAACGCCGAACGTACCTCGTCACGGCGCGCGGCG
Source organism: uncultured Acidimicrobiaceae bacterium (assembly GCA_966112835.1). Taxonomy (GTDB): domain Bacteria; phylum Actinomycetota; class Acidimicrobiia; order Acidimicrobiales; family Ilumatobacteraceae; genus UBA668. The sequence goes on from CBHWEI010000029.1 coordinate 13,297, forward strand.
AGCGCAGTGGACATGACCAGCGGCAACGAGGGAACCAGCGGTCCGTGCCCGATGACGTGCATGCGCGCCGCCAGCATCGGGTCGCTGTCGATCACGCACTGGAACGAGACGGCGTCGATGGACGCAACCTGCGCCCGGCCCTCGGCGATGGCCTGCATGCTCAGCACATGGCCACCCGTGGTGAGGACCTTCGCCGGCTCGCCGCCCCACGCCCACAGCAAGCTGATCCATCCCGACAGGCTCTCCGGCCCGTTCTGCGCCACGACGGCAGCGGGGTCGGCCCGCCACTGCTCGATGCCGAGCGGCTTTGCGGCCACCAGCACCGACCGGTAGCGGCCGCCCTGAGCGAACGGCACGTTCATGTCGAAGGCGCCGATGACGTCCACGGTGCCCGCCAGGCGCTGCACCAGCGGCCAACCGCAGGTCTGCCCCACCAACAGGTCGGCGCTCGACCAGGCGTCGTCCAGGGACACGTCGCGGGCGAGGTGGCGAGGCGCGCCGTCCAAACGGTCGGACACCGCGGCCCAGAGGTGGTCGTAGGCGTCGCGCAGGTGCGCGAACGGGTACATGCCGAGGTGCGCGATCACCCGATGATCATGCCATCCGTGCGGGTGGGGCCGGTCAAGTTCGGCCCGGTCAAGTTCGGCCCGGTCCGGCTCAGCCGAGGCCGGTGCTGCCGTACGGACGGGCGCCCGGCGACAGCGGATGGTCGGGCTGGCAGAACGGCGTGAAGAAGTACGTGCGCAGCACCTCGAAGTAGCTGCCGTACAGGCCGGCCCCTTCGGCGGCGATGGCGTCACTGCCCATCTCGCGGTGGATCTGCGGGATGTCGTACCACGGGGCGTCGGGCTGGGCATGGTGCGTGTGGTGCAGGTTGATGTTCATGAACAGCAACGACACCACTGGCCCTCCGTGCACGACGGCCGAACGCGTGCCCTGCGGCGTGGCGCAGTGCTCGACGAACGAGCGCAGCGCGCTGCACGCGGTGCCGCCGAGCACGAAGCCGAACACGTACACCCACGGGTTCACACCGATCACGCCGAACAGCCACCACCCGAACGGGACCACCAGCACCAGGTGGATGAGCCACGGCCGGTACACCTCGCGCCGGTTCATGTGGCGCAGGTCGCCTGCCCAGAACCGCAGGATGACGCGGGGCACGCCCACCGTGAAGCGGCCGGGAGTGGTGCGCAGGAACAGCATCCACCGACGGCGCAGCGGCGACGCTGACTGCCACCGCTCGGGGCTGATGTACGTGCTCTCCGGGTCGTCGAACGGGTCCGTGAGGTTCGTCCGGTGGTGCTGTACGTGCGAACGCTTGTAGCGCCCGAAGGGCAGCCACAGGCTGAGCGGGATGTAGCCGAGGGTGGAGTTGACCGCGTTCCACCGCGTGGGGTGGCCGTGCAGCAGCTCATGGCCGATCGACAGCGACAGCCCACCGAGGTAGGTGAGGACGATCAACTCGACCGGCCACGGGATGGCGGCATGGAAGACGACGACGGCGAGGTACGCGAGACCGAATCCGAGCAGCACCAACACGGTGGTCCATTCGATCGATTGCCTCGTCCGCCCTTCGGACACCATCGCTCCTTCTCGGTTGTCGCAGCCTGTCGACCACGGTGTCCGCATGCGACACCGCTCGCTTGAAAGATTACCTATCTGGTCGGGATTCGAGCGAACCCGATGTCACCGCCGTCGGTACTCGCCGCGGTAGCCGCTTCCAGCGTCGCCGTCGACGCCGGTCGCGGTGCCGCCCATGGCACCGTGCTCACGGTAATGCCGGGACAGTCGTTCCAACGACATCCTGTCGAGCGACACCCCGAGACCTGCACCGTCGGGCACCGGCAGGACACCGTTTCGCGGCGAGAAGTGTCCCTGTTCCAGCACCACGTCGGCGGTGAACCTGAACAGCGATTGGTGTGGCCGGATCATCGACGGTTCGGCCGCGGTGAGGTGAAGGTACGCCGCGGTCATCACGCCGGCGTCGCCGCTGTAGCACCAGAAGTCGATGCCGAGTGCGTCGCACGCACGGAGGAAGTCCTGCGTCCTGCGGAAGCCACCGAGCTCGGCGATGTCGACGCAGATGCCGTCGGGAACGCCGGAGCGAGCGGCGCGGAGGAGCGCAGCCTCGTGCGTGCTGAACGACACCGCGACGCCGTCGTCGCGCAGCCGTTGGGTCTCGTCGAGCGTGCGGCACGGGTCCTCCAGCCACCCCACGCCCAGGTCCGCGAGCCGGTGGCACACCCGACGTGCAGTGGCGACGGTGTACGCCCCGTTCGCGTCCAGTCGCTGCACCCGGCCGGGTCCGAGCTCCCGCACCAGGTCGGCCACCATCGTCAGTTCCTCCTCGACCGACAGCACGCCGAGCTTACCCTCGAACGCCGGGCTGCCGAACTCGGCGGCCATGCGCACGCAGTGGTCCACCACGTCGGCCGGGGTGCGTTCCAGTCCGTCGCGGAACGCGAAGTACTCGGTGAAGGCCACCTCGTCACGCACCCGGCCACCGAGCAGGTCCACGAGCTGCACCCCTGCTCGTCGCGCACGCAGGTCCCACATCGCCATCTCGATGGCACCGAATGCGCGCCGTTCGGCCGCGGCGTCGTCCCACATGCTGAAGCCGGTGCGCGCCACACAGCGCCGCTCGGCCTCGTTCAATGCAGCGGGGGCGAGGCCGACGAGGCGGGCGCCGAGCTCCTCGATCAACGCCACCTGATCACCGTGCGGTGACTCGCCGAGGCCGGTCACCCCGTCGACGTCGGTCACCTCCACGATGGTGGTGGTGAACGCTGCCAGCCGGCCGAACGAGAAGCGGTACGGCGCCGCCATGGGCACGTTCACCGCGGTCGCCCGCACCTGAGCGATCGCCCCGGTGACAGGGTGGGTGGGCTGGGCGTTCACTGGAACGTCGCCCGATCGCTCGCGGTGGCGGTCAGCCGGTCCTCGTCGAGCTCGATGCCCAGGCCGGGCTCGTCGCCCAAGGTCACCCAGCCGTCGGCCGCAGCGATGGGAGCGACCAGCGGGAAGTCGCGCCGCTCGAGCGACCATTCGGGCGGGTCCAGCGGCCACTCCACCCACTGCGATCCGTCGGCCCCGGCCACCCCGGCGGCGACGTGCAGGTTGGCCAGCACACCGATGCCGTTGCCCCAGGTGTGCGGCGTGAACACCTTGCCGGCCGCCACCACCTGGGCGCCGATGTCGGCCGAACCACTGATGCCCAGCGTGCACACGCAGTCGGGTTGGAACACGTCGAGGCACTCAGCCTCCAGCAAGGCACGCAGCTCGTAGGGTTCCCTCGTCATCTCGCCACCGGCGACCAGCATCGCGCCGTTGCCGGCCACGCGCCGACGCAAATCGGCCATGCCGGCGTGATCGCCCCGGTGCAGCGGTTCCTCCATCCAGAACACGTCCTCATCCATCAGCCGCTCGGCCACCGACCAGGCACGGTCGACGTCCCACGGCGCGGCGGTGTCCCACGGCATCCGCCAGCCCTGGTTGCAATCCACCATGAGCGCCATCGAGTCGCCCATTGCGTCGCGCACCGCGGCCAGCACCGCCAGGTCGTCGGCGATGTCCGGCCGCCCGAACCGCAGCTTCATCGCGCCGAAGCCCTCGGCGCGCAGGCGCTTCGCCACCTGCACCGTCGCCGCCGCGTCGCGGTGCACGGCCGTGCTGGCGTAGAGCCGCAGTCGCGCCGGGTCATCCGTCGGTCGGCCGGCGCGCTCGGCGAGCAGCCGCCAGGCGGGCCGGCCACGCCGCTTGCCCACCAGGTCCCACAGGGCGACGTCGAGCGGCCAGGGCCGTCCGGCGTGGAACTCGACGTTGGCGAGGCGGGCGGAGTGCTGGTCGAGATCCTCCGGGTCCTCGCCCAGAAACCAGCGCGCGTAGTCCTGGAAGCCGTACATGACGTCGCCCGACCCGATGCCCACGAAGCCGTCGGAGTCCTTCACCCGCACGATGGTCGCCGGGAACTTCGTGCGCGGTTGCGGATCCCACGACGCGGGGAACGGCGGGTCGAGTGGCAACTGGTGGTGACTGATGTCGATCGACACGATCTGGCTCATGCGGTCCCCCGGATTCTCGTGACAACCGTACAAGGAATGGCCTTCGCGGTGTAGTGTCGCTCCACGTGACCGAGATCGCTGGGGACCTCAACACCGGACGCCGACGCGGGGGCCGCGAACGCAGCGCCGAGAACCGTGGGCCACGGTTGCCGGAGCAGATCCCGTACCGCCAGCCGTACATGCGGCTGAACCACACCGACGTGCTGTCCGCCGACGAGCTGGAGTCCATTCACGAGGCGTCGCTCACCATTCTCGAGCGCATCGGCATGGAGTTCATGGACCCCGAGTCTCGCGGCATCATGCGCGAGGCCGGCGCCACGGTCGACGAGTCCGATCACCGGGTCCGCATTCCGCGCCACCTGGTCGAACAGGCCCTCACGACGGTGCCCTCCGAGTTCACGCTGCACAGCTGGAACCCGGCCCGCAACGTGCGCGTGGGTGGCCGCTGGACCATCTTCGGCACGGTCGCCAGCGCACCGCACTACATGGACCGCAACGGCGTGCGCAAGACCGGTGACCGCGAGGGCTTCCGCGACCTGCTGCGCCTGGCCCAGCAGCTCGACATCATCCACTACATCGCCGGCTATCCGGTGGAGCCGGTCGACATCCACGCGTCCATCCGCCACCTCGAGGCGTCGTACGACATCCTCACCATGACCGACAAGGGTCTGCACTGCTACAGCCTCGGCCGCCAACGCAACCGTGACTGCATGGAGATGGTGAAGATCGCGCGTGGCATCGACCAGGCGACGCTGGAGCGCGAGCCATCGGTCATCAGCGTCGTGAACACCAACTCGCCGCTGCGCCTCGACGTCCCGATGGCGCAGGGCATGATCGAGTTCGCCCAGAACAACCAGCCCATCATCGTCACCCCGTTCACGTTGGCGGGGGCCATGGCACCCATCACGCTGGGCGGGGCGCTCGCGCAGCAGAACGCCGAGGCACTGGCCGGCATCACCCTCATGCAGATCATCAACCCTGGCTGCCCGGTGATGTACGGCGGATTCACCTCCAACGTCGACATGCAGTCCGGCGCGCCCGCGTTCGGCACCCCCGAGTACGTACGGACGGCCATGATCGGCGGACAGCTGGCCCGCCGCTACGGCGTGCCGTACCGAAGCTCGAACGTGTGCGCCGCGAACGCGCTGGACATGCAGGCCGCCTACGAGAGCGTGTTCTCGCTGTGGGGTGCCATCATGGGCGGCGTCAACTTCATGATGCACGGCGCCGGCTGGATGGAAGGCGGGCTGCACGCCAGCCTCGAGAAGATGCTGCTCGACGCAGACCTCCTGCAGATGGTCGCCAAGATGCTCGAACCGGTCGACGTGTCGCCCGAGTCCTTGGCCATCGACACCATCGAGGAGGTCGGGCCCGGGGGCCACTTCTTCGGCACCGCGCACACCCAGGAGCGCTTCCGCGACGCGTTCTACCGTCCGATCCTCAGCGACTGGCGGAACTACGAGAGCTGGGAGGAGGGCGGCAGCCCGACCGCCGACCAGAAGGCCCACCGCTTGGTGGGCCAGTACCTCGACGCGTATCAGGAGCCCGCAATGGATCCGGAGGCGAAGGCGGAGCTCCGCGCCTTCGTGGACCGCCGGGTCGCCGAGGGTGGCGTGCCCACCGATTTCTGACGAAAGCAACAAGGGGTTCCAAATGAAGTCATCGGCACAGGTCGTCGTCATCGGTGGTGGCGTGGTCGGAGCGAGCGTGCTCTACCACCTCACCGTCGCCGGCTGGACCGACGTGGTCCTCGTCGAGAAGGCGACGTACACGTCCGGCAGCACGTGGCACGCCGCCGGCGGCATGCACACCTTGAACGGTGATCCGAACGTCGCCCGGCTGCAGCAGTACACGGTGAACCTGTACAAGCAGATCGAGGCCGAGAGCGGCCAGAACTGCGGCATCCACCTGCCGGGTGGCCTGCAGTTGGCCGACACCCCCGAGCGCCTCGACTGGCTGCGCATGGCCCAGGCCCGAGGCCGCTACCTGGGCATGCACATGGAGATCGTCTCCATGAAGGAAGCCAAGGAGATGAACCCGCTGCTGGAGGAGAAGTACTTCGTCGGCGCACTGTTCGACGAGGACGAGGGCAGCGTCGACCCCACGGGCGTCACCAACGCGTACCTCATCTGCGCCCGCAACCGTGGTGCCGAGACCTACCAACAGACCTGGGTGAACAAGCTCGAGCAGCTCGCCGACGGCACCTGGAACGTGTACACCTACGACCCGGCCACGGGCGACGAGAAGGGTGTCATCCACACCGAGCACGTCGTCAACGCCGGCGGCCTCTGGGCTCGCGAGGTCGGCCGCATGTGCGGCCTCGAGCTGCCCGTGCTCGCGATGGAGCACCACTACCTGATGACCGAGCCGATGCCGGAAGTCATCGAGTTCAACCAGACGAACGGCCGCGAGCTGCCGCACATGATCGACTTCGCCGGCGAGATCTACGCCCGCCAGGAGGGCCAGAGCATCCTGCTCGGCACCTACGAGCAGGACAACCGAGTGTGGTCGGCGAAGACCACGCCGTGGGACTTCGTCTCGCAACTGCTCCCTCACGACCTCGACCGCATCTCACCCGAGCTGGCGCGGGCGTTCGACCACTTCCCCGCCGTGGGCCGCGCCGGCATCCAGCGCTTCGTGAACGGGCCGTTCACGTTCAGCCCCGACGGCAACCCGCTGGTCGGGCCCATCAAGGGCATGCGTGGCATGTGGATGGCCAATGCGGTCATGGCCGGCCTGTCGCAGGGTGGTGGCGTGGGCCTGTCGCTCGCCAACTGGATGGTGCACGGCGACCCCGGCGCCGACATCTGGGCCATGGATGTCGCCCGCTACGGCGACTACGCGACGCTGGCGTTCACCAACTCGAAGGTGAAGGAGAACTACTCCCGCCGCTTCCGCATCACGTTCCCCAACGAGGAACTGCCGGCCGCTCGACCGCTGCTCACGACGCCCATCTACGACCGCCTCACCGCGCACAACGCGGTGTGGGGAGTCGGCTTCGGCCTGGAGCACCCGCTGTGGTTCCAGAAGCCCGGCCTCGAGCCGAAGGAGGACGTCACCTTCTACCGCTCGAACGCGTTCGACACGGTGGCCGAGGAGAGCCGCGCCGTGCGCGAGCGCGTCGGCTTCAGCGAGGCGTCGAACTTCGCCAAGTACAAGGTGAGTGGCACGGGTGCGGCTGCATGGCTGCAGGGGTTGTTCACGAACACGCTGCCGAAGATCGGTCGCACCAACCTCACTGCGATGCTGAACCCGCAGGGCCGCATCGAAGGCGAGTTCTCCGTGTCGCGCATCGGTGAGGACGAGTTCTTCCTGTTCGGCTCGCAGGCCGCCGAGGTGCACCACCCGCGCTGGTTCCTGGCGCACCTGCCCGAGGGCAGCGACATCCGCTTCGAGGTGCTCTCGTTGTCGATGGTCGGCCTGACCGTGGCCGGGCCGCGCTCGCGCGACGTGCTGCAGAAGCTCACCGACACGTCGCTCGCCACGAAGGACTTCCCGTTCATGGCGTTCCGCAAGGTCGACCTGGGCATGGCGCCCGTGTGGCTGTCGCGCATGACCTACACGGGTGACCTCGGCTACGAGATCTGGGTCGCCCCCGAGTACCAGCGCTACCTGTTCGACCTCATCTGGGAGGCCGGCCAGGAGTTCGACATGCGCCTGTTCGGGTTCCGGGCGCTCATCACCATGCGCCTCGAGAAGAACTTCGGCACCTGGTTCCGCGAGTACCGCCCCATCTACACGCCGCTCGAGGCGGGCATGGATCGCGTGCTCAAGCTGGACCACGACTTCGTCGGCCGCGAGGCCGTCGAGGCCGAGATCGCCGCCGGCGGCCCGCAACGCAAGCTGGTGATGTTCGAGGTCGACGTCGACCCCGAGGCGCCGGCCGACGTCATCGGCGACGAGCCGGTGTGGCACGACGGCGAGGTGGTCGGCTGGATCACCTCCGGCGGCTACGCCCACTACTCGGGCGTCAGCCTGGCGCTGGGGTACATCCCCACCGTATTGGCCGACGCCACGTCGGGCTTCGAGATCGAGATCATCGGTCGTCGCCGCCCGGCCAGCCTGCGGCACGAGCCGGTGCTCGACCCGCAGGGCCTGCGCATGCGCGCCTGACGACCTCCCGATCCCCAGTCGCGCCGGTCGAACTGGTTGCGGTTTTTTTCGGGCCCCCGGCCAAAAACCCACCCCCAGCGGAGTTGGGGGGGGGGGCCAACAGCCA